>NZ_JBEXRA010000023.1:0-143972 GCF_040612855.1 Streptomyces sp. NPDC006332
TCGGAACGTCGCGGAATCGGTTTCTCACCGACTTGGCGGTGTTGACGCGACAACCGCTGCGGGCGGACACCCCCGACCCGTCCCCTTCGCGCCGTGCGCGGGTGCGGCGATCCGCTCCCTGCGTGCCGTGGGCGGGTGCGGCTGCCCGTACGCGGGGGGCCTTACAGGCGGTTCAGTAGCTGGGCCAGCAGGGAGCCCATGCGGGTTGCGCTGTCTCGGCCGGCCTGGAGGACCTCCTCGTGGTTGAGGGGTTCGCCTGTCATGCCTGCGGCGAGGTTGGTCACCAGGGAGATGCCCAGTACCTCGGCGCCCGCCTCGCGTGCGGCGATGGCCTCCAGGACCGTCGACATGCCCACCAGGTCCGCGCCGATGACGCGGGCCATGCGGATCTCGGCCGGGGTCTCGTAGTGCGGGCCGGGGAACTGGGCGTAGACGCCCTCCTCCAGCGTCGGGTCGACCTCCTTGCACAGGGCGCGCAGGCGGGGGGAGTAGAGGTCGGTGAGGTCGACGAAGTTGGCGCCGACGATGGGGCTGGTGGCCGTCAGGTTGATGTGGTCGCTGATCAGGACCGGCTGGCCGGGGCGCATGCCCTCGCGGAGGCCGCCGCAGCCGTTGGTCAGGATGATCGTCTTGCTTCCGGCGGCGGCGGCCGTGCGGACTCCGTGCGCCACGGCGGCCACGCCTCGGCCCTCGTAGTAGTGCGTGCGGCCCAGGAAGACCAAGGCGCGCTTGTCGCCGATGGTGTACGAGCGGATCTTGCCTCCGTGGCCCTCCACCGCCGGGGGCGGGAATCCGGGCAGCTCGGTGACCAGGAACTCGGCATCGGGAGCACCGAGGGCGTCCACGGCCGGTGCCCAGCCGGAGCCCATCACGAGGGCGACGTCGTGGGTCTCGGCGCCGGTCAGTGCGCGCAGGCGCGCGGCGGCGGCGTCGGCGGCGGCGTGCGGGTCGCCCTGGATGTCGTCCGGAAGAAGAGATGCGTTCACGCGCCTGAGAGTAGCCGGTCTGGGCCTACGCGCGTAGATGAGTGGGTCTGTGGGAGGGCGATCGTTGCCTTGTCGTTTCCGATTCCAGCGGGGGGCGGCCGTCAGCAGGGGCGCTTGCGCAGCTCCATCACGTAGTCGTGGGGGGCGCCTGCGGACTCGGCGGCGTCGGCGATCTCCCCTAGGTAGCGGGCCGAGGGAAGGCCGCCCTCGTAGCCGTTGAGGACGTAGACCCAGGCGGGTTCCTCGCCCTCCAGGGTGTGCACGCGCATCCGCATCCGGCGGTAGATGTCCAGGCCCACGCCCTCCCAGCGGTCCATGGAGTCCTCGTCGAGGGGCGCGAGGTCGTACAGCGCGACGAAGACCTGGGCGCCGGGGGCCTCCACGATCGTCGCCAGCGCGCCCTCCCAGCCCATGTGCTCGCCGCCGAAGGTCAGTCGCCAGTCGTTCAGCCAGCCCGTCGCGCGCAGCGGGGAGTGCGGGGCACGGCGCGTCATGAGCCGCGCGTCGAGGTTGCTGGCGTACGCGGCGTAGAGCGACATGGGTCGAGGGTACGGCAGGGGGGATCGGGCGCCTCAGCCGTCTCGTGCGTTGCGGTGCTCATCTTGGGTGGGGCCCCGGGGCGGTGGTGCGGTGGGGCGTGCGGGACAATGGGGTATGTGACTCGGATCGTGATCATCGGTGGCGGACCCGGCGGATACGAAGCGGCCCTGGTGGCCGCTCAGCTCGGCGCGGAGGTGACCGTCGTCGACTGCGACGGTCTGGGCGGGGCGTCGGTCCTCACGGACTGCGTGCCGTCGAAGACCCTGATCGCCACGGCCGAGGTGATGACCACCTTCGACTCGTCGTACGAGGAACTGGGCATCATCGTCGCCGACGACACCCCGCCCATGGAGCAGGCCGCTCGGGTGGTGGGGGTCGATCTGGGGAAGGTCAACCGGCGTGTGAAGCGGCTCGCGCTGGCTCAGTCGCACGACATCACCGCGTCCGTGACCCGGGCCGGCGCCCGGGTGCTGCGGGGGCGCGGGCGGCTGGAGGGCATGCAGGCCCTCGACGGGTCGCGGAAGGTGATCGTGCGGGCCGCGGACGGGAGCGAGGAGACGCTCGCCGCGGACGCGGTGCTCATCGCCACCGGGGGTCATCCCCGCGAGCTGCCCGACGCCCAGCCCGACGGTGAGCGGATCCTGAACTGGACCCAGGTGTACGACCTGACCGAGCTGCCCGAAGAGCTCATAGTGGTCGGCTCCGGTGTGACCGGTGCCGAGTTCGCCGGGGCCTACCAGGCGCTCGGGTCGAAGGTCACGCTGGTGTCGTCGCGGGACCGGGTGCTGCCGGGTGAGGACCCGGACGCCGCGGCCGTGCTGGAGGACGTCTTCCGGCGCCGGGGCATGAACGTCATGGCGCGCTCCCGGGCCCAGTCCGCGAAGCGGGTGGGGGACCGGGTCGAGGTCACGCTGGCGGACGGCCGGGTGATCAGCGGCTCGCACTGTCTGATGGCCGTCGGCGCCATTCCGAACAGTGCCGGGATGGGGCTGGAGGAGGCCGGGGTCAGGCTGCGGGAGTCCGGTCACATCTGGACCGACAAGGTCTCCCGGACCACGGCGCCGGGGGTGTACGCGGCCGGTGACGTGACCGGGGTGTTCGCGCTCGCCTCGGTGGCGGCCATGCAGGGGCGTATCGCCATGTACCACTTCCTGGGCGACGCGGTGGCCCCGCTGAACCTGAAGACCGTCTCGTCCAACGTCTTCACCGACCCCGAGATCGCCACCGTCGGCTACAGCCAGGCCGACGTCGACGGCGGGAAGATCGACGCCCGGGTCGTGAAGCTGCCCCTGCTGCGCAACCCGCGGGCGAAGATGCAGGGCATCCGGGACGGCTTCGTCAAGATCTTCTGCCGCCCCGGGACCGGGATCGTGGTGGGCGGTGTCGTCGTGGCGCCCCGCGCCTCGGAACTGATCCATCCCATCTCGCTCGCCGTCGACAACAATCTGACCGTCGAGCAGATCGCGAACGCGTTCACTGTCTATCCCTCCCTGTCGGGCTCGATCGCCGAGGTCGCCCGCCAGTTGCACACCCGTAAGGCGGACGACGGAGGCTGACGGCCGAAAGCGATTCCTCGCTGGTCACAGCGAGTTGTCGAGCATGCGTGCGGCATAGTCGGGAGGAATGGGCCCTATACCACTTGCGGTCCTGCTGTACGAACAACTTCGGTTATCCGGCGCAAACTGCTGAAACCAGACGGTCGTTGGGGTTACTGTCAGTTTCGTGTTCGCTGCAGAACGTCGCCAATTGATCCTCGAAATGGTGCGAGCGAACGGGGCCGTGTCGCTCCGTGAACTCGCCCGCGTCGTCCAGACCTCCGAAGTGACCGTACGGCGGGACGTGCGCGCACTGGAGGCAGAAGGACTCCTCGACCGCCGGCATGGCGGTGCGGTATTACCGGGCGGGTTCACGCGGGAGTCCGGTTTTCCGCAGAAATCTCATCTCGCGACCGCCGAGAAGACGGCCATCGCCGATCTCGCCGCGAGCTTCGTCGAAGAGGGCGAGGCCATCGTGGTCGGGGCGGGTACCACCACGCAGGAGCTGGCCCGTCGGCTCGCGCGGGTGCCCGGGCTGACCGTCGTCACCAACTCACTCCTGGTGGCCCAGGCGTTGGCCCATGCCAACCGGGTGGAAGTCGTGATGACCGGCGGCACCCTGCGTGGCTCCAACTACGCCCTCGTCGGCAGCGGGGCCGAGCAGTCCCTGCAGGGACTCAGAGTCTCCCGGGCCTTCCTGTCCGGGAGCGGGCTGACCGCCGAGCGTGGGCTGTCCACGTCCAACATGCTGTCGGCGTCCGTGGACCGGGCGCTGGTGCAGGCCGCCGCCGAGGTCGTCGTCCTCGCCGACCACACCAAGCTCGGCACCGACACCATGTTCCAGACCGTGCCGACCGATTTCATCACCCGCCTCGTCACGGACGAACCGCCCGCCCACGACGACCGTGCGGCCACCGAGCTCCAGGCCCTCGCCGACCAGGGGGTGCAGATCGCCGTGACCGGGGCGTCGGAGAACCCGGGGGGTGATCAGGTCCCGGCGCGCCGCGGGCAGCGTCGGGACGTGCCGGTCCCGGGCCCGCGCCGCGGTCAGGTTCCCGGCGGACCGGGGTTGCGTACGGCGGGTTCGGCCACGGCTCTTGGGGAGCAGGCCCCCGGCGCGGAACGGGCTCGGGTGGCGGACCTCCGCCGCCGCTGACGGGGCGGTCGCACACGAACGCGCCCGGCGGACTGGGGAAATCAGTCCGCCGGGCGCGTCGATTCGGTTGGTGTCAGTCCTTGATCTCGCAGATGGGCGCGCCGGACGTGAGGGACGCGCCGACGTCCGCGGACAGGCCCTTGATGGTGCCGGACTTGTGCGCGTTCAGCGGCTGTTCCATCTTCATTGCTTCGAGGACGACGATCAGGTCGCCCTCCTGGACCTCCTGGCCCTCCTCGACGGCGACCTTGACGATGGTGCCCTGCATCGGGGAGGCGAGGGTGTCGCCGGAGGCCGCGGGGCCGGACTTCTTGGCCGCGCGGCGCTTGGGCTTGGCACCCGCGGCGAGGCCGGTGCGGGCCAGCGACATGCCGAGCGAGACCGGCAGGGAGACCTCGAGGCGCTTGCCCCCGACCTCGACGACGACCGTCTCGCGGCCCGGCTCCTCGTCCGTGTCCGCGTCGGCGGGAGCGGCGAAGGGCTTGATCTCGTTGACGAACTCGGTCTCGATCCAGCGGGTGTGGACCGTGAAGGGGTCGGTGGAGCCGGTCAGTTCGGGGGCGAATGCCGGGTCCTTGACGACCGCTCGGTGGAACGGGATGGCGGTGGCCATGCCCTCGACCTGGAACTCCTCCAGGGCGCGGGCGGCACGCTGAAGGGCCTGCGCGCGGGTGGCGCCGGTGACGATCAGCTTGGCGAGCAGGGAGTCCCAGGCCGGGCCGATGACCGAGCCGGACTCGACGCCGGCGTCCAGGCGCACGCCGGGACCGGAGGGCCCCTCGAACTTGGTGACGGTGCCGGGGGCGGGCAGGAAGTTGCGGCCCGGGTCCTCGCCGTTGATGCGGAACTCGAAGGAGTGGCCGCGCAGCTCGGGATCGCCGTAGCCCAGCTCCTCGCCGTCCGCGATACGGAACATCTCGCGCACCAGGTCGATGCCGGCGACCTCCTCGGTGACCGGGTGCTCCACCTGGAGGCGGGTGTTGACCTCCAGGAAGGAGATCGTGCCGTCGAGGCCGACCAGGAACTCGACGGTGCCGGCGCCGACGTAGCCGGCCTCCTTCAGGATCGCCTTCGAGGAGGAGTACAGCTCGGCGACCTGCGCCTCGGAGAGGAACGGCGCCGGGGCCTCCTCGACCAGCTTCTGGTGGCGACGCTGGAGGGAGCAGTCACGGGTGGAGACGACGACCACGTTGCCGTGCTGGTCGGCCAGGCACTGGGTCTCCACGTGCCGGGGCTTGTCCAGGTAGCGCTCGACGAAGCACTCGCCCCGGCCGAAGGCGGCGACCGCCTCGCGGACGGCCGAGTCGTAGAGCTCGGGGACTTCTTCCAGCGTCCGGGCGACCTTCAGACCGCGGCCGCCACCGCCGAAGGCGGCCTTGATCGCGATGGGCAGGCCGTGCTCCTGAGCGAAGGCGACGACCTCCTCGGAACCGGACACCGGGTCGGGCGTACCGGCGACCAGGGGCGCGCCGGCCCGGTGGGCGATGTGCCGGGCGGCGACCTTGTCACCGAGGTCACGGATGGCCTGCGGCGGCGGGCCGATCCAGATCAGGTCCGCGTCCAGGACCGCCTGCGCGAACTCGGCGTTCTCCGAGAGGAAGCCGTATCCGGGGTGGATGGCGTCGGCGCCGGACTCGCGCGCGGCGTTCAGCACCTTCTCGATGTCGAGGTAGCTGGTCGCGGGAGTGTCACCGCCCAGGGCGAACGCCTCATCCGCAGCGCGGACATGCAGAGCGTCCCGGTCCGGGTCGGCGTATACGGCCACGCTCGCGATACCGGCATCCCGGCAGGCCCGGGCCACGCGGACAGCGATTTCGCCACGGTTGGCGATGAGCACCTTGCGCACGATTGAGGCTCCCTCCTTGAAACAAGCCGAGTTTAGGGACAGCCAACACGACACTTCGACCCGTCCCCTTTGGTGAGCTTGCCCACACGGAGCGTTATACGAGGCTTGCTCGACCGACGAAATCCCTTGTCACACCTTGGTACGCGGGACTCCTCCGGGAAACCCTAGCCCTCCCATGTGGTCAAGGTCTCTGTGGTGGCGTGCTGCGGCCCACTACGTTTCTTTGTGGAGTCCCTACGAATGGCCCAATGGTTCTTTGCCCGCCGCCGGACTCTTGTCCCCACGTTTACCGGTTAGTAGCGTTCATGCTGTCTCGAACGTACTTCAGGCCACAGCAGCCGTGCTCGGGTCGCAGTCGAAGGTGGGTGGACCGGTGGTGGTGCGCAGGCCGGTGGCGTGGGTCGTGGCGGTCGTGCTCTTCGTGGAGGCGCTCGGTGTCGCCGCGCTGAACTGGTTTCTCGGGATCGTCGTCGACCGGCAGGACATGTCCCTGGCCGGTCTCGACCCCGACACGATGTCCACCTCGTCGAAGATCGGCGGGATCGTCTTCGGTCTCTACTTCGCCTTCTGCGGCCTGGTCGCGCTGCTGGTGGCCGTGCGTGACCGTGCGCCCGCCGGCCTCGGACGCGTCCTGCTGATCAGCGTGGCGGTGGTGCACGGGCTGCTCGGCGCGTTCGCGTGGGGACTGATGGGCTGGCCCGAGTTCCTGTTCATGGTCCTGATGCTGGGCCTGGTCGTGCTGCTGCTGATGACGTACGACAGCCCCGGCGCGCCCGCCGACACGCCGCCCGCGGGCGGTACCCCGAACGGGGCCAAGGGCGACGGGGGCTCCCCGATCCCCCCGCCCCCGGCGCCCAGCACGTACTGAGTACGCCCGCCACCCGCCTCGCGGCGCCGGTCACTTCTCCGGCGGCGCCCACAGCTGCGTGATTCCGACGCCCAGTTCGGCCAGCAGCCGGCGGACGAGCGGCAGGCTGAGGCCGATCACGTTGCCGTGGTCGCCCTCGATGCCGTCGATGAACGGGGCCGAGCGGCCGTCCAGGGTGAACGCCCCGGCGACGTACAGCGGTTCGCCCGAGGCGACGTAAGCGGCGACCTCGTCGTCGGTCGGCTCGCCGAAGCGGACGACGGTGGAGGCGGTGGCGGAGACATGGCGGCCGCTGCTCGTGTCGTAGACGCAGTGGCCCGTCTGGAGGGTCCCGGCGCGTCCGCGCATCGCCTTCCAGCGGGCGGTGGCCTCCTCGGCGTCCGCCGGTTTGCCGAGCGCCTGACCGTCCAGGTCGAGCACCGAGTCGCAGCCGATCACCAGGGCGCCCCGTACCTCGGGCTTCGCCGCGACCACGGAGGCCTTCGCCTCGGCCAGGGCGAGCGCCAGTTCGGCGGGGGTCGGCGCGGTGACGGCGTCCTCGTCGACACCGCTGACGATCACCTCGGGGTCGAGTCCGGCCTGACGCAGCAGTCCGAGCCGGGCGGGGGACTGGGAGGCGAGCACAAGTCGGCGGCGTGGCTGAGCATTCATGCGGTCAGCGTATCGGCGGCCCGGCGGGCCGGGGTCTCACCGCAGTCCGATGACGATCATCGCCAGCACCATGGCCAGTGCCACGAGAACGCCCAGCCGCCGGAGCATGGCCTGCGTGTCACGCAGTTCCTTGGGCGGTTCGTTCTCGGGGTCGGACCACAGCATGGTTACCAGCGTGCGGTGCCCGCTCGCAGGGCGCCTGAGTACGCGTACTCAAGTTGGTACCCGCGGTGGTGGTGAATCGGCGGCGGGCGGGTGGGGCCGTGCGCCGGTCACGGCCCCGCGCGCCCCTGCGAACGTGCGCCCCCGGGGGACGTCTCGCTCAGCCCGGCCAGTAGGTGCGGGCCCAGGACGTCGACCCCGGCTGGGGCAGGCGGTGGGACGCGATCCTGGCCGGGTCCGACCAGGAGTCCCTGTCCCGCGCCGCGCGCGGCGGCACCGAGGCCGCCGCCGCGGCGCGGGCTCGGACCACCGCCAGGGCGGCGGCCAGCTCCTCGGGGGTCGGGTTGCCCCGTACGACCTTGATGTTCATGACGGCTCCCTGTCGTCCTGGAAGGTCCTGGAAGGTCCTAGAGGGGGATGTTGCCGTGCTTCTTGGGCGGCAGCGACTCGCGTTTGGTACGCAGCTGACGCAGGCCCCGTACGACGTGCCGGCGGGTGTCCGACGGCATGATGACGGCGTCGACGTAACCACGCTCGGCGGCGATGTAGGGGTTGAGGAGGGCGTCCTCGTACTCCTGGATGAGCTGGGCCCGGGTCGCCTCCGGGTCGCCCGCGGTGGCCGCCTCGGCGATCGTGCGGCGGTGCAGGATGTTGACCGCGCCCTGGGCGCCCATCACGGCGATCTGGGCGGTGGGCCAGGCCAGGTTGAGGTCGGCGCCCAGGTGCTTGGAGCCCATGACGTCGTAGGCGCCGCCGAAGGCCTTGCGGGTGATGACGGTGATGAGCGGGACGGTGGCCTCGGCGTAGGCGTAGATGAGCTTGGCGCCGCGCCGGATGATGCCGTCGTGCTCCTGGTCGACACCGGGCAGGAAGCCGGGCACGTCCACGAAGGTGATCACCGGGATGTTGAAGGCGTCGCAGGTCCGCACGAATCGGGCCGCCTTCTCGCTGGCCTTGATGTCGAGGCACCCGGCGAACTGCATCGGCTGGTTGGCGACGATGCCGACCGGGTGGCCCTCGACCCGCCCGTACCCGGTGATGATGTTCGGCGCGTACAGCGGCTGGGTCTCGAAGAACTCGGTGTCGTCCAGGACGTGCTCGATCACCGTGTGCATGTCGTACGGCTGGTTCGCGCTGTCCGGGACGATCGCGTCCAGCTCGCGGTCCTCGTCGGTGACGGTGAGGTCCGCCTCCTCCGGGAAGGCCGGGGCCTCGGAGAGGTTGTTGGACGGCAGGTACGACAGCAGTTGCTTGATGTAGTCGACGGCGTCCTTCTCGTCCCCGGCCATGTGGTGGGCCACGCCGGAGGTGGAGTTGTGGGTACGGGCGCCGCCGAGCTCCTCCATCCCGACGTCCTCGCCGGTGACCGTCTTGATGACGTCCGGGCCGGTGATGAACATGTGCGAGGTCTGGTCGACCATGACCGTGAAGTCGGTGATGGCGGGGGAGTACACGGCTCCGCCGGCGCAGGGCCCGACGACCAGGCTGATCTGCGGGATCACACCGCTCGCGTGGGTGTTGCGGCGGAAGATCTCGCCGTACGCGCCGAGCGAGGCCACGCCTTCCTGGATGCGGGCACCGCCGGAGTCGTTGATGCCGATGACCGGACAACCGGTCTTCAGCGCGAAGTCCATCACCTTGACGATCTTCTGGCCGTAGACCTCGCCGAGCGCGCCGCCGAAGACGGTGAAGTCCTGGGAGAACACGGCGACCGGACGGCCGTCGACGGTGCCGTACCCGGTGACGACGCCGTCCCCGTACGGGCGGTTGGCGTCCAGGCCGAAGTTGGTGGAGCGGTGCCGGGCGAACTCGTCGAGTTCGACGAACGACCCCTCGTCGAGCAGCAGGTCGATCCGCTCGCGAGCGGTCAACTTGCCCTTGGCGTGCTGTTTCTCGACGGCGCGTGCGGAGCCGGCGTGCGTCGCTTCCTCGATACGGCGCTGGAGATCCGCGAGCTTGCCCGCGGTGGTGTGGATGTCGATCCCTGGGATCTCTTGACGCTCTGCCGGCTCGGACATCGGGATGGCGCTCCCTGCCTGCTCAGAAGGGGGGACGGTTACTCATCCGTAGAGTAGTGGGGTGCCTCTCGTTCGGCAGTGCGGCGTTTCCCACACCTAGGGTGGGTTGCATGACGCCGCGAGATGGTTCTGACGCGAACGACAGCCGGTGGGCGGACCTGGACCGGCCGCCCCTCAACGGTGCCGCGCTGCGGCGCGGGCTGGTGCGGGAGGGCGGGCTCTGGTCGTCGGTGGACGTGGTGGAGCGGACCGGCTCCACCAACTCCGACCTGGTGGCCCGGGCGGCGGCGGGCGAGGCGAGCGAGGGCGCGGTCCTGGTCGCCGAGGAGCAGTCGGCCGGGCGGGGTCGCCTCGACCGGCAGTGGACGGCACCGGCCCGCTCGGGCCTGTTCTTCTCCGTGCTGCTGAGGCCGAGTGAGGTGCCGGTGGCCCGCTGGGGCTGGCTGCCGCTGCTGACCGGGGTGGCGGTGGCGACCGGGCTGGCGCGGGCGGCCGGGGTGGACACGGCCCTGAAGTGGCCGAACGACCTGCTGGTCACCGTGGGCGGTGAGGAACGCAAGGCCGGCGGGATCCTCGCGGAGCGGGCCGCGGACGACGGGGTCGTCGTCGGCGTCGGCATCAACGTCACCCTGCGCGCGGAGGAACTGCCGGTGCCGCAGGCCGGGTCCCTGCTGCTGGCCGACGCGGTGAGCACGGACCGGGATCCACTGCTGCGGGGCGTGCTCCGTTCCCTGGAGCAGTGGTACGGGAAGTGGCGGGAGGCGGGCGGGGACCCGGGCCTCAGCGGCTTGCAGGAGGCCTACGCGGCGGGCTGCGCGACGCTCGGCCGGACGGTACGGGCCCAGCTGCCGGGGGACCGGTCGATCGTGGGCGAGGCGGTCGCGGTCGACGGGGACGGCAGACTCGTGATCGCGACCGGGGAGGGCGTGCAGCAGCCGGTGGGGGCGGGAGACATCGTGCACCTGCGGCCGGCGTAAGGGGTTCTCAGGACATACGGCCCGTCCGGCCAGGTACCGGACGGCCGTGTGAACCGTCATCCGACCTGACGGAGTGAGCTGCGGCACACCTACCGTAAAGTGAAGGCCGGTCGATACCTGACCGTGGCAGATCGGAAGGGCAACAGGCGTGACCGTCGACGACACGGGCTCCGGCGCGGACGCGGACGGCCCGGTGGACCCTCCCCCGCACGCGACGCCGTTCGAGGGGGTAGACCCCGACGCCTCCGACCCCGGTGGGGACCCGCTCGCCCTGCGCCTCGAACACCTGATCCTGGGCGCCGAGCGGCGCTACACCCCCTTCCAGGCGGCCCGAAGCGCGGGTGTCTCCATGGAGCTGGCCTCGCGCTTCTGGCGGGCGATGGGCTTCGCCGACATCGGCCAGGCCAAGGCGCTCACCGAGGCGGACGTGCTGGCGCTGCGCCGGCTCGCCGGTCTGGTCGAGGCCGGACTGCTGAGCGAGGCGATGGCCGTGCAGGTGGCCCGGTCCACCGGCCAGACCACGGCCCGGCTCGCCGAGTGGCAGATGGACTCCTTCCTGGAGGGGCTGACCGAGCCGCCCGAGCCGGGGATGACGCGCACCGAGGTGACGTACCCCATCGTCGAGCTGCTCCTGCCCGAGCTGGAGGAGTTCCTCGTCTACGTCTGGCGCCGGCAGCTCGCCGCCTCGGCCGGGCGGGTCGTCCAGGCCGCCGACGACGAGGAGATGGTCGACCGGCGTCTCGCCGTCGGCTTCGCCGACCTCGTCGGGTTCACGCGGCTGACCCGGCGGATGGAGGAGGAGGAGCTCGGCGAACTCGTCGAGGCCTTCGAGACCACCGCCGCCGACCTGGTCGCGGCGAACGGCGGACGGCTCATCAAGACGCTCGGTGACGAGGTGCTGTACGCCGCCGACGACGCGGGCGTGGCCGCCGAGATCGCGCTGCGCCTGATCGAGACCATGGCGAACGACGAGACCATGCCCGAGCTGCGGGTCGGCATCGCCTTCGGCACCGTGACCACCCGAATGGGCGATGTCTTCGGTACGACGGTGAACCTCGCCTCCCGGTTGACGTCGATAGCTCCGCGTGACGCCGTTCTCGTCGACAGCGCCCTCGCGGAGGAGCTGATCCGTACCGCTGAGGCCCCGGCCTCGGAGGCGGAGGCGGCCGAGGCCGCGGCGACCGCCGAGAAGGAGGGCGAGGAGCCGCCGACGTACCGCTTCGCTCTGCAGCCGATGTGGCAGCGGCCGGTGCGAGGGCTCGGCGTGGTCGAGCCGTGGCTGCTCACGCGCCGGGACGGGACGACGCCCTGAGCGTGCGGGGGCGCCGCTGTCTCAGGGGTTCAGTGGGTCGACGCACACGCCGATGATCGGCACGCACACGCCCGGCCGGTGGGGCCGCTCCTGCCCCTGCCCGGACTGCTGGGGCGCCGGGGTGCGGCTCGGGGCCGGTTTCAGGGACGGTGTCCGGGCCGGTCGAGGGGTGGTGGTGTCGACGGGGGCCGACGGCCGGGGAGTGTCGGCGGGTGCCGGGGGTCCGGTCGGGTTCGGGGCGTCCGGGATGCTGGTGCTGCCTGGGATGGTCGTGGTGCTCGGCGCGGGTGTCGGCGGTGGTGCGGTGGTCGTGGACGACGTGGACGACGTGGACGACGTGGGCGCCGCCCGTAACGGGTTCGCGCTCGCCCCGCCCAGGGCGACGGTCGCCGAAGGACTGGCCTCGGGGAAGACGGTTGCGGCGGCCGTGGTCGCCCGGTCCGTACCGGTGCCGGTGTCGCCGGCCGGGGTGTCCGGGCGGGGTTCGGCCTCCGCGGTGCCGAGACCGGCGACCCCCGACTCGGGCGTCATTCGTACGAGACTCAGCACACCGGCAGCCAGCGCCATACCTCCCGCGACTAGCAGCACCTTGCGGGGGCGGGGCCTGCGGTGACGGCCCCGGGGCGCCCAGAGCCGGGGTCCGGGGCCGGCGTCCGTACCCGTACCGGTGCGGGTGTGGTCGTCGGTGCCGTACGCCTCGGGAGGCCCGGTGGCCGCATGTGGTGCGGTCGCCGCCCGTGGCGCGGTGCTTTTCGGCTCGGCCGGCCGGTACGTCGTCGTCATCCCGATCCCTCCCCATGCGCTCACGCCCCCGGTGCGCAGTGGCGGACGCACGTTATGCGCTCCTGTGGGCGGTGCGGTGGGGATTGGCAGGGATGTTCACTCGAACGGGGTGTCGGGCCGGGTCGCGGGAGCCTGCTGCCGCGCCCGCTCTTTCCCCCGGGGGGCCGGGCTGCGATGATCGGGACACGGGATGTTAACCGTCGTTAACCGGGAGGGTGTCATGAGCGAGGAACGGTTCGGGGAGTTCGTGCTGGTGCGGCGGCACGAGCAGGGGCATGTCGCGGAGCTGGCCCTGGACCGGCCCAAGGCCATGAACGCGGTCTCGACCGGGATGGCCCGGTCCCTCACGGCGGCCTGTACGGCGCTGGCCGAGGACCGGGACGTACGTGTGGTCGTGCTGACCTCGACCCATGAGCGTGCGTTCTGCGTCGGCGCCGACCTCAAGGAGCGCAACTCCTTCTCCGACGCCGATCTGGTACGGCAGCGACCGGTGACCCGGGGCGCGTACACCGGCGTCCTCCAGCTGCCGGTGCCGGTGATCGCGGCGGTGCACGGGTTCGCGCTGGGCGGCGGCTTCGAGATGGCCCTGGCCTGCGACCTGATCGTGGCGGACCGCACGGCCGTGGTGGGGCTGCCGGAGGTGTCGGTCGGGGTCATCCCGGGCGGCGGCGGCACCCAGCTGCTGCCGCGGCGGGTGGGGGCCGCCCGGGCGGCCGAGTTGATCTTCACGGCCCGGCGGGTGGAGGCCGAGGAGGCGCACGCGTTGGGGCTGGTGGACCAGTTGGTGGAGGCGGGGCGGGACCGGGAGGAAGCGCTGGCGACGGCGGCGCGGATCGCGGCGAACTCCCCGGTGGGGCTGCGGGCGGCGAAGCGGGCGCTGCGGCTGGGGCACGGGCTGGATCTTCGGGCCGGGCTGGAGGTGGAGGACGCGGCATGGCGCTCGGTGGCGTTCTCGGGGGACCGGGCCGAGGGCGTGGCGGCGTTCAACGAGAAGCGCAAGCCGGAGTGGCCGGGGGAGTGACGGGCGACCGCCCCCGCGGCGACGAGGAGCGCAAGGGGGGCCGCCCCTACGGCGACGAGCGGCGGAGTCGCGGTGGCCGGGGAGCGTGGGTTCACCCCCGCGATGCCCGCCGCGCCCCGCTCACCCCACCGCCGCATCAACTGTCCTGTTCGTCCCGAACCTCCTTAGCCTGGAGTGATGGGTGAGGACAGTCGGCTCGCGGGTGTCGTCGCGTTGGCGCAGGGCATGGCCGCCGCGCACAGCTCGCGGGAGGTGTGGCGGGCCGCCGCGAACGGGGGGCGCCGCGCGCTCGGCGGGAGTTTCGCCGCGCTGTCGGTGTGGGAGCGGGAGCTCGGACGGCTGCGGGTGCTGGTGAACGTCGGGGAGCGGGCCGCGGGGGAGGAGGAGTTCCCGGAGAGCGAGGCCTATCCGGTGCACCAGTTCGCCGAGATCACCGAGTTCCTGCACGAGCGGTGGGCGGGGGGCGGTGAGCCCCACGCCTGGGTGGAGACCGCCGAGGGGCCCGCCGCCGGGCGCCGGCCCGGTTACGTCCATCAGCGCGTCGCCGCCCTGCGCCACCGGGGGCGCGGCTGCTGTGTCGTGGCGCCGATCGTGCTGCACGGGCTGGCGTGGGGGGAGCTGTATGTGGCCCGCCCGGTCGGCGCTCCCGTCTTCGACCGCGGCGACGCGGACTTCGCCACCGTCCTGGCCGCCGTGGTCGCCGCGGGTATCGCCCAGACCGAGCGGCTGGAGGAGGTGCGGCGACTGGCGTTCACCGACGCCCTCACCGGCCTCGCCAACCGCCGCGCGGTCGACGTCCGGCTGGAGGAGGCGGTGGAGCGGCACCGTACGGAAGGGATCGTCGTCAGTCTCGTCGTCTGTGATCTGAACGGGCTCAAGCGCGTCAACGACACCCGCGGGCACGCCGTCGGGGATCGGCTCCTCGAACGCTTCGGGTCCGTGCTGTCGCTGTGCGGCGCCATGCTGCCCGGGGCCCTCGCCGCGCGTCTGGGCGGCGACGAGTTCTGTCTGCTCGCGGTCGGGTCACCCGCCGACGAGGTGGTCATGGCCGCCAGGGAACTCTGCCGCCGGGCCGCCGAGTTGGAGCTGGGCGAGGGGGTGGCCTGCGGGGTCGCGTCCACCGAGGACCCCATCGGGCCCGTGCTGTCCGCCCGCAGGCTGTTCAGGCTCGCCGACGCGGCCCAGTACCGGGCCAAGGCGGACCGGGCCACCCGGCCGGTGGTCGCCGGGCGCGGGGGCGCCGACGATCCGGTCGTACGGCTGGCCGACGAGCCCCCCGCCGCCGAGCGGACCGTCGAACGCCGCCGGTTCCGGGGGCGGCCCTGACGCGATTGTCCTCAGCGGGTCCCTGACGCGGCTCTCCGGGGTCCGTCGGCGTGGGGGGTGTCGTCGGCGGGTGTGACGCATCGGTAAGGGGTGAACCCAGCCTCCACTGGTGACATCGTCGAATTCACTGCGTACGCTCCTGAATATGGATATGCACACTGTGGTGGTGGGGACGTCCGGGGTGACCGCGTCCGACGTTCTCGCCGTGGCGCGAGCCGATGCCCGGATCGAGCTCTCCGAGGAGGCGGTGCTTGCCCTCGCCGCCGCTCGCGGGATCGTGGACCAGCTCGCGGCCAAGCCCGACCCCGTCTACGGCGTGAGCACCGGCTTCGGCGCGCTGGCGACCCGGCACATCAGCCAGGACCTGCGGGCCCAGCTGCAGCGCAACATCGTCCGCTCGCACGCCGCCGGGATGGGGCCGCGGGTCGAACGCGAGGTCGTGCGCGCTCTGATGTTCCTGCGGCTGAAGACCGTCTGCTCCGGACACACCGGCGTCCGCCCCGAGGTCGCACAGACCATGGCCGACGTCCTCAACGCCGGCATCACCCCGGTCGTCCACGAGTACGGCTCCCTCGGCTGCTCCGGCGACCTGGCCCCGCTGTCCCACTGCGCCCTGACCCTGCTGGGTGAAGGGGACGCCGAGGGCCCGGACGGGGTCGTGCGCCCCGCCGGTGAGCTGCTCGCCGAGCACGGCATCGCGCCCGTCGAACTGCGCGAGAAGGAGGGCCTCGCCCTCCTCAACGGCACCGACGGCATGCTCGGCATGCTGGTCATGGCCCTCGCCGACCTGGACACGCTCTACAAGTCCGCCGACATCACCGCGGCGCTGTCGCTGGAGGCCCTGCTCGGCACCGACAAGGTCCTCGCCCCCGAGCTGCACGCCATCCGCCCGCACCCCGGACAGGCCGCCGCCGCCGCCAACATGCTGGCCGTGCTGGAGGGTTCGCAGCTCACCGGCCACCACCAGGACGACGCCCCCCGCGTCCAGGACGCCTACTCCGTGCGCTGCGCCCCGCAGGTCGCCGGCGCCGGACGGGACACCATGGCCCACGCCCGCCTGGTCGCCGAGCGTGAGCTGGCGTCGGCGGTGGACAACCCCGTGGTCCTGCCCGACGGCAGGGTGGAGTCCAACGGCAACTTCCACGGCGCCCCGGTGGCCTACGTCCTCGACTTCCTCGCCATCGCGGCCGCCGACCTCGCCTCCATCGCCGAGCGCCGTACCGACCGGCTGCTCGACAAGAACCGCAGCCACGGTCTGCCGCCGTTCCTCGCCGACGACCCGGGCGTGGACTCCGGGCTGATGATCGCCCAGTACACGCAGGCCGCGCTGGTCAGCGAGCTGAAGCGGCTGGCCGTACCGGCGTCGGCGGACTCGATCCCGTCCTCCGCTATGCAGGAGGACCACGTCTCCATGGGCTGGTCGGCCGCCCGCAAGCTGCGCACCGCCGTCGACAACCTCACCCGGGTCGTCGCCGTGGAGCTGTACGCCGCCACCCGCGCCGTGGAGCTGCGCGAGGGACTGGCCCCGGCGCCCGCCTCCCGGGCGGTCATCGACGCCGTACGGAAGGCGGGGGTGCAAGGTCCCGGCCCCGA
The DNA here is from genome assembly GCF_040612855.1 of Streptomyces sp. NPDC006332. NCBI lineage: Bacteria > Bacillati > Actinomycetota > Actinomycetes > Kitasatosporales > Streptomycetaceae > Streptomyces > Streptomyces sp. NPDC006332. The sequence goes on from NZ_JBEXRA010000023.1 coordinate 16,775, forward strand.
CCGGTTCCTGGCGCCCGACCTGGCCGCGGTGGACGCCTTCGTACGGGACGGGCGGCTGGTCGCCGCGGCGGAGACGGTCACCGGACCGCTGCGGTAGGCGGGAGGGCGACAGGACGTGCGGGGCCCCGTCGTACCTGCGACGGGGCCCCGGCGGGTCACGCGAGCTTGGCCGCCTGGGCCTTCACGATCGCGGCGGGGACGCTGTACTTCGTCTGTTTGCCGCCGCCCAGAGCGGCCAGGTTGATCGAGTAGTACGTGGCGATGGTGGAGCCGTGGCGCACCACCTCCGCGTGCACGGTCGGCTCGCCGCCGCCCTCGGTCGCGCCGGTCACCGCGAACGCCATCGACTCGCCACTGGTCGCGACGGACTTCTCCGTGTCGACCTTGGTGAACTTCTCGGTGTCCTGGCCCTTTGCCGACGCGGTGAAGCCGCCCGTGCAGCCGGCGACGGCTTCGCCGAGGGCCCTCATGGTCCGCTCGGCGCCGTCGCCCTCGTAGGAGGAGAGGGAGACGATGGTCATCGTGGCGCCCAGCGCGTCCTCGAGCGGGTCGGTGGAGCCCTCTTCCGGCTTGCTCGTGATCACTTGGGCCGCGGGGCTGGCCATCCGGCTGACGAACGCGCTCTCCTCACCCGGCGCGAACCCGGTGAGTACGTACGCGATCGGCTCGCACTTGGCGTCCGCCACCGTCACCTCGTCCTTGGACTCGGCGAACCGGTCCCCGGTGTCGGCGGAGTCGACGTCGTAGCCGTCGAGGTCGGCCTTCGTGACGATCAGCTTCTTCAGTTCGGCCGAGGTGAGCGTCTTCGTGGTCTTCGCGGGCGAGGAGGAGGGCTTGTTCGAGCTCTCGGAGGCGTCCGAGTCGTCCGAACTCCCGCCGCAACCGGTGATGAGGGCGATGGACAGCGCGCACACGGCCGCTGTGGCGCCTAAGCGCGCCCTCGATGATCTCTTCATGGGGCGGACTATGAAGGCATCGTCAAGAACACGTCAAGCCACCGTCAAAGGTCGAGGCGTTCCCGACGTACCGAATACACCACGAACCCGGCGCCCAGGGCGAGGGAGGCCGTGCCCCCGATGACGTAGGGCGTGGTGTCGAAGCTGCCGGTGTCGGCGAGCCGGGCGCCCTCGACGGCTGTCGACGAGGCCTCGGTGGCCGCTCGCGCCTGGGTGGTGACCTGGGAGCTCGGGGTGGCCGAAGGCTCCGTTCTGGCCGGGAGGTCGTCTGTCGCGTTCGCGGACGGGACGAACCAGAGGGCACCCAGCAGGGTCCCCGCGGCGGTGGCGGTCAGCAACGGACGGCGAACGGATGACACGGAATATCGATCCCCTTGTGGTGCTGGCGAATTGGCCGTGTGGAGCGATGTTAGTGAAAGTCGCGGGTCACAGGAAAGTCACGGGAGGATTGAGTCGTACTCTCCGGGCATGAGCACTGCAGAGACATCACGGTTTGTACGCCTTCAGGTGGAACTTGTCCTCGAAGTCGGTGACGCCGGCGCGGTCACCGGGGCCGCGCTGGGGCGGATCTCGGCCGACCCCGACATGCCGGCCGAGGAGCGGGCGCACGCCGAAAGCGCTGTGACGGAGGACACCGCGGAGGCCCTCGCCTATCTCGTGGACCCGTTCGACCTGGTCAAGGAGGTGCCGGGGGTGGAACTCGCGCAGGCCTCCTGGTCCAGCGAGGAGATCGACTACGACCCCGATTCGCCGGACTGGGACCTCGACGAGGATGATGGCGACGAGGACGCGGAGGCGACAGCCTGAGCGCGCTTGGGGAAATATGGCTCCGGGCGGCAACCGCCGTCCGGGGTTTTCTCGTCTCACGGGGCGCACGGACCGACACCCGCACCAGCTGTCACGGCAGACGTGGCGTGCCCCACACCTGCGAGGAATGTGGAACGGGACGAACCGGTCGTAGCGTTGAAGTTTGATTGACGGGGACTCTCGGGGTTCAGGGGATTCGGCAGCGATGGAGAAGCGTGTGATGACGGTCAGCAAGCGGCGCAGGGGCCTGACGGTGGCCTCCGCGCTGCTCGGCGGAGTGCTCGTGCTCTCGGCGTGTTCCAGTGGCGGCGACGACGCCTCGGGGAGCGACGGCGGCAGCGACAGTTCGCAGTCCAAGGTCGACGAGGCGGCGGCCAAGAAGACCTCCGAGGCCCAGATCACCATCACGCCCAAGGACGGCTCGGACAACGCGTCCATCAACAACTCCGCGGCCGTCAAGGTGAGCAAGGGCACGCTCACCGACGTGGCGATGACGACCTCCGAGGGCACCGAGGTCAGTGGCCAGATATCTGCGGACAAGACGAGCTGGAAGCCCAGCGTCCAGCTGGAGCGGTCCACCACCTACAAGCTGACGGCGGAGGCGAAGGACTCCGACGGGCGGGTCGCCCACGAGAACGCCTCCTTCACCACGGTGTCCCCGAAGAACAGCTTCATCGGCACCTTCACCCCGGACGACGGCTCCACCGTCGGCGTCGGTATGCCCGTGTCGATCAACTTCGACAAGGCGATCACCAACAAGGCGGCCGTCCAGAAGGGCATCACCGTCTCCACCACCAGCGGCCAGGAAGTCGTCTGCCACTGGTTCAACACCCAGCGCATGGACTGCCGGCCCGACGAGTACTGGAAGGAGAACTCCACCGTCACGCTGAAGCTCGCGCTCGACGGCGTCGAGGGTGCCTCCGGTGTCTACGGCGTCCAGCAGAAGACGGTCACCTTCAAGATCGGCCGCAACCAGGTCTCGTACGTCGACGCCAAGTCCAAGCAGATGAAGATCACGCACAACGGCGAGACCATCAAGACCATCCCGATCTCGGCCGGTTCGCCGGACAACAAGACGTACGAAGGCATCATGGTGATGTCCGAGAAGTTCAAGGAGACGCGCATGAACGGCGCGACCGTGGGCTTCACCGACGACGACGGCAAGGGCGAGTACGACATCAAGGACGTGCCGCACGCCATCCGGCTGACCAGCTCCGGCACCTTCCTGCACGGCAACTACTGGGGCGCCAAGTCCATCTTCGGCAGCGTCAACACCAGCCACGGTTGTGTGGGTCTGTCGGACACCAAGGGTGCCAACGACCCGAACACGCCCGCCGCCTGGATGTACAACAACTCGATCCTCGGTGACGTCGTGGTCGTCCAGAACACCGGCGACAAGACCGTCGCCCCGGACAACGGCCTCAACGGCTGGAACATGAGCTGGGCCGACTGGAAGGCCGGTTCGGCGGTCTGACCGACCCGGAGTCCACAGCTTTTCCGATGCCGCCCCCAGGGGCGGCATCGGTGTTTCCGGGGCCGCCCCACGCCTTCTCATCCTTCTCTTATCGCCGCCTTATCCAGTCATCACGCGCTGTACCTAACTTGCGGCCATGTTCTTCACCTACCTGAGGCGCGAGCTGCGCCGCCGCAGAAAAGCGGCCCTCGTCGTCGCCTCCGGACTCGCGCTGGGTATCGCGCTGGTCATCGTCGTCAACTCCGTGTCGTCCGGCATGGGGAAGGCGCAGGACAAGGTCCTCCAGTCGCTGTACGGGCTGGGCACGGACATGACGGTCACCAAGGCCGCCCAGCCGCAGGCGAGCGCCTCCGACCGGCCGCGCTTCCGGTTCGACGCGCAGAACGACGACTCCGGTGCCGAGCAGAGCACCGACCGCGTGCTGGTGCAGGGCTTCCAGACCCTGTCGACGGCCACCGTCACCAAGGTCGGCCGGCAGAGCGGCGTCTCGGACGCGGTCGGCGGCCTGAGCCTCCAGGTCGTCAAGGTCAGCGGCCAGTTCACCCGCGGCCAGTTCCAGCAGAACGGCGAGGGCGGCGAACGGCAGGGCGGGACGCCGGGTGCCGGCGGCGGTGTGCCGCAGGGCGAGGTGCGGGGCGGCGGCGCCGACTTCGACGTCAACAGCTACTCCGTCTACGGCACCGACGTCACCAAGCCGGCGCTGGGCCCGCTGACCTCGTCCAAGATCACCAGCGGGCGTACGTTCACGGCGGGCGAGACGAACGCCAAGGTCGCCGTCCTCGACTCGGCCTACGCCAAGGAGAAGAAGCTCAAGGTCGGTGGCACGCTCACCGTCAAGGGCGTCAAGTACAAGGTCATCGGCATCGCCACCGCCGACAGCGGGGACTCCGCCGCGAACGTCTACCTCCCGCTCCAGCAGGCGCAGACGCTCAGCGACTCGAAGAACAAGGTCACCACCATCTATGTGCAGGCGACCGACTCGCAGCGGATCGACAGCGTCAAGTCCGAGATCCAGAAGAACATCTCCGGTACGACCGTGACGACCTCGGCGGATCTCGCGGACACCGTGTCCGGCTCGCTGTCCACGGCGTCCTCGCTGGCGACGAGCGTGGGCAAGTGGCTCTCCATCGCCGTGCTGATCGCCGCGTTCCTGGTGGCCGGGCTGCTGACCTCCTCGGCGGTGTCGCGCCGGGTGCGGGAGTTCGGCACGTTGAAGGCGCTGGGCTGGAAGTCCGGCCGGGTGACCCGGCAGGTCGTCGGTGAGGCGATGGTCAACGGGCTGCTGGGCGGTGCGCTGGGTATCGCGCTGGGCCTGGCGGGCGCGTATGTGGTGACGGCCATCAGCCCCACGCTGCAGGCGCAGTTGGGCGGGGGCGGCGGGGGCGGCACGGGCGGGGGCGGCTTCGGAGGCGGCGCCTTCGGTGGTCCCGGCCGGCGGGCGGCGGAGAAGACCCTCGACGTGGCCCTGACCGCACCGGTGAACGCCACCACGGTGGCGATCGCGGTGGCCCTGGCGGTCGCGGGCGGCCTGATCGCGGGCGCGTTCGGCGGCTGGCGCGCGTCCCGGCTGCGCCCGGCGGACGCCCTGCGACGCGTGGAGTAGCCGAGGCCCGGCCACCTCCGGAGCGCCTGCCGACTTGAGGGGCGCTGGGCCGTATCGATATGCGGCTCCGCCGCGATGGGGGTCCCCCGGCTCGAGCGAAGCCGAGAGTGGGGGAGCGACCAGCCCCCACTCACCGGCAGCCAAAGACGAAGCGCACCACCTCGAACCCTCCCAGGAGCCACCATGTACGAACTCAGAAGCGTCACCAAGCGCTACACCCGGGGCAAGGAGACCGTCGACGCCCTCGACGGAGTCGACCTCACCATCGCGGACGGCGACCGCCTCGTCATCCAGGGGCCCACCGGCGGCGGCAAGTCCACCCTCCTGCAGATGCTCGGCGGTCTGGACCGGCCGACCTCCGGCGAAGTCGTCCTCGACGGCACCGACATGGCCAGGCTCTCCGAGACCCGCCTGACCAAGGTCCGCAGCGAGAACATCGGCTTCGTCTTCCAGAGCTTCAACCTGATCCCGACGCTCACCGCGCAGGAGAACGTCGAGACCGCCCTCGTACCCCTGGGGGTGAAGGCGAAGGAGCGGCGCGAGAAGGCCGCCGAGGCGCTCCGGTCGGTCGGGCTCGGCGAACGGCTCGGGCATCTGCCCGGCGAGATGTCCGGCGGCCAGCAGCAGCGGGTCGCCATCGCCCGCGCGCTGGTCAAGCAGCCGAAGGTGCTGCTCGCCGACGAACCCACGGGCAACCTCGACGAGTCGATGCGCGACGAGATCATGGACGTACTGGAACGCATGTGGAAGGAGCTCGGGCTGACCTTCGTCATGGTCACCCATGACTCCGCGATCGCCAGGAAGGCCCCCCGGGTGGCCACGATCCGCAAGGGACGCATCACGTTGAATCCTCCTCTCCCTGAAGGGAGGTGATTCCTGGCTCAGGCTGCCTCTTGGAGCGGCGCTCCAGGAGGTCTTCCGCCATCGGCACCAGCCGGGTTGAGACCAGCCCGGTTGAGCATGACGCGTGCGGAGTTCTTGTCCCGCGGGGACACGGCTCCACATGCAGTGCAGGTGTAGGTGCGCTCACCCAGCGGCAGGCGATGCTTGGCTCTCGCATCGCAGTGCGCGCAGTCCATCGTGGTGTGCGCGGGGTGTACGAGGCGGATGTCCCGCCCGTGCTTGCGGCCCATCTCGATCAGGGCAGCTTTGGTGGCGCCGATGGCGGCGTCAGCGGCCTTGCGGGCCATGGTGGACCTGGTAAGGAACTTCGGACGGAAATCCTCCACAGCGACGGCGTCGTGGTCGCGGACCACCTTCTTGGCCCACTTACGGCCGGTGTCCTCACGCTGCCTGGCAACCTTCTTGTACGCCTTCGCCCGCAGCTTCTTCGCCTCGCGGTAGCCCTTCGACGCCGGTTGTCCCTTCTTCGGCCTGCGGCAGGCCATCATCCGGTCATACCGACCCAGCTTCCCCTGGGCCTTCCTGCCATGCCCGACGTACGGCAGATCGTGCGCGTCGGACGTGGTGGTCGCAGTCTCCTTCACGCCCCAGTCGACACCCAGTGCCCGACCGGTCCCCGGCAGGAGCTGGACTTGGGCGGGCACGACGAGCGAGGCGTACCAGTGCCCGAGGCTGTCCTGGTACACGCGCACCGAGGACGGCTCGGACGGCAGTTCCCGCGACCACACCACGGTCAGGACGAGGCCCCCGGCCAGGTGCAGCCGGCCGTCCTTCAACCGGAACCCGCGCCGGGTGTAGTTGAGGGTCGGCAGTGCCTCGCGCTTCTTCTTGTACGTGGGCATCCCGGCCCGGCGCGCCATGGGCAGGCGCTCGCGGATGTCCTTGTGCGCCTTGGCACGGGAGCGGCCGAAGTCACGGATGACCTGCTGCTGGACAACCGACGAACCCTCACGCAGCCACGGCGTCCGGGCGCGGGCCTCGGTCAGCATCCTGTCGAGCTGCGCCGGACCACACGTGGCCTTCTGACCAGTCGCCTTGTTGTGCAGATGCGCGGCCCTGGACTTGGCGACACATTCGTTCCACAGCCAGCGGCACCGGTCCCACTCCGCCTCCAGGGCGGTGCGAGCAGTGGATGACACGCGTAGCCGGTACGTGTACCGGGCATGCCCGACCTCCGCAGCCACCTCCACGCGTGCCATCTCGCCCCCTCAAAGTGTCCTGGCCCAGATACGGTGCCGTCCCGAACCCTTGCGAAGGACCATATGAACGACCTCCGCACACATGCACCCTGATCCCACAGCCACCACCCCGACCAGCGATCGTAGGGACACACGTTCGGATCACTTCGGCGATACAGGCAGCGGTACGGGTGCTCCGCGCCCTGAACTGGATACGGCGACGCTTCGCGTCGCGACACCCGGCTGCGATTCCTCCCCGGCGTGAACACCGGGGTCTCCTCGCAAGAACCAGGTGAAGAAGAACGCGGCCCCCTGAACGCCTCTCCTTGTGCGGGAGTTCGGGCAGGCTCGTTCTGTGTGGCCGAGGACGTTCGCTTTCCCGACGATCGTGTAACAGAGCGTTCCTGTCGGCCACCTGTGTATTGAGCCCTCTGAACGCCCCCCGGCATACTGCGTGTTCCGGGGGGCGTACGCACATGGGTGCGAGATTTCCCCCGCCCGGATGAATCGGGGAATTCATCCGGATCTTCTGCAAGGGGGAATCTTGCACAGACAAGTGAAAAGAGCGTGCGCGGCCACGGTCGCCACGGCTGCGGCCGTCGCTCTCGCCGCGGGCATGACCAGCCCGGCGTCGGCGGAGCCCGAGCAGCGCGCGACCGGCGCTGCCTCGCTCTCGTCCCACCACCGCATCACTCTCATCACGGGTGACCGTGTCTCCGTCGACTCCAAGGGCCGCGTGGTCGGCCTGGAGCGGGCGAAGGGGCGCGGCCACATACCCGTCCAGATCCGCAAGGCCTTCGGGCACACGCTCGTGATACCGGCCGACGCGGCCCGGCTGATCGCGACCGGCAAGCTCGACCAGCGGCTCTTCGACATCACCGAGCTCAACAAGTCGACGACCCGCGCCTCCCAGAAGAACGGCCTGAAGGTCATCGTCGGCTACCGGGGAGCCGCGGCCGACGCCAAGGCCGAGGTGCGGGACGCGGGCACCCTGCGCCGGACCCTGAAGTCCCTGAACGCGGACGCCGTGCAGACGCCGCACCAGGACACGCCCGAACTGTGGGACGCGGTCACCAACGGCGACAAGACGGCCTCCGGTGTCGCGCACGTCTGGCTCGACGGCGTCCGTAAGGCCAGCCTCGACAAGTCCGTGCCGCAGATCGGCGCCCCCAAGGCGTGGGCGGCCGGGTACGACGGCAAGGGCGTCAAGATCGCCGTCCTGGACACGGGTGTCGACGCGACCCACCCGGACCTGAAGAACCAGGTGATCGAGTCCAAGAACTTCTCCACGGCCGCCGACGCCAAGGACCACTTCGGCCACGGCACCCATGTCGCGTCCATCGCGGCGGGCACCGGAGCCAAGTCCGGCGGCAAGTACAAGGGCGTCGCGCCCGGCGCGCGGATCCTCAGCGGCAAGGTCCTCGACGACTCCGGCTCCGGCGACGACTCCGGCATCCTCGCCGGCATGGAGTGGGCGGCCGCGCAGGGCGCCGACGTCGTCAACCTCAGCCTCGGCGGCGGGGACACGCCGGAGATCGACCCGCTGGAGGCGGAGGTCAACAAGCTCTCCGCCGAGAAGGGGATCCTCTTCGCGATCGCCGCGGGTAACTCCGGCCCCGAATCGGTCGGTTCGCCGGGCAGCGCGGACGCCGCGCTCACCGTCGGCGCCGTCGACGACAAGGACAAGCTCGCCGAGTTCTCCTCGACCGGCCCGCGGGTCGGCGACGGCGCGATCAAGCCGGACGTCACCGCGCCTGGCGTGGACATCGCGGCCGCGTCCGCCAAGGGCAGCGTGATCGAGCAGGAGGTCGGCGAGAAGCCGGCCGGCTACCTGACCATCTCCGGTACGTCGATGGCGACCCCGCATGTCGCGGGCGCCGCCGCGATCCTCAAGCAGCAGCACCCGGACTGGAAGTACGCCGAACTGAAGGGCGCGCTGACCGCGTCCACCAAGGGCGGCAAGTACACCCCCTTCCAGCAGGGTTCGGGCCGGATCCAGGTCGACAAGGCCATCAAGCAGACCGTGATCGCCGACCCGGTGTCGGTGGGCTTCGCCACGCAGCAGTGGCCGCACACCGACGACAAGCCGGACACCAAGCCGCTGACGTACCGCAACCTCGGCACCAAGGACGTCACGCTCACCCTCGGCATCACCGCCACCAACCCCAAGGGCCAGGCGGCTCCGGCGGGCTTCTTCAAGCTCGGCGCGACCAAGGTGACCGTCCCGGCGGGCGGCACGGCGTCCGTGAACGTCACCGTCAACACCAAGCTGGGCGGCACGACCGACGGCGCGTACTCCGCGTACGTGACGGCGACCGGCGACGGGCAGAGCATCCGTACGGCCGCGGCGGTCAACCGTGAGGCGGAGTCGTACGACGTCAAGGTCAAGCACATCGGCCGGGACGGGAAGGCGACGGACGGCTACAACACCGCGTTCTTCGCCTACTCGGGCCTCGCCAACGGCCGCAGCTTCCAGGTCCCGGTGGCCGCCTCCGGCACCACCACCCTGCGGCTGCCCAAGGGCACCTACCTGATGGACGCGGGGATCGCGAAGGACTTCGTGGACTTCAAGGGCGGCATCGACTGGCTGATCCAGCCGAAGCTGAGCGTCACCAAGAACGTCACTGTGACGGTCGACGCTCGCAAGACCAAGTCGGCCGACATCACGGTGCCGGACGCGCAGGCCAAGCAGATCAGCGCGATGAGCGGCTACTTCTATGAGCCCGCAGACGTCGGCTTCAGCTTCGGCCCCGCCCCGTCCTTCGCCGATGTGCGGATGGCCCACCTGGGCCCCGAGGTCGCCACCGGTCTCACCCAGACCTGGAACGGCCAGTGGACCAAGGGCGCGAACGCCGAGTACGACGTGGCCACCACCGCCAAGGTCAAGAAGATCCAGGGCGACAAGGTCCGTCACTTCAAGGCGAGCGAACTCGCCACGGTGAAGAACAACCTGGGCGCCGCCGCCTCCGGCAAGACCGGCGCGGTCACCCCCTGGGGGCTCTTCCCCGATGACATGGTCATCGGTGAGCCGGTGGAGCAGAAGCTGCCGGGGTCGCGCACCGTGTACGTCTCGACCGCCGACAAGATCAAGTGGGGCTTCGACTTCGAGCAGTACGCGGGCAAGGACGCGGACGGCTTCCCGATCACCGACGCGTACTACTCGCTGGGCGACCCGCAGACCTTCAAGAAGGGCCAGAAGTACACCAAGACCTTCAACACGGCGGTCTTCGGTCCGACGCTGAGGGCGGACAACGGTCTCTACCGCGAGGGCAACACCATCTACGGCGCGCTGTCGCTGTTCGCCGACGGGGCCGGGCACGACGGCGCGTCGGTCTTCACCTCAGCGGCCACCTCCCTGTACCGCAACGGCACCAAGATCGGCACCAACGACGACCCGCTGACCGGCTCGGGCTTCACCGTCCCGGCCGGTGACGCCGAGTACAAACTGACCTCCTCGGTCAAGCGGAGCGTCAAGGTCGCCGCCGCCTCCACCCGGATCGACGCGAGCTGGACCTTCCGCTCGAAGAAGCCGTCCGGCAACGACATCACCAAGCTGGCGGCCTCCACCGCACGCTTCAACGCCAAGACGGGTCTGGACAGCAGGGTCAAGGCCGGCCAGACGATGACGATCCCGGTCACCGTCGAGGGCGCGGCCAAGGGCTCCAACCTCAAGTCCCTGGCGGTGTACGTGTCGTACGACTACGGCCAGACCTGGAAGAAGCTCGAGGTCAAGCACGGCAAGATCACCGCGAAGAACCCGGCGAAGGGGAAGGCCATCTCCTTCCACGCCAAGATCGCCGACAAGAAGGGCAACAAGGCGACGATCTCGATCTACAACGCGTACTACGGGAAGTAGATCTCGTACTCTCGTACTACGGAGTAGCTCGCGGGCTCGTTGAGCGCTGAGCGAAAGGCCCGCCGGGGTTGCAGCCCCCGGCGGGCCTCTCGTGTTTCTGTGGGCGCATGACGACTCAGACGGTCGAGTACATCCGGTACCGCATCCCCGAAGAGCAGTCGGCGGAGTTACTGTCCGCCTACACCTGAGCCGCGGCCCTGCTGGCGGCGGCGCCCCAGTGCGTCGACTACGAACTGGCACGTTGCGAGGAGGACTTCGAGCACTTCGTCCTGCGCATCACCTGGACCTCCACCGAGGACCACCTCGAAGGCTTCCGCGAGTCCGAACTGTTTCCCGACTTCCTCGCCGAGATCCGCCCGTACATCCCGAACATCCAGGAGATGCGCCACTACACCCCCACCACGGTCCTCGGCACCGGCTCCGCGGTCCCCACCCTCTACGCCTGGGCGGGCGGCCCGGACGCCTCCACCCGCATCGACACGAGCTTCATGCTCCGCTCGAAGAAGACCACGAACAGGGCGAAGCTGCCCAGTGTCCACGGCCCGCTTCGCGGCAACCACCGGCCTGGACAGCAAGGTCGAGGCCGGCAAGACGGTCAAGATCCCGGTGATCGAGGGCGCGGCCAAGGGCAGCAACCTCAAGTCGCTCCCGGTGTACGTGTCGTACGACTACGGCCAGACCTGGAAGAAGGTCACGGTCACGGGCGGCAAGATCACCGTGAAGAACCCGGCGAAGGGGAAGGCCATCTGCTTCCACGCCAAGATCGCCGACAAGAAGGGCAACAAGTCGACGATCTCGATCTACAACGCGTACTACGAACAAGTAGTTCGCAACTGAGTGGCATGCCGGACAGTAATTCCCGGCATGCCACTCACTGTTCTGCGGCGATGGAAGCCAGCTACCTACAGAGGCTGTCGGGTCCCGGCCTGTAGCCGTAGGAGGTACCTGTCTGGTAGCCGGTGTCGAACTCTGTGTCCAAGCATACGGTGACGCGCACCCCCCCGGGGAAGAAGAAGACCACCGGCCTATTCGTGGCGCTGAGCGTGCCGAAGTAACGTGTTGTGCTATTAGCGGGGTCGGTGCACCGGTACCACTTGCCGTAGACCGGCTGCGGGTTGGGCATCTTGAAGCAGGGGGTGCCGGCTTGGGCAGACGCAGGGGCGGTCGAGGCGACCAGAGCCCCTGCTGCCAGGCAGGCGGCTGTGGCGACTGCTGCTGCGATGGTCAGTTTCATTGCACACCCTTAATGACGGCGATGACGTGCCATGCGGCGATGACATGGGTCAGGGCAGCGGCCCACCAGCCCCACACCTCGACCTCTCCGCCGCGTAACGAGCGCAGCGCGGTCGACCAGTGGAAAAACAGAAGACCGAGAGCCAGGGTCCAGATGGGCCAGCCGACGAACGCGGCCCAACCCCTGGCTCCGAAGGCATGGTCGAGGAAGAGCGGGATGGCGAAGAGAACGCCGGCCACAAGCCAGTCGAGCGTGCCGACGTAGGTGCTGGTGTCCTTACCTTCATGGCGCATCGTGAACATGAGTTTCCCCAGAGATGTACGGGTGGTGGCCGCCCGGCGGTCGAGTATTGGGCGGCCACCACCTCGGGTCCCGATTACGACGCGGCAGCCTTCAGGATCGTGTAGATCGTGTAAAGGTCGTAGGCCCAGCGGATGACCCAGCGGATCGCGGCGGGCACCTTGTCGCCGTACCAGTCCTTGAACTTGTTGTAGCTGGCCCTGGCGGCCGCGGCCCAACCCCTGACCCTCTTGAGGACTTTGATGATGCCGGAGAGTCTGCTCTGGACCACGGCTTCGGTGGTCGTGTCGCTGGAGTAGAGCGCACCGCGCTCGGCGCTGGTCAGCTCGGCTTCGGCCAGGAGGGCCTGTCCCTCCGCGGAGTTGAGGTAGCTGACGAACTCGGCGTGGTTGGTGGGTTCGGCTGCGGAGGCGACAAGGCTTGCTGAGACGGAGCGGGCGGCCGTGGTCTGGCCTTCTACCGCCATGGCGCTGGGAGCGGCCATGCCAACCGTCACAGCCACGAGAGCGGTGGCCACACCTATGCGGATCTGCTTGCGAGTCATTAACATGACCTTTCGGGTAAGACGGTGCGGGCACCCTTCAGCGCACATTGATGGCCTGGAAACCGCGTGCGATGGAGTGGTGTCCGCATCCCGGCCGGCGCCGGGTTCGCGAGAAAGTTACGGGGCAGGCTGATCACGGGCAAGGAGATCATGAAGCTTGACCGAAACACCTCAAGACTGCGGAGCTGACTTCCGGGCCAAAACCCTTTGGTTTTACGGGGTGTGAGTCATTGACGCCGGAGGGTGTGCGCGTATTTGGCGTGGCCGATTTTCGGCCCAGGAATTCGCGGCTCCATTTGTGATGCCCCGGCTCGCGCGGAGAAAGCGCGTGCTCTGGTGGAAGTTTCTCGACTGCTCCCTCTCTTGTAATCCAGCGCCGTGGGCTCGCAACTCGTTACTGGGGGCCTCGATGGTGAGTGGTCTACATGTCAAGTCGGCACGCTGAGGCGAGCGGTTATCCGGACGACATAGCGAACTGCTGGCCACGAACCCCGGTCATGCGGCTGACGCGCCGCCGCTGCAGTGTCGCCGGAGGGGAAGCGTCCGGCAGGCTTTCGTGTTTCTGTGTGCGCATGACGACTCAGACGGTCGAGTACATCCGGTACCGCATCCCCGAAGAGCAGTCGGCGGAGTTCCTGTCCGCCTACACCCGCGCCGCGGCCCAGCTGGCGGCGGCGCCCCAATGCGTCGACTACGAACTGGCGCGCTGCGAGGAGGACTTCGAGCACTTCGTGCTGCGCATCACCTGGACCTCCACCGAGGACCACCTCAAGGGTTTCCGCGAGTCCGAACTGTTTGCCGACTTCCTCGCCGAGATCCGCCCGTACATCCCGAACATCCAGGAGATGCGCCACTACACCCCCACCACGGTCCGCGGCACCGGCTCCGCGGTCCCCACCCTCTACGCCTGGGCGGGCGGTCCGGACGCCTTCGCCCGCCTGACCACGGTCTTCTACGAAAAGGTCCTGCAGGACGAACTCCTCGCGCCGATGTTCGAGGACCTCGCCCCCGAGCACGCCCAGCACGTGGCCCTGTGGCTCGCCGAGGTCTTCGGCGGCCCGCCCGGCTACTCCGAGACGCAGGGCGGCCACGGCCACATGGTCGCCAAACACATGGGCCGGGGCATCACCGAGGCCCAGCGGCGGCGCTGGGTGAACCTGATCCAGGACGCGGCGGACGAGGCGGGCCTGCCGACCGACGCCGAGTTCCGCTCCGCCTTCCTGGCCTACGTGGAGTGGGGAACCCGCCTCGCGGTGCACTTCTCCGGCCCGGACGCCAAGCCGCCGGCCGAACAGCCGGTACCGAAGTGGACGTGGGGGGCGGCACCGCCGTACCAGGGGTGACGCGGACCGCTGGGGCCGGCCGGGCCGGGCCGGTCGCGGCGCCCGGTGACAGGGGGCGCCGCGCCTTCAGGCCGACGGTGCCGACGACCCCGTCCCGGCGCGTGTCGCGTCCGTGCCCCAGCTCGCGAGGAGCCGTAGCGCCTCCGCCGACGGGGAGCCCGGCTCGGCGTGGTACGTCACCAGACCCTGTTCCTGGTCGTCGGTCAGGCGGAACGTCTCGAAGTTGAGATCGAGGCTCCCGACGAGCGGATGCCGCAGTCGCTTGACGCCGTGGCTCTTCTCCTTGACGTCGTGGGTGGCCCACAGCCGCCGGAACTCCTCGCTCTTCACGGAGAGCTCGCCCACCAGCGCGGACAGCCGGGGATCATCCGGATGACGGCCGGCGTCCATGCGCAGCGCGCAGACGATGTCGATCGCCTTCTGCTCCCAGTCCTCGTACAGATCGCGGTACTCGGGTCGCAGGAACACCAGCCGCGCCCAGTTCCGCTCCTGCGGCGGCAGCTCCGCCCAGTCGCCGAACACGGCCGCGGCCATCCGGTTCCAGACCAGGATGTCCGAGTGCCGTCCCACGATGTACGCCGGAACGCCGTCCATCGAGTCCAGCAGCGTCCGCAGGGCGGCCCGGACCTGCTGGGTACGGGCGGCCGGCTTCTTCTTGTACTGCTTCGGCTTCGCCAGATGCGTGAGGTGCGCGTGCTCGGCGTCGGTGAGCCGCAGTGCGCGGGCGATGGCGTCGAGGACCTCCGCCGAAACGTTTCGTCCGTTGCCCTGCTCCAGGCGTGTGTAGTACGCCACGGACACGCCGGCCAGCTGCGCCAGCTCCTCCCGGCGCAGCCCCGGCACCCGCCGGTGGCGCCCGAAGTCCGGCAGCCCCACGTCCTGCGGCTTCAGCCGGGCCCGCCGGGTACGCAGGAACTCGCTGAGCTCGGCACGACGGTCCAGCGCCCCGCCGGGCGTCCCGCCCACGGGCTCCGCAGCGGGGTCGGGGTGTTTGTCCATGCCTCAAGTATTCCCGGTCGTACGCACACCAGCCTGACCCCCTCAGTAGTAGGACCGGTGGACGTACGCAAAACGGAGGCCTGGGTGGACGGCGCGCGATCGGGCACGCTGGATGTCGTGCCCGGCCGAAAGGCAGCCGGGCACGGAACCCTCGCAAGGAGAAACCCCGGCATGACCACTGTTGCTGCGTACGCCGCCCCAGCCGCCAAGGCTCCGCTGGAGCGCACCACCATCGAGCGCCGCGCGGTCCGCGAGTTCGATGTACTGATCGACATCAAGTTCGCCGGTATATGTCACTCCGACATCCACCAGGCCCGGGAGGGCTGGGGTGAGGCGATCTTCCCGATGGTCCCGGGCCACGAGATCGCGGGCATCGTGTCCGAGGTCGGTCCCGGCGTCACCAAGTACAAGGTCGGCGACCGCGTGGGCGTCGGCTGCATGGTCGACTCCTGCCGTGAGTGCGAGAACTGCAAGGCCGGTCTGGAGCAGCACTGCCTCAAGGGCAACATCCAGACGTACAACGCCATCGGCCGTGACGGCGAGCCCACCTACGGCGGCTACTCCGAGAAGGTCGTCGTCGACGAGAACTTCGTCGTCCGCATTCCCGAGGGCCTGGCCCTCGACGAGGCCGCCCCGCTCCTGTGCGCCGGCATCACTACGTACTCCCCGCTCAAGCGGTGGGGCGCGGGTCCCGGCAAGAAGGTCGCCGTGATCGGCCTGGGCGGCCTCGGCCACATGGGCGTCAAGATCGCGCACGCGCTGGGCGCCGAGGTGACCGTCCTCTCGCAGTCCCTGCGTAAGAAGGACGACGGCCTGAAGCTGGGCGCCGACCACTACTACGCCACCAGCGACGAGAACACCTTCAAGGAGCTGGCCGGCTCCTTCGACCTCATCGTCTCCACGGTCTCGGCGCCGCTGGACTTCGGCGCGTACCTGGGCCTGCTCAAGGCGCACGGTGCCCTCGTGAACGTGGGCGCCCCGGAGGAGCCCGTCGCCCTCAACCTGTTCTCCCTCATCGGCGGCAGCAAGACCCTCGCCGGTTCGATGATCGGCGGCATCCCGGAGACCCAGGAGATGCTGGACTTCTGCGCCGAGCACGGCATCGGCGCCGAGATCGAGCTGATCGCCGCGTCCGAGATCAACGAGGCGTACGAGCGGGTCGTGGCGAGTGACGTGCGCTACCGGTTCGTGATCGACACGGCGACCATCTGAGCCGTACCTCGACTGAAGGGCCCCGGCGGTGTGCCGGGGCCTTCAGCGTGCCGCCGTACGCCGCCGCCGCAGTCGCCGCAGTCGCCGCAGTCGCCGCAGTCGCCGCAGTCGCAGCTGCCGCAGCTGCCGCAGCTGCCGCAGCGGACACGGCAGCCGCAGCAGCCACAGCGGATACGGCTCTTCGGCCCAGGTGGTAGACCTCGGCTCAGCCGCGTCCCCGTCCGGCGAAACCAGGGGCGGGGATCGTCGGGGCCATGGTGATGTCCTCACCGGCCAGTTGTGCGGTCAGGTTGTCGATCAGGGCGCGGCGCTCGGACTCACGGCGGGCCCGGGCCCGGGCGAGTTCGTGTTCGACCGCCTCCCGGTCCTCGGCGTTGCGCGCTCGCTCGACGGCCAGCTGGTGCTCCAGATCCTCACGGTGCCGGTCCTCGACCGCGCGTCGCTCCACCTCGTACATGCGCTCCACGCTCTCCAGATGGCGGTGCAGCAGACGGTCGTACCGGGTGACGCCGCCCATCAGCTTCGCCAGGACCGGCAGAGAGTCCAGCACGAGCAGCAGCAGGTGCAGCACGACGCCGAGGAAGCACGGGTAGAAGGCGCTGGTCATGACCGCCCACAGGGCCTCCGCCCGGTCGAGCAGGCCGGTCGCGCGCAGTTCCCGTTCCTTGGCCTCGCGTTTGGCCTGCGCCGCGTCCAGGACCTTGGCCCGGTACTCCTCCGTGGCCGGTTTCACCCCGCTCGTCAGCGTGTCGATCCGGGACCGCAGGCTCGTGGCGGTCGTCCGGTCCTCGTCGACGTTGTTGCCGTCCCGATAGATCCGGGCGTCCTCGCGGGCGATCCGGCACTGCTGGGTGATGTCCCGGCCGCCGTTGACGTAGATGTAGTTCTTCCGGCTGCACAGCTCGTTGGACGTGGCTTCCAGCTTCGCCTGCTGCTTGTCGACCGCGTTGATGTGCCCGCTCAGCTTCGCCAGCTGCTCCTCGACCGCCGAGATCTGGGTCCGCAGCGTCGCGGGTGAGCCGTGAACCCCCAACTGGGCCTTCGCGCAGTCCGGTCGGTTCTCGGTGGAGGTGCCGTCGGCGGGATTGCAGCGCAGCAGGTTCCGGTAGTAGACCTGCGCGGTCTCCTCCCGGTCCTCGGCCAGGTACTTGTCCATCTCCGGGGCGAACACCTGGAACAGCAGCGGCTCGGCCAGGGCCAGCCCCAGCAGGAGCGACAGCAGGAAGCGGGGCAGCAGGGCACGGCGCCTGTTGCCGGTGACCTTGCCGTGCGTGCCGGAGACCAGCCAGCTGTCGACGAGGAAGACGAACACGGTCCAGATCGTCCCGGTCACCAGCAGCGCCCAGACCGGCGCCCCGCCGAGCAGGGAGTCGAGGGCCAGACACACCGACACCCCGCCGATCAGGGACGTCGCGAGGACGATCCCGCCGTAGCGGCTGTAGAGGACGCGCTCGGCCGGTACCCGGTCCAGGATCGGCTCGTGCACGCCGATCTGCCCCCGCAGCAGACGTCCCGGTCCGCGACGCGGGGGCGCGGCGTCGCGGTCGGTGCTCCCGGCTTCCGCGCGGGCCCGGGGTGTGCGTCGTTCAGTACCCATGCTCTTCCCTGCCCACGTCGCCGATGTCGAAGGTGTCGCTCTCGTCGTCCTCGCCGAACGCGGCGTCGTCCTCGCGGTCCTCCGCGGTCCCGTCCGCGCGGGTGCCGCTGCCCGGCGCGGACGCCGCGGTCGACGACTGCGCCTCCCCCTGCGGCGGCACGGACTCCAGCTGCTTGTCCGGGCCCTCGGCGCCTGGCTCGAGGTTGGCGCCGATGATGCGGTCCAGCAGCGCGCGAATGTCCACGGGAGTCATGTCGGTGTAGCCCTCGCGGATGAGCTGCTTGTACAGCTCGTAGTACATCTCCTGCTGCCGATCGCCCCGCGTCCGCTCGTCGCGCTCCTTGCGCAGGGTGTCCTCGCGCTGATGCTGTTCGCGACGCAGCCGGTCCTCGCGCTCCTCCTGGCTCTTGGTCAGGAGTTCCTCACGCCTGGCGTTGAGCATCCGGGTCTTCTCCTGCCACCTCAGCTCCCAGCGGCGGTCGGCCCGTTCGGTGTCGCGCACCAGGTCCTCACGCCACAGGGTGGACAGCCGCTCCACCAGGGCCCGTTCGGTCTCGTCCCGGCGTTCCGCGGCCTCCCGGGCCTCCCGTTCGGCCACGCCGAGGCGTTCCGCCAGCTGCTCGGCCGTCAGTTCCTTCCGGCGGTAGGCCCGCAGCAGGGCCCAGCGCGAGCCCAGCTTCGCCGTCTGACCGGAGTCCAGCTCCTCCTGCTCCCGCTCGTACGCGGCCCGCTGTTCGGCGAGTTGGAGCTCGACCTCCTGTTCGCGCCGTTGGATCTCCTCCTGGTGCTGCTTGGTCATCAGCTCCAGTTGCTGCTGGTGCTCGCGTTCCCGCACCTTGCGGTCCTGTTCGACCGCCTGCTCCACCTCGTCCTGCCTGCGGCGACGCTCCAGTTCCTCCAACTTGGCCTGGAAGTCGCGCAGTTCGGACGGCGTGAGGACGTCCACGCTCACCAGCTCGGCCGTCATCCCGGGCAGCCGGGGCGGCTGAGCGATGGAGAAGGCGGAGACCCGGGCGGACAGCCGCTTGCGCACCTCGGTGACCTGGGCGACGCCGTGGTCCAGGCACTCCTCGACCAGCCCGGGGCATGCGTGCAGGTAGGAGGTGAGGGCCGAGACCGCGTCCGCCGGCCCCTCACGCACCAGGGCGACGCTGTCGTCCACCGTGCACCGGAAGCGGACCCGTACCGCGAAGTCGGAGGAGTCGGCGGAGGGCACCGTCACCATGGCCTCGACCGGGACGTTCCTCTGCTTGTCCACGACGGTCACCGAGGTGGCCGACACCGCCGTGTCCGATCGGAGGTCGAGGCTGCCGTGATTCTCGACCCACATCTCACCGACCCGGTACACGGCGACCTGGTGGGTGCTGAGCCGGGGCAGGTCCGACGGCTCGCGTCGGGGCGAGCCGATGGCGCGCCACCCGCGGGCGACCGGAGGTTCGAGCGGCCGGCTCGACACGACGGGGTAGGAGGGGTGCGAATCGTCGCGCATCGGTACACCTTTCACAGTTCGTCGAGCAGGGCACGGATCGCCTCCGCCGGGCCCTTGCCACGGGTCAGCCGCACCAGGGCGGCGCGGAGCGCGTTCCTCTCGGTCTCGGTGTGCGTCTGCGCGCGCAGGCCCTTGCCGAGGGCCCGGCCCGCCTTCACGGTCTCCTTGGTGAGGACCGGCAGCGCCGTGAGGTGTTCGGCGAAGGTCTGCAACGCCATCTGGCGCATCGGCCGGTAGCGGAAGGCGGTGGCCCACAGTTCCAGGAGCGCGTCACCGCGGTCGGGGTGGAGGACGAAGTAGCGCAGGGCGACCGGTCTGCCGGAGGCGTCCCGGATGCTGAGGATCGTCACCACCACCGCGAAGGTCACCGATTTCAACGGGGTCCGGCCGACCGTCGAGGCGTGCTTGCCCAGTCGGTAGG
This sequence comes from Streptomyces sp. NPDC006332, assembly GCF_040612855.1. Classification (NCBI taxonomy): domain Bacteria; kingdom Bacillati; phylum Actinomycetota; class Actinomycetes; order Kitasatosporales; family Streptomycetaceae; genus Streptomyces; species Streptomyces sp. NPDC006332. The sequence continues at coordinate 36,691 of NZ_JBEXRA010000023.1, forward strand.
TCAGCAGCCCCAGGACCCGTGAGGGGTCCTCGTCGTGGTAGACGAGCAGCGCGAAGAACCTGGCCAGTGCCGCCGTCCCCATCCCCTGGCCGTGCTCGGACGCGATCAGGTGCCACAGCCACTTCACGGCGTCGGAGGGGAAGCGCACCCCGAGCCATCCGCTGAACGCCAGTGCCGCGGTCCCGCGCAGTTCCGCCGAACCGGACCTGGCCCAGTCCCGGGCTATGGAGAGGGCGGCGGTGTCGAGGCCCAGGCCGCTGTGGCACATGTCCCACAGCACGTAGACGGCCATGGCCTGGCCCCGCCGGCCGGCCTGGCCCGTGGCCCACGGCACCAGGTAGTTGCGCACGACCTCCTCGAAGTCGGTGACGGCCAGCATGGCGAGCCCGGCGGCCATCGAGACCTCGAACTCGTCCCCGGAGATCGTGCCGGGTGGGCAGGGCGCGTCCGGGTCGCTCAGTACGGTGGTCAGCCACTGCTGCACCGCGTCCCAGAACTCCATTCCGAAGCGCGCGCACAGCTCGGTGAAGACCCAGCGCCGGTGGGAAGGCGTACCGAAGACCACGACCTCGCGGGTGACGGAGCCCATCGGGATCCGCTTGGTGGTCAGCAGGTCGATGTCGAGCATGGCCCGCCGGTGGTCGAACAGGGACGCCTCCACGCCGCCGGTTCGTTTCCCCGGGACGTTCTTGTCCTTGCCCGCCGTGGCGGGAACGGCGGCGGGCGCGGTGAGGGAGGGGGAGAGGGCGTTGCTCCTGGCCTGTGTGTTGGTTCCGCCCGCGTAGGCGCGGCTCACATGGTGGTCGAGCAAGGAGAACAACTGCTCGCAGGCCCTGATGCCGCCGCCGGCGGCGAAGGCCACGGTGGTCACCTGGAGGATCTCCCGCATGGTGCGGCCCGGGGCGTTGAACCACCGCTGGACGGTCTCGTAGGTGTTGGTGTCGTACTCCTTCCAGACCTGTTCCGGCTCGCCCCCCTCACAGATGCTGTCGGCGATCTCGACCGCCTTGCTCACGGGGCAGTTGGGCCGGATCAGCTGGATCGCCTGGTGGATCGTGTCGTCGGAGCAGCCGCCCAGACTGAGCCGCAGGCGCAGCAGTTCCTCGGTGGCGGGCGCCTCCCAGCAGAAATGGCGGACCGCCGTGGGGAGCGTGCGTTCCATGCGCGGGCGCGTGGTGACGACGAGGTGGGCCTTGCACTTGTGGACCCGTTCCTGCACGCGCCGCCAGGCGAAGTCCGCCTGCTCGACCCCGGTGACACCGTCGTCGACCCGGTCGAGGACGACGTAGCCGTTGCCGGTGTCGAAGACCCGCTCCGCCAGCTGTTCCAGGGTGATGTCCGGGGACAGCACGATCATGCGGCCCTTGCCGCGCATCGCCTTCTTGAGCAGGGCGACAGCTCCCGACCGCTTGCCCGTCCCGGGTTCGCCGATCAGGGTCACCACCTTGTCGGCCCGCAGCGCTTCGAGGGCCTGGGCGAACGCGTCGGGTTCCGCGTAGCGCCGCACCAGGAGGTCGATCTCCTCCTTCCGCACGGGGCCGGTCGCCGCGCCCTGGGGGAGAGGGGCGGCCCCGGCGACACCCGTGACTCCGCCCGGACCCACGGGGCCGTACAGGTTCTGGTGGACCGTCGTGTAGGTGGTGTGGACGGCGGACACCTGATCGCTGGCCTCGGTGGGGGGCTTCGTGTTCGCGCGGGGGGACGGATCCCTCGCGTCGGGCGGGGCTGTTTCCCCGTCGGGTGCATTTCCGCTCGCGGGTGGCGATGCCTTTCCCTTTTCCGGCTCGGGAACTCCCGGCTTCTCAGGTTCGGGTGTTTTCCGGTGCGGTTTCTCCTCACCGGTCTCAGGCGTCCCAGGAATAGCGTCCGTCGATTGTTGGTCCAGACCCGACTGCACCGCTTCCTGGTTTCGTTCCTCTGGGACGTGTGAGCCCGGAGGGTTTTGTGTGTTATCGGGTCCCACCGCGTGCTGTGGGTTCTCGGGGTGTGACTTCTCGCCGTTCATAGGCGGTTGTTGTTCACGATTCCGATGACGGATCCGTGCACCGGGGCCTCGAACACCTGGACCGAGTGCTGACCGGTCGGGCCGGCCGGCGTGGGGTTGGAGGGCGCGGGGCCGGAGGGCGGCGCCGGGGGGTCCTCGGGCGGCGGAGTGTCTCCCTCCAGGTCGCCCAGTGCGTGGATGTCACCGCCCAGCACCCTGATCCAGACCGCGTCGTCGAACTCCTTCTCCCGGACCCGGATCTCACGGAACTCGCTGGTGCGCAGCGTCGTGTACTCGCGGACCACGACGGTGTTGAACACCTCGCGGGACACCGCTACCGCCAGCCGCGCCCCGGCGCTGAGGCGCAGGGCCTCCTTCAGCTGCTTGCAGTTGAGGATCCTCGACACCTCCACCGGCCCGCTGTCGGAGAAGCCGCCGGCCGCGGGAACGGCCGGCCCGTGGTGCACCGCGGCGCGCAACGTCAGCCAGGCGTCGGGCTCCCGGCCGTCGTTCACGGCCCGCAGCGCGTTGTCCAGATGGCGCATGAAGTCGTCCACGAGCAGCGGCTCCGACTCCTCGACGGGGAGCACGGACAGCGCGGAGTCCCCGGCGACCTGCGTCTGCCAGGCGCCTCTCACGAAGCCCACTTCTTCAGCCGCCTCGTCGAGGACGTGGGGTATCGACTGCTGGATCCAGTGCTGACGGCGTGGGCTGCTGCGCCCGTATCCCTGGGCGTCCACTGCCAGGAGCGGACGGCGGGAAAAGCCTTTCATTCGATTCACGTTCTATTCCTTCGAAATCGTGGTCGAATCCCTGGTGCTGTGCACGGTGATCGAGAAGGGAAAAGCAGCATCACAGGCGGGAGCGCTGCCACGTGCCGCTGTTGCAGAAATGAGACAAGAAGGCCTCGGGCTCTTGACTTTCACACAGTGCGGGGGACTGTCGTATCAGACCCTCGCCGAGCGGAAACCCATGGAAATACGGGATTCACGTCTTTCCGGGAAGCCGTAGAAGTAGGTGGTCTTCCGGCACCGGCGGAGCGTTACTGGGTGACATCCGGCCGAAGAGGCCGCCCCGGTGGTGAAGGAGTCGGTATGGCACACGCGCCGGACGGCGGCGGATCTCCGCGGCCCGACCAGTCAGGTGACCCGGCCGCGATGCTGGCCTCGCTGCAGACGACCCATCAACTCGCCGACGGCAAGGCGGGTGTCCTCGCCGGCGTCCAGGCGGCGCTGGTCGTCTCCTTCGGGTCCTGGGTGCGTTCCGCGCGGGACACCTGGGCGCACGAGGCGTTCGGTGTGGTGCTGCTGGACACGCTGGTCGTCCTGTTCGCCGTGGCTTTCCTGTCGGGGGTGACCTGCCTGGCTCTGGTGCTCCGGCCGCGGCTGTGGCGTCCCGCGTCCTTCAACAGGTACAGCGTCCACGTGCTGTCCAGGGCCGCGAGCGCCGTCCCGCAGGGTGCGCCGGGTGAGGACCCCGCGGCGCGCGCACGGGCGGAGTTGTGGGAGGCGTGCCGGTTCCTCGCCGCGGTCACGGTGACCAAGTGCCGCTACGCGACGGCCGCCGTCGTCTGCACCGCCGTGATGGCCGCGGCGGCGGGCCTGTGCCTGCTGCTGAGGGCGTTCCCCGGGTGAGGCCTCAGCAGATATCCGGTGCGGGCAGCCGCGCCTCGACGCGCAGCCGGTCGAGGTCCCGGATGGTCGTGGTCCGGTATCCGGTGCCGATCAGCTCCGCGTCACGCAAGTCCTTGAGCGCCTTGTGCACGGTCGGCTCGGCGGCGCCCGTCAGGGCCGCCATCTCCGGCTGGGTCAGGGTGAATCCGAGCTCCACGCCCTTGCGCCCCTGGACGCCGTGGATCGACGCGAGGTCGACCAGGATCCTCGCCAGCCGTTCCTTGACGTTGTAGCCACGGAACTCGAGCCGACGGTTGTTCGCCCAGCGCAGCCGCTCGGAGAGGATGCCCGTCATCACCACGGCCGCGTCCGGGCAGCGCAGCAGGAACGCGCGCAACGCCTCGTGGGACACGGCCCGGGCCCGCACCCTGCCGCACGCGGTGACGGTCGCCGTACGCGGCATGTCCGCGATCGCCGCCATCTCGCCGACGATGTCCCCGCCGAGCCGGATGGCCAGCAGGGACTCCCGGCCGTTCTCCACGGTGGCCGTGACCTTGGTGAACCCGGACAGCAGCAACAGCGCGTGGCGGTCGACGTCTCCTTGGCGGACCAGGACCTCCTTCGCCTCGAAGACCCGCGGGCGTCCCAGCGCCAACAGGTCCTGGAGCGCCGCGTCGGCCAGCCTGGCGAGGAAACTTCCTCGCGGCCACCCACCCCCACGTCCGGCGTTCCGCCGTGGTGCGTCCATCACGTTCCGACGATAGAGGCTCCGGTCGGCGGCCCGCGCGGATTCCGCATACGGGCCAGCTCTTCACTGTGAACCCGCGTGCGGTACGCCGTCCTCAGGCGGAAGCCACCACCTCGCCGGCCATGACCTGGGGAGGGTTGGGAAGCAGGGGCGCGAGGTTGTCCCGCACGAAGTCCGCCGCCCTCAAGATCGATTCATCGGCACCGGCCTGGTCCTGGAAGACGCTGGTCGAGACCATCACTCCGTCCCCGGCGTCGATCCAGAAGTAGGCCACGAATCCGGAGACCCGGCGCATGAGCGGCACGAACCCCTCGTTCACGACACGTGCCGCCTCGGCCGCATCGGTCACCCCTTCGTACCGCCGGACTGCTGCGTACATCCCCAAGCTCCTCACGGCGTTCTGGGCTCGTCCTCTGCTGGGACGCTGCTGAGACGTCTGCTTGGACGTCTGCCCGGACTTCTGGCGAGACGTCTGCTGAGACGTCGTACCCTCGCGGCGGCCGTGTGGCTCGCGGGGCGTCCGGCAATCACCTGAAGGGCCGCCCCGGGTGATCCGAACGGCAGCCGTCGGCCGGCTGCCCGCCCGTCGGTCCGCGGGGCGTCAGCGGGGATTGATCGCCGCCTCCGCTGCCGCCTTGATCCGGGCGCCGAAGCCGGCGGCGTCCTTGCGGGCGGCGGCGAGCGCCAGGCCGACGAGGAGCTTGCCCAGCCCGTGGCCCTCCAGCACGTTGAAGATACGGACCCGGGTCCGGCCGTCGGGCAGCGGCTCCACGTCGTAGCCGCCCTCGCGTGCCGTCACGCTGTTCTTCGACACCTCGGCCCAGCGGATCTTCGTCGGCGCTTCGAGGGCGGTGATCCGGAACTCCCTGGCGGTCTTCATCCCGGCGTCCTTGACCGTGCTCCGGAAGACGGTTCCCACGGTGGTCGGGGCGTCGGGGTCCCGCTCGATCCTGAGCACCCGGGGGCTGAACTGCGGATCGTTGCGTCCGTCGGCGAGGTAGGCGAACACCTCCTCGACGGGCCGGTCGACCTCGACCGTCGCTTCGAACTGTCCTGACACGGACCCTCCTGAGGATGCGAGCCGCGACGGGCCCGCGCGCCACCCTCCGCGGACGCCCGCCGCATCACGAGGGCGAGAGGGAACCGCCTCGCGCCCGAGTGCAAGTGCGGGACGCCCGGGCCACGCCGCGCCGCCCGTCCTGTCGTAGTGACACCGCTACCCTACGTGACCGCGGTGCTTGGCGCGCGGGGAACGTGGGGGCCGGGAGGGAGCGGCCTGGGCTGGTTCCCTGGCGGCGCCGGTCGCGCCCCCCTTTCCGCCGGGTGAGCGGTCGCCGTTTCGCCGTGCGCACGGCGGGCGGGCGTCGCGGGCTGACACGTATGTCGGCGCAGTGGCCGCCGTCATACCATCCAGCCGTGAACGCGAGTGCGAAGGCGGACGAGATAACGGCGGGGCGGGACGAGATACCGGAGGTGCGGGCGGTGTCACGCTCCACCGCGCCGGACCGGCCCATGGAATGGGCCATGCGTCCCGCGGAGTCGGCGGACGTCGAGGCGCTCGTGGAGATCCGGGCCGTCGTGATGCGTCCGGACCTGGAGCGGCTGGGCCGGTTCGACGAGCATCGGGTCCGGCAGCGGCTGCGGGACGCCTTCTCCTCGCGGCACACGTCGGTCGTCCTGGCGGATGGCACGTTGGCGGGCTGTGTCGCGTTGCGGCCGGCCGAGGACGGGCACTGGCTGGAGCACTTCTACCTCGCCCCGCACGTCCAAGGCCGGGGGCTCGGTTCGGCCGTCCTGCGAACGCTGCTGGACCGGACCGACGCCGACGGCCTGACCGTCCGCCTGAACGTCCTGCGGGGCAGCGCCGCCCGGCGGCTGTACGAGCGCCACGGGTTCACTGTGGAAGCCCAGGACCCGGTCGACGTCTACATGGTGCGAGTGCCGGGCGCGGGCACGGCGTGATCCAGATGAGAGGCCCTACGACGGCACGGCGACGCCGGCGTCCGACTCGTCGGCGCCCGGATCCGGTGAGGGTTCGCGGAGCTGCTCGCGCACGTAGTTCCAGACCACCGCGATCAGCGCGGCGACCGGTACCGCGAGCAGGCTGCCCACGATGCCGGCCAGATTGCCGCCCAGCGTCACCGCCAGCAGGACCACCGCCGCGTGGAGACCGAGCCCACGGCTCTGGATCATGGGCTGGAACACGTTGCCCTCGAGCTGCTGCACCACGACGATGACGGCCAGCACGATCAGCGCGTCCGTCAGCCCGTTGGAGACCAGCGCGATGAGAACCGCGACGAAACCGGCGAACAGGGCACCGATGATCGGCACGAACGCGGAGACGAAGGTCAGCACCGCCAGCGGGAGCACCAGCGGTACCCCCACGATCCACAGGCCCAGGCCGATCAGGACGGCGTCGAGCAGGCCGACCGCCGCCTGCGAGCGCACGAACGCTCCCAGGGTGTCCCAGCCACGTGCCGCCACGGTCGGGACGTCGGTGGCGAGCCGACCGGGCAGCTGACGGGCGAGCCACGGCAGGAACCGCGGGCCGTCCTTGAGGAAGAAGAACATCAGGAACAGGGCCAGGACGCCGGTGACCAAGCCGTTCACCACGGTGGTCACTCCCGTGACGACCGTGCCGACCATGCTGCCGACACCGTCCTGCGCGCGGGAGACCGCCGTGTCGAAGGCCTTGTCGATCTGGGCGTCACCGATGTTCAACGGTGGCCCGGCGGCCCACTCGCGCACCCTCTGGATCCCCTCGACCACGCCGTCGGTCAGCTGACCGGACTGAGAGGCCACGGGCACCGCGATCAGTGCCACGACGCCCACGGTGACCAGGAGGAACAGCACCGTCACGACCGACGCGGCGAGAGCGGGTCTCCACCCGCGGCGACGCAGGAAACGGGTCGGTGGCCAGGTCAGGGTGGTCAGCAGCAGGCCGACCACCAGTGGCCAGACGACCGACCACATCCGTCCCAGGACCCACAGGGTCACCGCGAGCATCAGGATTATGAGCAGCGACTCCACGGAGACCCGCGCCGACGTACGGAGCGCGGCGCGGGCTTTCGTGGAACTCAAGGTGGCAGTCACGGATGCACCCTATGGGTACGCCCACCACACCGGCACCGCCGCTCACAACTGTCCCGTCCCCCACGGGCCGGGGCGGGCCGGCCCGCCCCGGCAGCCCGTCATCCGCGTAGGTGGGCGAGAAGCTCGTCTCCCGCCGGACAGGGGCGTTCCTCGGGCAGCAGTCGGGCGGCGGAGTCCAGGTCCCCACTGCTGACGAGGGCGTGGATCTCGTGGGCGAGCGGAGTCGCGTCGCGGATGGCGACCGTCCACTCGTCCGCGTAGCGCCGTGGGGCCTCACCGGAGAGGCCGAGTTGCAGGAACCGGTACGGCAAGGGGCTCAGGCGCAGGTCGCGCTCCGGGTCCCACTGCACACGGGCGGGCGGGCGCTTCAACTGACGCTGCCAGGTGGCCCGGTCGGGGTGCACCCCGTGGACGCCGTGCTCGGTTGCCCAGCGTCCGAAGTTCCGTCAAACCGCCGACGCGCACGCCCGTCAGCCCGGTACCGCCCAGCCCGCAGGGGTCGGCAGGGATCCTGCCGAGGTGCTGCCCCTGCGCGGCCGGGCGGGTCGGCGGTGGTCATTAGCTGGGGTTGTCGGCGTGCGTGAGGGTCGTCCAGGCGTTGAAGTAGTTGTCCGTGCCGGAGGGCCGGTGTTCCTCGGTGTACTTCTGGGTGTTGGACATGCTGTTCCCGAGACGGTTCTGGAGGGCGTTGAACCCGACCTCCGTGACCTGGTCGAGGCCCTTGTTGACCGAGCCGCCGCACAACCAGGAAGGTACGGCGGTGCCGTTCTCGTAGGAGGTGTGGAAGCCCAGCGCGTAGCGCAGCCGGTCCTGGATCCTCGGATAGAGGTCCTGGCCCTGGATGCGGCTGGTCTCCGCGATGTCGGCTATGGAAGCGATGCCCCAGCCGGTGTGCCCGAAGTCCCGGCAGGTCTCCTGCGAGAGGCCGTTGGCGAAGGTGCTCTGGCCCTGCCAGTACTTGATGATCTCGGCGCTGGTGTCGATGCTGCTGCCCGCCGGCGGCTTCGGAAGGGCGCCGTCACTGGTCAGGTAGATGTACGCGGGAACCCGGGCGAGGTAGGTGCTGACCGCCTTGTCGTAGCTGGCGCGGTCCTCGATGAAGACCGAGATACCGATCGCCGCCTCGGTCATGACCAGTTCCCAGTTGCCGTTCTTGGTCGCTGCGCCGTTGATCACCTCGGGCAGGTAGACGGTGCGAAGCATGGTCGCGAAGCGGCCCGCGCCCGGCCAGCCGGAGCCGTAGGTGTACTTGATGATCTCGGCGGCGCGCGGCCAGGTCGATCCGGCCCAGCCGGTCTGCAGCGGGGCGTTGCTGTTGGTGTGATCGGTGATGGTCGCGGACCAGGCGTCCATGATCTCGATCGACTTCTGGGCGTACCTGGCGTCCCTGGTGAAGTACCACGCGAGCGCTTGGGTGTAGGCCGCGATGGCGTCCTGACGCTCGTCGGTGCAGCCGCGGTTGGGGTTGGACGACGACCCGCACTCCACGACGGCCCGCGGCTTGGCGGTACGCGACAGTGAAGCGTAGGAGCTGGCCATCATGCTGTCGTACGCGGCCTTCCATGGCTGTTGGCCGGCCTGCGCCTTTGACCGGGCGTAGTCGAGTTGGGCACGGCTCACGAGCACGCCGGGGTGGGTGAAGGTTGTCGGTGCGGCCGTTGCCCGTGGGGCCGGGCCGGTGAGCTGAAGGCTCAGCAGGCCGGCCAGTAGGGCGAGAACACTCAGCAGGGCGGTTCTGGTTCGTGTCATCCGATGACCTCTTCTGTTCACGAATGAGAACACAGTTCCGAATGAAGAAAGATTGGCCTGGACCATAAGGAAGGATTGTGTACATGTCAATAGACAGCTTTGGCCGGTCCACGGAGAACCGGCCCAGCCACTTCCTGCCCGGCCGGGCTGGGAGCCCGTCAGTGCGCTGTTCGAGGCGTGGGCGGCCGTACAGGGCCCCAACCCGATGGGAGCCGGCACGCGAAGGCCATCCGCCTTTGATGGCTCTGGTGGCTGACCCTGCACCCCTCGGACGGGAGCGCGCCCCTGGGCCTCTTCAAAGACCGCATCCTGCGCATCTACGGGGATACGGCCCGTCTCCGTTGCCGATCGGCCGATAAAGGCGCGTGCCTGTCCAGGCCTGCACTGTTACGGTGCCGCATCGTGAGTACGGACATCCACGGCGGCATCGAGTTTCGGCATCCCGGCGTCGGCACCGACTACTACGACGGTGAGCCATGGGTGGCCGCCATGGATCTCTGGCCGCTGTACGACGAGACCGACTACGCGGCCTTCGGCTGTCTTTTCGGAGTGCGCAACTACGCGGGCTTTCAACCGCTCGCATCAGACCGCGGCCTTCCCGTCGATCTGTCGAGCGGGATGCGTTCGCAGTTGGGGCCCCGGGTTGCAGCGGGTGACCTGTACGGCGCGACCTGGGTCAGCTGGGCGGAGCTTGCTTCGATGGGTCGCGCGACCGCGCCTGATCACTTCATCGGCCGGCTGACCTGGTGCACGAAATCGCTGCCGTCGACACTGCATCAACAACTCGTTTCCGATTCCTGGCCGTCGGAAGCTCTTTCCGCGGTAGGGGCGCCGCCCGCGGACTTGCGCAGTGCGACGGGACGCGTGGAGTGGACCACCGACGAAGTGATGTGCGCATACGAACCGCTGACCGTTGGCGCCGTCCTGGGACCGGAAACACACTGGCCGCATGTATTCGCCGTGATGAAGGCCCTGGCAGACCGCTTCGGTGATGACGGCGTCCGCCTGGTCGTGGCGTTCGACTGACCACGCAGAGGCTCTCATTTCAGCGGACTCCCGCCATCCGGACTAGGGCCTGTCGTTTGGATCAGGCCGCAGGAAACTGACGGTGCTGGTCGATGCCGGTGAGTGGGGTCATGGGGGTCCCCCCGCGCGAGCGAAGCCGAGCGTGGGGGAGTCGGCAACCGACCACAACGCGGGTGGGGGTCCCTCCCGCTCGAGCGCAGCCGAGAGTGGGGGAGAGCGTGCCAGACCCCGCGTCTGCGGCGTGATCCAAACGACAGCCCCTAGCAACTCGCACGGTGCTGCGGCCGTCGTCGAGACGGCGTACTCCGTCGTAGCGAGCAGCAGTCGAAAATCGGTGGCCACCTGAGCCGGCCGACCTCACGCTGTACGCCATGGAAGAACCGCACCGCGGGATCCGCGCGCTCCACACGGCATCCACGATCACCGTTTACCAGGCCTACGCCCCTGAAATCGGAGTGCCCGCCGTCCGCGACGGCCGTTTCCCCGCCGCGTGGAAGCCTGACCGCATGACGTGGATCAAGCCCAGTTTCATGTGGATGATGTACCGCTCCACCTGGGGCACGAGCACCGGGCAGGAGACCGTCCTTGCCGTCGAGATCACTCGCGACGGCTTCGACTGGGCGCTGCGCCACGCCTGCCTGTCGAGCTACGTTTGCGGCCTGCATCCCGATCGCGGCGCCTGGCAGCGTGAACTCAAGCGCGCACCGGCCCGTGTCCAGTGGGACCCCGAACGCGACCTGCACCTGCGTCCCCTGCCGCACCGCTCGCTGCAACTGGGGCTCTCGGGCGAGGCATCGTCGCGTTACGCGAACGAGTGGATCGTGTCCATCAGAGACGTGACTCCACTGGCCCGAGAAATCCGCACACTTGTCAATCGCGGCGATCTGGACTCCGCGACACAACTGCTTCCCCAGGAACAGCGATACTCCGCCGGTGACGAACTGCTCGCCCACCTGCGGCCCTGACCAGCAACACGCCGGCAGCCGTTCACGGTCATGCCGACAGCATGGTTGAGGTCCATGAAAACGGCTTGATGACCCACGTCATCCTGTCGCGCTTCCAGGCGGCGGGGGAAACGGCCGTCGCGGACGGCGGGCAGGCCGATTTCCGGGGCGTACGCCTGGTAGACGGTGATCGTGGATTCCGAGTGCGCCGCACGGATCCTGCGGTGCGGTTCTTCCATGGTGTACAGCGTGGGAGTCGGCCGGTTCGGGCGGCCACTGATTTTCGAGGGCTCCGCGGGTGAGGCCACCGGCGCGGGCTGGGTCGGCGCGCTCGTGGCGGGTGGCCGGCGGCGGCCCTGGGGCGGGTTGGGCGGGCACGGAATCGCGTGGAACCCTCGCGCGTTGAGGACAGTGGGCGTGGGACGCCGGTGGTGTGCGAGCCGGGCAGCCCGAGTGACCGAGCTGAGAGACATTGGAGGGTCGTGATGGCGGCGCAGACGCAGAGGGCCGTGCTGGCCGGCGGGTGCTTCTGGGGGATGGAGGAGCTGATCCGTCGACTCCCGGGCGTGACGGCGACCCGGGTCGGCTACACCGGGGGTGACGTGCCGAACGCGACGTACCGTAACCACGGGACGCACGCGGAGGCCATCGAGATCCTTTTCGACCCCGCGCAGACGGATTTCCGCGCGCTTCTGGAGTTCTTCTTCCAGATCCACGACCCGAGCACCAAGGACCGCCAGGGCAACGACATCGGCCTCAGCTACCGCTCGGCGATCTACTACGTGGATGACGAGCAGAAGCGCGTCGCCGAGGACACCATCGCGGACGTGGACGCCTCCGGACTGTGGCCCGGGAAGGTCGTCACCGAGGTGGAGCCGGTCGGCCCCTTCTGGGAGGCCGAGCCCGAGCACCAGGACTACCTGCAGCGTTACCCGGACGGCTACACCTGCCACTTCCCGCGCCCCGGATGGCGCCTGCCCGCCCGCGCGGAGGGCTGACCGCGCGGGACGGCTGACGGGACCGCGAGGCGGCAGGGCGGAAGGGCGGCTGGACCCTCAGTGCGGCCGCCCTCAGTGCGGCAGTGTCGCCGGGCTGCCGCCGTTCGCCTCGTAGCCCGCGACCGCCAGCGCCCGGTAGACCGCGAACTCCGCGGCCGGGTCGGCGGACAGGGTCCAGGGGAGGGCGCCGACGTGGCCGTCGATGTGTATGAGCTGGCTCATCGCCTCGGCCCAGCGTTCGGAGCGGACCAGGAAGAAGACCAGGAGATGGCGGACGTGCGCCAGCATCGGGTCGTCCGGGCGGGACGAGTGCACGGCGTGCAGTGCTCCGTGGACCGCCTTCGTGACGACCTCGCTCCGGTAGAAGTTGCTGACCAGGTTCACCTCGGGCAGGTGCTCGAAGACCGCGAAGAGGGGCATGGCGGCCAGCAGTGAGCCCCGGGGAGCACGGGCGGCCGCCGCTTCGGCGAAGCCGTACGCCTGCTCGCGCGAGCCGTGCCACTTCTCGCACCAGTAGTGCAGGGCGGCGAGATGCGCCCCCATGTGGTTCGGCGCGCGGTCCAGGATCTTCAGCCACAGCTGCTCGAACTCCCCCTGGGAATAGCCCAGTCCGCGCGCCACGGACAGTTCGACGATGTACGGGATCGGGTCACCCGGAGCCAGCAGGGCCGCGTCGCCGCACGCGGCCCTGGCCTCCTCCATGATGATCCGGAACTCGTCCGTGCCGGGGGTCGACGTCCGCCACGCCTGCTGGACCAGGAACTCCGCGTGCACCGCAGCGCCGCCCGGGTCCTTGGGCGCCTGCGTCCGCCACACCCGCAGCCACTGACCGCCCGGTGTCTCACTGACCCCGCCGGGCCGCTGCCGCAGCTCCAGGGACGCGGCGCCCGCGAAGGCCTGCACACGCTGCCAGCGCAGTTCGCCCTCCGTCTCGGTGCCCGCCAGGAGCTGGGCGGCCGCGGGGTGGTCCTGGCTGCGCTGCACGACCTCCAGGACGTCCACCAGGTCCTGGTCGGGGCCGGGCATCCGGATGTCGAGCTCCTCCTGCTGCGCGAACCCGTAGTTCGCGGGATCCGCGGCATCGGGGTGACCCGGGTGGACCTGCTCGATCGCGCCGCGCCTGCGCCGCAGGAAGGGAAGCAGCACGAAGCCGAACATGACCAGCGCCATCAGGACCCAGAGAATTTCCATGCCTCAAGGGTTCCAGACGCCTCGGACAATTGGCCACCGCGGTCGGCGGCCTGTGGAAAACCCCAGTCCGCCCGCCCGCGGCGAGGGGCTCCGCCGTCCCGCGGTCCGCCATCAGGTCCGTGGCGCACTACCCTCGGTGCCCATGAGCGACAGCCACACCAGTCAGCACTTCGAGACCCTCGCGATCCACGCGGGCAACACCGCGGATCCCCTCACCGGCGCGGTCGTCCCGCCGATCTACCAGGTCTCGACCTACAAGCAGGACGGCGTCGGCGGTCTGCGCGGCGGCTACGAGTACAGCCGCAGCGCGAACCCGACGCGCACCGCCCTGGAGGAGAACCTCGCCGCCCTGGAGGGCGGGCGCCGAGGCCTCGCGTTCGCGTCCGGGCTGGCGGCCGAGGACTGCCTGCTGCGTACGCTCCTCAACCCCGGTGATCACGTGGTCATCCCCAACGACGCGTACGGCGGCACGTTCCGTCTGTTCGCGAAGGTCGTCTCCCGGTGGGGCGTGGAGTGGTCCGTCGCCGACTCCGCCGATCCGGCCGCCGTACGGGCCGCGATCACCCCGAAGACGAAGGCCGTGTGGGTGGAGACCCCCTCCAACCCGCTGCTCGGCATCACCGACATCGCCGCCGTCGCGCAGGTCGCGCACGACGCGGGCGCCCGGCTGGTCGTCGACAACACCTTCGCCACGCCGTACCTGCAGCAGCCGCTGTCGCTCGGCGCGGACGTCGTCGTGCACTCCCTGACCAAGTACATGGGCGGCCACTCGGACGTCGTCGGCGGCGCCCTGATCGTCAGTGACCCGGAGCTCGGGGAGGAACTGGCGTACCACCAGAACTCGATGGGCGCGGTCGCCGGGCCCTTCGACTCCTGGCTGGTGCTGCGCGGCACGAAGACGCTGTCGGTACGGATGGACCGGCACAGCGAGAACGCCACGAAGGTCGCCGACATGCTGACCCGGCACGCGCGCGTGTCGAAGGTCCTCTACCCGGGCCTTCCGGAGCACCCTGGCCACGAGGTCGCCGCCAAGCAGATGCGTGCGTTCGGCGGCATGGTCTCCTTCCAGGTCGAGGGCGGCGAGGAGGCGGCCGTCGAGGTCTGCAACCGCGCCAAGGTGTTCACCCTCGGCGAGTCCCTGGGCGGCGTCGAGTCGCTGATCGAGCACCCCGGACGCATGACGCACGCGTCCGCGGCCGGTTCGGCCCTGGAGGTGCCCGCCGATCTCGTACGCCTGTCCGTGGGCATCGAGAACGTCGAGGACCTCCTGGAGGACCTGCGTCAGGCGCTTGGCTAGAGAGCCGCGTGCCGCGTGCCGTGCGTCGCGGTGCTCACCAGCCCGTGAGGGGTGGGGTCGTCTCGGAGGGCGGCTCCACCCAGGGCTGGACCGTGAGCGCCCACACGACGAACGCCACGGTCCCGGCGAGCAGCAGCAGCCACAGCAGACGGCGGGCGGCCCTCCGGCGGCGCAGCATCCGCCCGCCGCGCCGCAGGACGTCCGCGTACAGCTCCGGTGACACCTGCGCCGTCGGCCCCTCCAGCATCTGCCGCACGGCCGACTCCCGCCTCGGCTGGTTCACGACGGGACCACCTTCGCGCCGACCGTCCTGGCGGCCGGGGCCCGGGGTGGGTGGAGGAGGGTCGTGATCGCGCGGTCGCAGATCGCGCGGACGCGTTCCCGGGAGAGCCCGAGCAGCGCCGCCACCTGTTCCTCGGCGACCCCCTCGTACAGGCGCAGGACCAGGATCAGGCGTTCCTGCGGGCTGAGCCGGGCCAGTGCGCCGGGGCGGAGCGGACGGGGCCGGCCGAGGGCGCGGTGGTGGTGCCATGCCCCGTGGGCGAACCGGGCGGCCAGGTACTGGCGCGCGCGGTCGTAGGGGTCGTCGCCGCGCGAGGTGTCCCAGCACGCGTACGTATGGGCGAGGGCCGATGTCAGAAGGCGCCGCGCGTGTGGGTTGTCGCGCGGGTCCTCCGCCGTGAGGAGCGTGGCGGCGCGCAGCAGCCGCCCCGCCGCGCCCGAGACGAACGCTTCGAACTCCCGGGCCCGGCGGGCGTCCTGAGCCGCATGCCGTTCTCGCACCGCACCTCCCGCGCCTGAGGGAGAATCCTGTCGAGGTCCGGGACTCGGTCGCGTACGGACATCGCGTGGGCGGCACATGGCGTGCGGACCACGCGACCGCGTACGACTGAGGTCCCCGTCTCATCTGAGGGCAGGCCCGGCCTGTCGGTCAAGAGCCGCGCACGGCCGAGCACGACCGAGACCCAGGAACGGAGCCGGGGAGCCCGGGAACGGAGCCCGTGACCGGAGCGCGGGACCCGAGTCGGCACCCAAGCCCGGGCGCGCCCGTCACGCGCCCGTGAGGGACGTTCAGGAGGCCGACGGCGGCTCCGCACCCGGTACGCCCGGTACCCCCTGGGCGGCCATCCGGGAGGACAGCGCGCTGTTGAAGCGCGTCAGGAGCGTGCAGAACGCCACGCGCTCCTCCGGCGCCCAGTCGTGTGTCAGCTCGGCCATCAACTGACGCCTCGACGAGCGCACTTCGTCCAGACGCGATTGGCCGCGCGGCGACAACTGGAGCACCACCGCACGTCCGTCCTCGGGGTGCGAGGTCCGCTTGACGAGTCCGGTGTCGACGAGCGGCGCCACCTGGCGGGTGACCGTCGACGAGTCGATGCCCATGCTCGCGGCGAGCGCCTTGACGCCCATCGGGCCTTCCTTGTCGAGCCGGTTGAGCAGCAGGTACGCGGCCCGGTCCATGGAGTTGCGCACCTGCCCCACCCCGCCGAGCCGGGTCTGTTCGGCACGGCGGGCGAACACCGCCACCTCGTGCTGCAGCGTGTCGAGGAGACCGGTGTCACCGAGTGTCGTCATGTCCATCGACATTTCAGGTGTTGTGGGCATGGCCGGAGGCTCACTTCATGAAAGGGGTGCTGGGTTGGGGGACAGGGTACGCGGCCGGGGGGCGGGCCGTACCGACGGTGGGGAAACCGGTCTCGGAGGTTGGTCACAGCGGCTCCTCGCGGGTGTGAACTGCGAGACTGAGGTCATGAACTACCGCGAGGCCCAGTCCGTGTCGCCGGTCACGCTCGATGACGTGCGCGGAGCCCAGAAGATGCTCTCGGGCGTGTCGCGGGTGACCGCGGTGGAGGGCAGCCGGCACCTGACCCAGCTGGTGGGGGCACCGGTCCACTTCAAGTGCGAGAACCTCCAGCGGACGGGCTCCTTCAAGCTGCGCGGCGCCTACGTCCGTATCGCCGGGCTGCTGCCCGAGGAGCGGGCGGCCGGTGTGGTCGCCGCCAGCGCCGGCAACCACGCGCAGGGCGTGGCCCTCGCGTCCTCGCTGCTCGGGGTGGGTTCCACGGTGTTCATGCCGAAGGGCGCCCCGCTGCCGAAGATCAGCGCCACGAAGGAGTATGGCGCTCAGGTACGGCTGCACGGCCAGGTCGTCGACGAGACGCTGGCAGCGGCGCGGGAGTACGCGCACGAGACCGGCGCGGTGTTCATCCACCCCTTCGACCATCCCGACATCATCGCAGGTCAGGGCACGGTCGGCCTGGAGATCCTGGAGCAGTGCCCGCAGGTGCGCACCATCGTCGTCGGCATCGGCGGCGGAGGTCTCGCGGCCGGCGTCGCGATCGCGGTGAAGGCACTGAGGCCGGACGTGCGGATCGTGGGCGTGCAGGCGGCGGGCGCGGCCGCGTACCCGCCCTCGCTGGCGGCCGGACGCCCGGTCTCCATCGAGAACCCCGCGACGATGGCCGACGGCATGAAGGTCGGACGGCCGGGCGACGTGCCGTTCGGCATCATCGGCGAGCTGGTCGACGAGGTCCGCACGGTGACGGAGGACGAGCTGTCCGCCGCGCTGCTGCTGTGCCTGGAACGGGCCAAGCTGGTGGTCGAGCCGGCCGGCGCGAGCCCGGTCGCGGCCCTGCTGAGCGACCCGGGTTCCTTCGAGGGACCGGTGGTGGCGCTGCTGTCCGGCGGCAACGTGGATCCGCTGCTGCTCCAGCGCATCCTGCGGCACGGCATGTCCGCGCAGGGCCGCTACCTGGCCGTACGCCTCAGGCTGACGGACCGGCCGGGCGCACTCGCGACACTTCTGGGTGTGTTGTCAGTGGTGGACGCTAATGTCCTCGATGTGAGCCACGTACGGACCGACCCACGGCTCGGGCTCACGGAGGCGGAGGTCGAGCTGCACCTGGAGACGAAGGGGCCGGCGCACTGCGTGGAAGTCGGCCGAGCCCTCCGCGAGGCGGGTTACACGGTCATCGACTGAGGCCTTTCGCGCCGCAGAACCCCAGCTCAGGGCCCTTAGAGACGCGATATATCGCGTTATGGTGTGTGTCGTGGTATCGCTCACTCGCCCACTGGGGCGGAAGAACAGGCATGAATCACGGCACGAATCACGGCATGAAACACAGCTTTCCCAAGAATCCCCGAAGACGTGGAGACTCATATGCCAGGCGCCATCTATGCCGAAGGTCTGGTCAAGACCTTCGGTGACGTAAAGGCTCTGGACGGCGTCGACCTCGATGTCCCCGAGGGCACGGTCCTCGGCCTGCTCGGACCGAACGGCGCGGGCAAGACGACCGCGGTCCGCTGCCTGACGACCCTGCTGCGCCCCGACAGCGGAAAGGCCGTCGTCGCCGGCCTCGACGTGCTCAAGCAACCCAACGAGGTACGGCGCTCGATCGGCCTGTCCGGTCAGTTCGCCGCCGTCGACGAATACCTGACCGGCCGCGAGAACCTCCAGATGGTCGGCCAGCTCTACCAGATGAAGGCCAGGGCCGCGAAGGTCCGGGCCGGTGAGCTGCTCGACCAGTTCCACCTCGCGGACGCCGCCGACCGGCCCGCGAAGACCTACTCCGGCGGTATGCGCCGCCGACTCGACCTGGCCGCCGCCCTGGTCGTCTCACCACCGGTGATGTTCATGGACGAACCGACGACCGGTCTCGACCCGCGCAACCGGCAGCAGCTGTGGGAGGTCATCAAACAGCTGGTCTCCGGCGGTACGACGCTGCTGCTGACCACCCAGTACCTCGAGGAGGCCGACCACCTCGCGCACGACATCGCCGTGGTCGACCACGGCCACGTCATCGCGCGCGGCACCTCCGACCAGCTCAAGGCCCGCACCGGCGGCGAGCGGGTGGAAGTGGTGGTGCACGAACGCGAGCACATCGCGATCGCCCGGGAGGTGCTGGTCGGCTTCGGCAAGGGCGAGGCCACCGTCGAGGACCACATGCGCAGGATCACCGTGCCGGTCTCCGGCGGTGCCAAGCTCCTCGCCGAGGTCATCCGGGAACTCGACGTCCGAGGCATCGAGATAGACGACATCGGCCTGCGCCGCCCCACCCTGGACGACGTCTTCCTGTCCCTGACCGGCCATGTGGCCGAGGCCGGGTCCGAGGACAAGGGTGCGACGGCGGACACCAAGCAGCAGAAGGAGGCCTCCGAGTGAGCGCCGTGACCGATGCCGCACGGATCGCGGCACCCTCCAACCCCTTCGGCCAGTCGGTGCGCGACTCCCTGGTCGTGGCCAAGCGCAACCTGATCCGGATGTCCCGGATCCCGGAGATGGTGATCTTCGGACTCATCCAGCCGATCATGTTCGTGGTGCTGTTCAGCTACGTGTTCGGCGGCTCCATGCAGGTCGGCGGCAGCACCAGTCCAGCCGACTACAAGAACTTCCTGATGGCGGGCATCTTCGCGCAGACCGTCACCTTCGCCACCGCGGGCGCGGGCGCCGGAATCGCCGACGACATGCACAAGGGCCTGATCGACCGCTTCCGCTCGCTGCCCATGGCGCGCGGCGCGGTCCTGACCGGGCGCACCCTCGCCGACCTGGTGCAGACGGCGCTGACGCTCCTGGTCCTCGCCGTGGTCGCCCTCCTGGTCGGCTGGCGGGTGGGGTCGTTCGGCGACACCAACGCCGGCAAGGTCCTCGGCGCCTTCGGACTGCTGCTCCTGCTCGGCTATGCCTTCACCTGGATCGGGGCCCTGATCGGCCTGTCCGTGCGGACACCCGAGGCGGCCACGTCCGGCGGGCTGATCTGGCTCTTCCCGGTGACGTTCATCTCGAGCGCCTTCGTGGACACGTCCAACATGACGCCCTGGCTGCGCCACATCGCCGAGTGGAACCCCTTCAGCGCCACGGTCCAGGCCTGCCGCGTCCTGTTCGCCAACCCGGGGCAGTCGCAGTCCGACGCCTGGCCCATGCAGCACCCGGTCTGGGCCTCGTTGATCTACTCGGTCCTGATCGTCCTGGTGTTCAGGACGCTGGCCGTCCGCAAGTACAGATCCGCGACCGCATGACAATGCCCCCGGCGTCAGCGAGACGCCGGGGGTAGGTCGCAACCGGGGCGGTCGTGCTCAGCCGCTGTACGGCTCGGCCTTCAGGATCTTCACCGAGGCCTTCTTGCCGTTGGGCAGTTCGTAGTCCGCGTCCTCGCCGACCTTGTGGCCGATCACGCCGGAGCCCAGCGGGGACTGCGGCGAGTAGGTCTCGATGTCGGAACTGGCGTACTCACGCGAGGCGAGCAGGAAGGTGAGCGTGTCGTCCTCGTCGCCGTCGAACGCGATCGTCACCACCATGCCGGGCGCCACCGTGCCGTCGGTGGACGTAGGTGCCTCGCCGACCTTCGCGTTCTCCAGGAGCTGGGTCAGCTGGCGCACACGGAGCTCCTGCTTGCCCTGCTCCTCCTTGGCAGCGTGGTACCCGCCGTTCTCGCGCAGGTCGCCCTCCTCGCGCGCGGCCGCGATCTTGGCGGCGATCTCCGTGCGCGCGGGACCAGACAGGTGCTCCAGCTCGGCCCTGAGCTGGTTGTACGCCTCCTGGGTCAGCCAGGTGACGTTCTCGCTGGTCTGGGTCACAGGTGCTCCTCGTAGGTACTGGGAATACAAAGCATCGCCCTACCCAGAAGAATGTTCCTTCATGGAAGGGCGAAACCACGAGCCTAACAATTCAAGGGCGCCAGGGGGAGGACATAAGCCATCAGAATCACATCGGGGCAGGTCATCGCCCGCGTATTGGCGGGGCCGTCAGTCGGCGTGACAGCCCAGGAGCTCGGCCGTGGTGCCCGGAGACGTCGTGCGCAGCGAGACCACCTTGTCGATGCGGGTGGCGTCCCCGGTGAAGCGGAAGTCGGCGCGGCCCACCACGGCGCCGTCCGCCGCCTGGGAGCGCAGGGTGCAGTAGCCGCTCGCGCCGGCGTCCTTGCGGACCTCCAGATGGACCTGGACCGCGGTCTTGCCCGGCTCGAACGTGATCACCTCGGCGCTGATCTTGTTCTGGGCGACGTAGTGGTACGCGAAGTAGCCGACGAGGGCGAGCAGCAGGGCCGCGAGGACGGCTCCGGCGATCTTGAGTTTGTGGTCGGCGCGCTCGTCCGAGGAGTGGCCGTAGCGGCCCTCGGGCAGTCGCGTGCTCGCCGTACTCATGATCATCCTCTCGGCAAGGCCGGGCCCCGGAATTATTGGTCCCCGGATTCGGTCACTATAGAAGCCTCCCGCCCGCCGCCCGACTGCCACCCCTCAACGACGTTCCTGCGGGACGGCACCTATCGAATTGCACCCGTTCACACCGGGCGCCGACTTACGAGGATTGAGTCTTGACTGATCAGTTGCGACTGATGGCCGTACACGCCCACCCCGACGACGAGTCGAGCAAGGGCGCGGCCACCATGGCGAAGTACGTGTCCGAGGGGGTGGACGTGCTGGTCGTGACCTGCACGGGCGGGGAGCGCGGGTCCATCCTCAACCCGAAGCTGCAGGGTGACGCGTACATCGAGGAGCACATCCACGAGGTACGCAAGAAGGAGATGGACGAAGCCCGCGAGATCCTGGGCGTCAAGCAGGAGTGGCTCGGCTTCGTCGACTCCGGCCTGCCCGAGGGCGACCCGCTGCCGCCCCTGCCGGAGGGCTGCTTCGCCCTGGAGGACGTCGATGTGGCGGCCGGGGAGCTGGTGAGGAAGATCCGCTCGTTCCGCCCGCAGGTGATCACCACCTACGACGAGAACGGCGGCTACCCGCACCCCGACCACATCATGACCCACAAGATCTCGATGGTGGCGTTCGAGGGCGCGGCGGACACCGAGAAGTACCCGGAGGCGGAGTTCGGACCGGCGTACCAGCCGCAGAAGCTCTACTACAACCAGGGCTTCAACCGCCCCCGTACCGAGGCGCTGCACCAGGCGCTGCTCGACCGCGGCCTGGAGTCGCCGTACGGGGAATGGCTGGAGCGCTGGAAGGAGATCCAGCGCGCCGAGCGCACGCTCACCACGCACGTCCCGTGCGCCGACTTCTTCGAGATCCGCGACAAGGCCCTGATCGCGCACGCCACGCAGATCGATCCCGACGGCGGCTGGTTCCGCGTCCCGATGGAGATCCAGAAGGAGGTCTGGCCGACCGAGGAGTACGAGCTCGCGAAGTCCCTCGTCGACAGCTCCCTCCCCGAGGACGACCTCTTTGCGGGCATCCGCGACAATGCTTGACATGAGCGCTAGCGCAAGCCTGGCAATGACGCACCTCGCCACCCTCGCCAAGGAGGTGGACGAGGACAAGGTGACCCCCGGCGTCCTCGGCTTCATCGTCTTCGCGGTGATGGCCCTGGCGGTGTGGGGCCTGATGAGGTCGATGAGCCGCCACATGAACAAGGTCGACTTCAAGGAGTCCCCGGACGCGAAGGCACAGCCGGAGGACGCCCCGGCCGGACCCAGGGCCAAGCAGGGCTGACCCGCTGCCCCCTGCCTCTCTGCGTCGAACCGCCCGCCGCGGCTTCCTCACCGCCGGGATCGGCGAGGGGGAGCGGCGGGGGCGGTGCGGAGCGCGTGTGAGTACGGGTGTGGACGCGGGCAGCGGCACCCCGCCGCCCACGAAGACCGGCGGCGGCGTGGCTTCTACCGCGCCGCGGCCACCGTCACCCCCATGACCTCCCGCGCGTGCCGACCCGGCACCATGCCGAGCTGCCAGGCCTGCCAGCCTGCCTCCAGGTTGATGCCACGCTCCAGGAGCAGCTGGTACGCCTGGATGTAGTCGTCCAGTTTCTCGTCGCGGGCCGGGTGGGAGGATCGGGACAGCTGGGTGAGTTCCTCCTGCGCGACCGCCGTGCCGATCTCCACGCCGCCCGGCGCGGCGTAGGGGAGCAGGGTGCAGCGCAGGAAGCGGGCCCAGTCCTCGCCGCGGCGGTCGCCGTAGGAGGTGAACAGACCCACGGCCTCGTCGCAGAGGGCCAGTGCCTGCTGGGTGCGTGCGTTGCCCGCGTCCACCACCACCAGTTCCAGACACGTCCACGCCTCGCCGTGCGCGACGCCGATCCGCTGGAAGTCGGCGCGGGCGTCCACCAGCAGCTGGCGGGCGAAGCCCGAGTTGCGCAGCGACCCCGTCTGCGCGGCGCGCTGGTCGCGGGTGGCCCGGGCCGAGTGATGGCGGGCGCAGGCCAAGCCGTAGACGTCGCGCATACGGGAGAACATCGTGCGGGAGCGTTCCAACTCGCGGACCGCCTGGTCGAGGTCGCCCGTCTCCTCCAGGGCCTGGCCCAGGTAGTACACCGTCCAGGCCTCACCCCGCGCGTCCTCGTTGTCGCGGTGCCGGACGGCGGCCTGGCGTAGGGCGTCCAGGGCGGTCGTGGCATCGCCGTCGACCAGCCGGGCCCGCGCCAGCTGAGTCAGGGCCCACGCCTCGCCACGGGCGTCGCGGGTGCGGCCGTACAGATCGAGGGCGGTGCGCAGTTCCCGTTCCGCGCGCGGCACGTCGCCCATCCTCAGGCCCAGCTGGCCGAGCTGGAAGTGGGCCCAGGCCTCGCCGTGCACGGACTCGCCGGCCCGGTGCAGGACCAGGGACTCGGTGAGCAGGTCCAGGGCCTCCGCGAGCCTCGCCCGGTCCCGTTCCACCGCCGCCAGCGCGTGCATCGTCCAGGCGCGGTCGGTGCCCAGTTCGGGGGCGGCCTGGAGGTCCAGTGCCTCGCGCAGCCGCGCCGCGGCCTCGGTCAGGTTGCCCTGGTGGTGGAGGGTGATGCCGAGCGAGCACAGGGCGCGGGCGGCGCCCGCGTCGTGGTTGGCCTCCATGTACAGGTCCACCACCGACGTCAGGGTCGTGCGCGCCTTGTCCAGCTCGCCGAGCTGCCGCGCCGCGATACCCGTGCGCCACTGCACCGAGCGGACCAGCAGCCCCTGGTCCACCGCCTGCGCCAGCTCGCTGATCTCACCCAGGCGGTAGAGGTCGCCGCGCAGCAGGCAGTAGTCGCACAGGGCGCCCAGGAGATTGAGCACGGCCGCCTGGTTGACGCCCTCCGCGTGCCGCAGCGCCGCCGTGATGAAGCTCGACTCGTCGTCCAGCCAGCGCAGCGCGTCGTCCAGGGAGTGGAAGCCGTGCGGGCTGAAGCGGTCCGAGCGGGTCGACATGTTGCCGTCGACCAGACGCAGCACCGAGTCCGCGAGGTCGGCGTAGTTCACGATCAGCCGTTCCTGCGCCGCCGTACGTTCGGCGGGTTCCTCCTCGTCGAGGAGGCGGGCCTGCGCGAAGGTCCGTACCACGTCGTGCAGGCGGTAGCGGTTGCCGCGGACATGGTCGATCAGGCCCGCCCGGGCCAGTGCCTCCAGATGCCTGTTCGCCTCCGTCTCGCCCGTGGCCAGCAACGCGGCGGCCGCGGCGGCGCCGAGCGAGGCGCGGCCCGCCAGGGCGAGCCGGCGCAGCAGCCGGCGCGCCGTGTCGGACTGGTCGGTGTAGCGCAGCCACAGGACCCGCTCGGCGGGTTCGACCGGTCCGTACGCGGCCAGGTCGGTGGCGAGTTGGCGGGGTGAGCGCGGCCCCAGCGACGAGCCCGCGACGCGCAGCGCCAACGGCAGACCACCGCACAGTTCTCTGATCCGGTCGGTGGACTCGGCGTCGTAGGGCCCGGTGTCGTCCTGCGCGGCCGCGCTCAGCAGTTCCTCCGCGCCGGGCGCGTCCAGGGTCTGAACGGGCAGCCGGTGCACCCGGGCGGCGAGGTCGGCGGGCAGGTCGAGGGGTTCGCGGGCGGTGACCAGGACCAGGCTGTCGGAGCGTTCGGGCACGAGCGTGCGGACCTGCTCGGGGTCACAGGCGTCGTCCAGGACGATGGTGACCGGCAGCCCGCTCAGATGCTGGTGGTACAGCTCACTCAGCCGTCTGACCTGCTGGTCGGCGGAGGAACGCTCTCTGAACAGCAGTTGCTCACGGGGTGCGCCGAGCCGGTTCAGCAGGTGCAGCAGCGCGTCCCGGGTGGACAGTGGCTGCTCCTGCGGGCTGCCGCCGCGCAGGTCCACCACGCAGGCGCCGCGGAAGTAGTCCTTCAGGTCGTGGGCGGCGCGCACCGCGAGCGTCGTACGGCCGCTGCCGGGCGTCCCGTGCAGCACCACCACCGTCGGCAGCGTCTCGGTGCTCGCCCGGGAGGCCTGCACCCACTGCCGGATCCGTGCCATCTCCTGGCGTCGGCCCGCGAACGGGCCCGCCGGCTCCGGGAGCTGACCGAACGACTGCTGCAGCACGCTGCGTCCGCGGGCCGCCGCGCTCTTGTCCGTGCCCTTCAGCCGCGGGCCCACCTTCTTCGGCCCGGTGGACGCGCTGAGCACCCGCTGCTGGTCCAGGAACGGGCGGATGCCGCGAACCTCCAACGCCGTCAGCCATTGCAACCTCAGCTGCTCGGGGCCGCCGGGCTGCCCCATGGCGCCCGCGCGGTGATGCGCCGCGGGCAGATGGGATCCGGCCACCTTCACCACGGTCGCCGCCGCGCCCAGCACCCCCACGGTGGCCCCGACGCCCAGCGCCGTGCCCGTGCCGGTCCCCAGAGCCAGGTCGGCGACGGTGGCGGTGACCGCCGCGACGCCCGCGACCAGCAACGGAGTTGTGCCGCCCTCGCGTGCGTAGCGCTGTCCGAAGGTGAGCCGGCCGGCCTCCGACTCCTCCAGGGCGCGGGTGTAGGCCTCGTACTCCTCGGCGGCAGTCTGGGCCATGGCGTCCAGCGAGCCACGCGCCCGTGACAGCAGTACGCCGCCGTCGGTACGTCCGCCGGAGCGCCGCACCTCCTCCTCCACGGCCCGCGCCAACAGCCGTTCGGCCTCAGCGCGATGACTGTCCCGCATGTCACGTCCCCCTCCGGCGGCAACGCTTCCGGTCGTTTCTTGGTCAAGTGTGCTGCGGACGGCGCGTCGTTGCGAGGGGGCGGTCGATCTCCGACCGCCTTGCGGCACACGGGGATGGGTGCAGGGGGATGTCCTGCCCATGGTCGTGATCACGGAAACGGAAGAGGACGAGGCGGTTCCGCCGACGCGCGCCCCTCCAAGACTCCAGCCCCCGTCCGGGACACGCCTGCCGACCGACGGGCTGGGTACTGCGGCAGGATGGACCCCATGCCGAACCGACTGGCCCATGAGACCTCCCCCTACCTCCTCCAGCACGCCGACAACCCCGTCGACTGGTGGCCCTGGTCGGACGGTGCCTTCGAGGAGGCCCGGAACCGGAACGTTCCGGTCCTGCTGAGCGTCGGCTACAGCAGCTGTCACTGGTGTCACGTCATGGCCCACGAGTCCTTCGAGGACCAGGACACCGCCGACTACCTCAACGCGCACTTCGTCAGCGTCAAGGTCGACCGCGAGGAGCGTCCCGACGTCGACGCCGTCTACATGGAGGCCGTGCAGGCGGCCACCGGCCAGGGCGGCTGGCCGATGACCGTGTTCCTCACCCCGGACGCCGAGCCCTTCTACTTCGGCACCTACTTCCCGCCCGCCCCGCGCCAGGGCATGCCCTCCTTCCGCCAGGTCCTCCAGGGCGTCCAGCAGGCCTGGTCCGAGCGCCGGGACGAGGTCGCCGAGGTGGCCGGGAAGATCGTGCGGGACCTGGCCGGCCGGGAGATCTCCTACGGCGACAGCCAGGCACCCGGCGAGGAGGAGCTCGCCCAGGCACTGCTCGGGCTGACCCGGGACTACGACCCGCAGCGCGGCGGATTCGGCGGGGCGCCCAAGTTCCCGCCGTCCATGGTCATCGAGTTCCTGCTGCGCCACCACGCCCGGACCGGGGCCGAGGGCGCGCGCCAGATGGCCCGGGACACCTGTGAGCGGATGGCCCGCGGCGGGATCTACGACCAGCTCGGCGGCGGCTTCGCCCGCTACTCCGTCGACCGCGACTGGACCGTGCCGCACTTCGAGAAGATGCTCTACGACAATGCCCTGCTGTGCCGGGCCTACGCCCACCTCTGGCGGTCCACCGCCCACGACCAGGCCTCCGACGAACACCGCGAGCTCGCTCGCCGGGTCGCCCTGGAGACCGCCGACTTCATGGTGCGGGAACTGCGCACCGCCGAGGGCGGGTTCGCGTCCGCGCTGGACGCCGACAGCGACGACGGCACCGGCAAGCATGTCGAGGGCGCCTACTACGTGTGGACGCCCGAGCAGCTCGACGAGGTGCTCGGGGCGGACGCCGAACTCGCCGCGCACTACTTCGGCGTCACCGAGGAGGGCACCTTCGAGGAGGGCGCCTCCGTCCTTCAACTCCCGCGTCAGGACGTCGAGTTCGACGCCGAACGTATCGACTCCGTGAAGCGCAGGCTGCTGGAGGCCCGGTCCCGGCGGCCCGCTCCCGGCCGTGACGACAAGGTCGTCGCCGCCTGGAACGGCCTCGCGATCGCCGCGCTCGCCGAGACGGGCGCCTACTTCGACCGTCCCGACCTGATCGAGGCCGCGCTCGGCGCCGCCGACCTTCTGGTCCGGCTGCACCTGGACGACCACGCCCGTCTCGCCCGCACCAGCAAGGACGGCCAGGCCGGCGCCAACGCGGGGGTGTTGGAGGACTACGCGGACGTCGCCGAGGGCTTCCTCGCGCTCGCCTCCGTGACCGGCGAGGGGGTCTGGCTGGAGTTCGCCGGTTTCCTCCTGGACCACGTCCTGGACCGGTTCGCCGACGAGTCCGGCAGCCTCTACGACACCGCCGCCGACGCCGAGAAGCTGATCCGCCGACCGCAGGACCCCACCGACAACGCCACCCCGTCCGGCTGGAGCGCCGCGGCGGGCGCCCTGCTGAGTTACGCCGCCCACACCGGCTCAGAGCCGCACCGCACCGCCGCCGAGAAGGCGCTCGGCGTCGTCAAGGCCCTCGGCCCGCGCGTCCCCCGCTTCGTGGGCTGGGGGCTCGCCGTCGGTGAGGCTCTGCTGGACGGGCCGCGCGAGGTCGCCGTCGTCGGTCCGGATCTCGACGACGACGCCACAAGGGCCTTGCACCGCACGGCACTTCTGGGTACCGCGCCGGGCGCGGTCGTCGCCCTCGGTAGCGAGGGCAGTGGCGAGTTCCCGTTGCTCGCCGACCGGCCGCTGCGCGACGGTGAACCGACGGCGTACGTCTGCCGTAACTTCACCTGTGACGCCCCGACAACCGATCCGGACCGGCTGAGCACGCAACTGAGCGGCTGACGGTCGCGCATGACGGTGTGTTGAGCGGAGAATATCCGGAACGGAGGGGTTCGTTCAGGCTGCCCAAATGGGCCAGGTATGCGTATACCTCCCAGTAGCCGATATCCCGTTCGGATACACACTCTTTATCGGAACACCTCCCGCGCTTCACAGTTCCCCCCTAATCTCGGCACAGTGACGCGCGGCCGTGGCACATCGATGTGTCACGGCCGTCGCGGCAGGGGGTTTTGGGATCTGGGGGGATCTTTTGCTTACGTCTGTCCTTATCGCTGCCGTTTCGCTTGCCTTATTCTGGATGGCGGCGTTCACCCTGTGGTGGCAGATGCACGCGTGGCGTACGCCCGAAGTGCTCGCCTCCACCCGCTTCAACAGTCCGGAGGGGGGTGAACACCTGTCCTTCTCGCTGTTGCTTCCGGCTCGCCACGAACAGGCCGTGCTGGACCACACCATCCAGCGGCTGCTGGAGTCCAGCCACGCCGACTTCGAGATCATCGTGATCGTCGGACACGACGACCCGGAGACCACGGCGGTCGCCTGCGACGCCGCGGAGCGCGACCGGCGCGTGCGGGTCGTCGTCGACACCCACGAGAAGAAGAACAAGCCGAAGGCCATGAACACGGCGCTGCCGCACTGCCGCGGTGACGTCGTCGGAGTCTTCGACGCGGAGGACCAGGTCCATCCGGAGCTCCTCGCGCACGTCGACCACGCCTTCCGCTCCACCGGCGCGGACGTCGTCCAGGGCGGGGTGCAGCTCATCAACTTCCACTCCAGCTGGTACAGCCTGCGTAACTGCCTGGAGTACTTCTTCTGGTTCCGGTCCCGGCTGCATCTGCACGCGCAGAAAGGGTTCATCCCGCTCGGCGGCAACACCGTCTTCGTCCGCACGGGCGTCCTGCGGGACGCCGGCGGCTGGGACCCAGAGTGCCTCGCCGAGGACTGTGACCTGGGCGTGCGGCTGTCCAGCGTCGGCAAGAAGGTCGTCGTCGCCTACGACTCCGACATGGTGACCAAGGAGGAGACTCCCGGTTCGCTGATGTCGATGCTGAAGCAGCGCACCCGCTGGAACCAGGGCTTCCTCCAGGTGTACCGGAAGAAGGACTGGAAGCAACTGCCGGGCCTCGGGCAGCGGTTGCTCGCCCGCTACACCCTGATGACGCCGTTCATGCAGGCCTTCACCGGTGTCATCATCCCGCTGAACGTGGCGATCGCACTCTTCCTCGACGTGCCCGTGGGCATCGCCTTCGTCACCTTCCTGCCGCTCGTCACCGCCATGGTGACCTTCGTCTTCGAGCTCGTCGGGCTGCACGACTTCGGCAGGCAGTACGGCCTTCGCGTCCGCCTCGTCCACTACCTCAAGCTCGTCGTGGGCGGCCCCTTCTACCAGGTGCTCCTCGCCGGCGCCGCGATCCGCGCCGTGTGGCGTGAGCAACGCGGCCGCACCGACTGGGAGCTGACCTCACATGTAGGCGCGCATCTCACACCGTCCGAAGTGACCCGAGAGGACGTCCCCGCGTGACTTCCACCCTTCCCGCGGCGACCACTCCCACGGTCCCCGCGCAGGGCCCGCCGCTGCCCGCGCCCGCTCCGGCCGGCCGGACGGCCCCGCCGAGCCGACTGCGTTCCTCCCGCTCCGACCTCCTGTTATGCGGCCTGCTGCTGGTGGCGATCCTGGTCGTACAGGGCTGGAACATCGCCGACTACCCGACGCTCAGCGACGACGAGGGCACCTACCTCGCCCAGGCCTGGGCGGTACAGGAGGGCAACGGCCTCGCCCACTACACCTACTGGTACGACCACCCGCCGTTCGGCTGGATCCAGATCGCCCTGCTGACCTGGATCCCCTCGATGATCAGCCCCGAGTCGATGACCGTGGGCTCGATGCGGGTGATGATGCTGGTCGTCAGCGGCATCAGCGCGATCCTGGTCTACGTCCTGGGCCGTCGCCTCTCGCTGCCCCGCTGGGCCGCCGGATTCGGCATGCTCCTGTTCGGGCTCTCGCCGCTGTCCGTGGTCCTCCAGCGGGAGATCTTCCTCGACAACCTCGCGGTGATGTGGACGCTGCTCGCGTTCACCCTCGCGGCCTCCCCGAGCCGTCACCTCTGGCACCACTTCGGGGCGGGCATCGCCGCCGCCACGGCCGTCCTGACCAAGGAGACGATCCTCATCGTCCTGCCCGCGGTCCTGGTGACGATGTGGCGGCACAGCCACCGCGACACCCGGAAGTTCGCGGTCACCGGCGCCGTCACGGCCTGCCTGCTGATCGGCATGTCGTACCCGCTGTTCGCCCTCCTGAAGGGCGAGTTGCTGCCCGGCGGCGGCCATGTCTCCCTCTGGGACGGCGTCAAGTACCAGATGACCAGGCCCGGTTCGGGATTCATCCTCGACGCGGGCTCCGGTTCCCACGGGGTCCTGGAGTCCTGGCTGTACTACGACCGGATCCTGCCGCTCGGCGGCCTCGCGGGCGCCCTGTTGCTGCTGGCCACCTGGCGCTGGTCGGTCACCGCCCGCGCCCTGGCCGGACCGGCGTTGACGGTGGCGGTCCTCGCCGCACTGGCCCTGCGGCCCAACGGCTACCTGCCCGCGATGTACGTCATCCAGGCGCTGCCGTTCCTCGCCCTGGTGCTCGCCGGAGGCACCGCCTCGGTGGCGCATGGCGTGCTGCGCAGATGGCGGAGCGAAGGGGAGAAACGGTTGTTCACCGGTGGGCGTTACGCTCTCGCGGCCGTTCTGGCCGTCGCCGCCGGCGCCTATGTCGTACCGCGCTGGTACGACGGCGACCGCACCGCCGTCACCCTCGACGCCAACGCCCCCTACAAGGCCGCCTCCAAGTGGCTGAGCAGCGAGGTGGAGAAGCCCGAATCCACCCGGGTGCTCGTCGACGACGCGCTCTGGCTGGATCTGGTGCACGCCGGGTACCGGCCGGGACTCGGCGTGATCTGGTTCTACAAGGCCGACCTCGACCCCGCGGTGACGAAGACGATGCCGCGCGGCTGGAAGGACATCGACTACGTGGTCGCCTCGCCGACGGTGCGGCGGGACGCGGTCGACCTGCCCAACGTCAAGGCGGCCATCCAGCATTCGACCCCGGTCGCCACCTTCGGCACCGGTGCGGACCGGATCGAGATCCGGCAGGTCCAGACCACCGGCACCGCCGCGGGAGGCGTCCGATGAGCCAGGAATCCATAGTCCCCTCAGAACTCGGCGATCCGGCCGTACAGGCGGCGGAGGTGGCCGAGCCCGGTGCCGTCACCATCGTCGTCCCCACCTTCAACGAGTCCGCCAACGTCCGCGAACTCCTGCACCTGATCACCGACTCGGTGCCCGCCCGGCTGCCCTGCGAGGTGGTCTTCGTGGACGACTCCACCGACGACACCCCCGAGGTCATCCAGGAGGCCGCCAAGGACTGCCCCTTCCCGGTGACCGTCCTGCACCGGGACGAGCCGGTCGGCGGACTCGGCGGCGCGGTCGTCGAGGGCATCCGGGCGGCGTCCTCCGACTGGATCGTCGTGATGGACGGCGACTGCCAGCACCCGCCGTCCCTGGTACCGGAGTTGGTGGCCACCGGGGAGCGGGTAGGCGCCGGTCTGGTCGTGGCCTCCCGTTACATCAAGGGCGGCAGTCGGGCCGGACTCGCCGGCAGCTACCGGGTCGCCGTCTCGCGCGGCGCGACCTGGCTGACCAAGTCGCTCTTCCCGCGCAGACTGCGCGGCATCAGTGACCCGATGAGCGGCTTCTTCGCGATCCGCCGCAGCGCGGTCACCGCCGACGTGCTCCAGCCCCTCGGCTACAAGATCCTGCTGGAGCTGGCCGTACGCAGCCGCCCCCGGCAGGTCACCGAGGTCCCGTTCGTCTTCCAGGACCGGTTCGCGGGCGAGTCCAAGTCCAGCGCGCAGGAGGGGTTACGGTTCCTGCGCCACCTGGCGGGCCTGCGTGCCGCGTCGCCGGTGGCCCGCATGGTCGGCTTCGGCCTGATCGGCGCGACCGGCTTCGTGCCGAACCTGCTCGGGCTGTGGGCGCTCACCCTGGCCGGCATGCACTACGTCCCGGCCGAGATCCTCGCCAACCAGTTCGGCGTGGCCTGGAACTTCGTACTCATCGAGCATCTGCTGTTCCGCGACCGGCGGCGGCACCGGCGCTGGTGGGATCGCGCGGGACGGTTCGCGCTGCTCGCCAACGCCGACCTGGTGCTGCGCATCCCGCTGATCGCTCTGTTCGTCCACCGGTTCGGGATGGGCGCGCTGTCCGCGACCGCGCTCGCCCTGGTGACGACCTTCGTCCTGCGCTTCGCGGGGACCGAGGCGTTGGTGTATCTGCCGCGCAGGGGCCGCGGGGGCCCCGATGGCGGCCGTACCGCGAGGAGTGCCCGTGAGAAGACGCCGTAGGAGATCCGCGCTGCTGGCTGTGGCCGGCCTCACCGGGGGCCTGCTGCTGGCCTCCCCCCAGTCCGCGTCCGCCGCCAACCTCGTCAAGAACCCCGGCTTCGAGACCGCCGGCACCGGTGACATGCCGCTCTGCTGGGAGAAGTCCGGCTGGGGCGACAACGACTTCACCTTCTCGACCGTGAGCGACGCGCACAGCGGTGCCAAGGCCATGAAGGTGTCGCTCACCCGCCGGGTCGACGGTGACCGCAAGGCGCTGATCACCGAGTCCACCGACTGCGCGCCGGTCGTGACCGCGGGCAAGCAGTACGACCTCGGTCTCTGGTACAAGTCGACCACCCCGGACACGTCGCTCACCCTCTTCCGGCACGACGCCACCGCGGGCTGGCAGTACTGGACCGACCTCAAGACGCTGGAGATGTCCTCCACGTGGTCCCAGGCGAGCGTCCGCACCCCCGAGGTCCCGGCCGGCACCGACCGCATCACGTGGGGCGTCTCCGTGTACGGCACGGGCTCGGTGACCACCGACGACCACACGATGGACCAGGTCGCCGACCCGGTCCCGACCCCGCAGTGCACCGGCACCGCGGAGCAGTGCGCCAACGGCAGGTGGGACGTGCTGCCCACGCAGAACCCGGTCCGTTCCATGCACTCCGTCGTCCTCAACAACGGCAAGGTGCTGCTGATCGCGGGCTCCGGAAACAGCGAGGAGCAGTTCAACGCGGGCACCTTCACCTCCGCCGTGTACGACCCGGTGAAGGGCACCTACAAGGTCATCCCCACGCCGAAGGACATGTTCTGCTCCGGGCACGTCCAGCTCCAGGACGGCCGGGTGCTGGTGATGAGCGGCAACAAGGCGTATCCGGTGGCGGGCGGGCACGGGTACGAGGGCTACAAGGACTCGTACATCTTCGACCCGAAGACCGAGACGTACAGCAAGACCAACAACATGAACGACGGCCACTGGTACCCGTCGGCGACCGAGCTCGGCAACGGTGACGTCATCTCCTTCGGCGGTCTGCGCGAGGACTCCACCGGTTCGGTGACCGCCGAGTACTGGTCGGACGCCGAGCAGCAGTGGCAGCCGATGTGGAAGGTCAACCAGACCTGGTCGTACTGGGGTCTGTACCCGTCGATGATCCTGATGCAGGACGGCCGCCTCTTCTACTCGGGCAGCCATGTCTTCGGCAACAACATCCCCGGCACCGGATCGGCGATCTACGACTACGACGCCAACACGGTCACGCAGATCCCGGGCCTGCGGAACAAGGACGAGCGCGACCAGTCGGCGAGCGTGCTGCTGCCCCCGGCGCAGGACCAGCGGGTCCTCACCCTCGGCGGCGGCAACATCGACTCCAACCCCGAAGCCAACCGGCTGACCGACGTCATCGACCTCAAGGCCGCCAACCCGGCGTACGTCGCCGGCCCGCCGCTGCCGCAGGGCACCGTCGACCTCGGCAACGGCAAGATCCCCGAGACCGGCAACCAGGGCAAGATGTACGTCTCCGCCGTACTGCTGCCCGACGGCAAGGTGCTGGAGACCGGCGGTGCGCTGCACAACCGGGCCGACCCGGTCTTCGAATCGTCGATCTACGACCCGGCGTCGAACACCTTCGACCCGGTGGCCGCCGACCCGCAGGCACGCGGCTACCACTCGTCGTCGTTCCTGCTTCCCGACGGCCGGGTGATGTCGACCGGCGACAACCCGGGCAACGGCTCCTGGAACCACAACGTGTCGATCTACACCCCGCCGTATCTGCTCAAGGGCCCGCGTCCGTCGATCACGTCGGTGATCGACACCGAGTGGAACTACGGCGACACCCAGCGGATCACCGTCGACCGGCCCATCGCCAAGGCCGAGCTGATCCGCCCGGCCGCCGTCACCCACTCCTCGGACCCGAACCAGCGGTTCGTGGACCTGCCCCTGTCCGTCTCCGGCAACAACGTCGACCTGAACGTGACGAGCAACCCCAACCTGGCCCCGCCCGGCTGGTACATGCTCTTCGCGGTCGACGCCAACGGGGTGCCGTCGGTGGCCAAGTGGGTCCACCTGCAAGGCCCGTCGGCCCTCAGCGCCACCGACGCGTCGGCGCACGTCCACTCCTTCGCCGACTCGCTGGAGGGCACGGTCAGCACGCCCGGGAAGAAGAAGACCTCGCAGAAGGTCAGCCCCACGGTCTCCGGCTGCGACCGGCACTACGGCTCGATCAACGTCTGTGTGCCGACCGTTTTCCCGGACGAGGTGAAGGGGACGACGGCCGCCCGCTGCACCTGGCTGAAGGCGAACGCCTACGGCCGCCTGAAGATCAACGGCAAGGACGACCCGCTGGGGCTCGACCGGAACAAGGACGGGATCGCCTGCGGGAAGGGTGACGTCACGCGCCGCTGAGGATCAAGGCGCCCGGCGTGAGCTGGGCACCCCGTTGCTTCCGCAATGGGGGTGCCCAGACTCAGTGAAAGCCGCGACGGTAGCCTCCCGAGGCAGTGACTACGCGTGCTGGTACGCGACCAGCGAGATCCCGACGTAGTGCGTGATGAACGCCGCCAGCGTGAGGGAGTGGAACACCTCGTGGAAGCCGAACCAGCGCGGTGACGGGTTCGGGCGCTTTATGCCGTAGATCACTCCCCCCGCGCTGTAGAGCACGCCGCCCACGATCACCAGCACCAGGACGGCGATGCCGCCGGAGTGCATGAAGTCGGGCAGGAAGAAGACGGCCGCCCACCCCATCGCGATGTAGCAGGGCGTGTAGAGCCAGCGTGGGGCGCCGACCCAGAAGACGCGGAAGACGATGCCCGCCGCGGCCGCCGCCCAGATGCTCCACAACAGCCACTGCCCCTTGGAGCCCGGCAGGAGCAGCAGGGTCAGCGGGGTGTAGGTGCCGGCGATGATCAGGAAGATGTTGGCGTGATCCAGCCGTCGCAGGATCCCGTCCATGCGGGGGCTCCAGTCGCCCCGGTGGTAGAGCGCGCTGACGCCGAACAGCAGGCAGGCGGTCAGGGCGAAGATTCCGCAGGCCAGACGGGCTCTGGCGGTGTCGGCGAGGGCGGTGAGCACCAGGCCCGCGATGAGTACGGCCGGAAACATTCCGAGATGCAACCAGCCGCGGAGCTTGGGCTTGACCGGATGCGGCAGGGAGAGCGCGACGGGACCGCGGCCGGCGGCGGCCGGGTCGTCCGTGGGCGCGTCGGGGACGGACGCAGTCATACGGGGCATCGTACCGACGGAACCGTAAGTCACGGATCGGTGTGACCCGTTGGGCGACGAAGAGTGGCCATCGTCTCACCGGGTCCGTGCGCCACGGGTTCGTGCGCCACGGGTTCGTGCGGGTGTCCTTCGGGCGTCTTTCCAAGGAACCGCCATCTGAATCCCATGTGGACGCAAAGCGGTGCCTCTACACGTGGCGATCCTCACTCTGCTCACCTGGGCGCTCCTATGGACAGATGGGCGGACTCGTCGGATGATCAAATGAGTGCGGTCGGCACCGGATGAGCGCCAGAGGGAATCGACGCTGCGAAGCATCCGGGTCGAGGCCCCCACGGGGCACCAGGACAAAATCCCTCATTTTAGGAGCGATCGTGGCGCGTGACATCGCGGCTCTCCCCGTCATCCCCACCACCCACAAAGAACTGATCTCGTGGGTGAACGAGATCGCAGAACTGACGCAGCCGGACAGCGTGGTCTGGTGTGACGGATCAGAGGCCGAGTACGAGCGACTGTGCGAGGAGCTCGTGGCCAAGGGCACATTCAAACGGCTCGATCCGATCAAGCGCCCGAACTCCTACTACGCGGCCTCCGACCCGACCGACGTCGCCCGGGTCGAGGAC
This sequence comes from Streptomyces sp. NPDC006332, assembly GCF_040612855.1. Lineage (NCBI taxonomy): Bacteria > Bacillati > Actinomycetota > Actinomycetes > Kitasatosporales > Streptomycetaceae > Streptomyces > Streptomyces sp. NPDC006332. Next base: position 72,656 of record NZ_JBEXRA010000023.1, read on the forward strand.
CGCACCTTCATCTGTGCGGAGAAGGAGGAGGACGCGGGCCCGACCAACCACTGGAAGGCCCCTGCGGAGATGCGCGAGATCTTCCAGGGTGAGAACGGCGAGGGCGGTGTCTTCCGCGGCTCGATGAAGGGCCGGACGATGTACGTCGTCCCGTTCTGCATGGGCCCGCTCGGCTCCGACCTCTCTGCGATCGGCGTCGAGATCACCGACTCCGCCTACGTCGCCGTGTCCATGCGCACCATGACCCGCATGGGGCAGCCCGTCCTGGACGAGCTCGGCTCCGACGGCTTCTTCGTGAAGGCCGTCCACACCCTCGGCGCCCCGCTCGCGGAGGGCGAGGACGACGTTCCGTGGCCGTGCAACAGCACCAAGTACATCTCGCACTTCCCGGAGTCCCGTGAGATCTGGTCCTACGGCTCTGGCTACGGCGGTAACGCCCTGCTCGGCAAGAAGTGCTACGCCCTGCGCATCGCGTCGGTGATGGCCCGCGACGAGGGCTGGCTGGCCGAGCACATGCTCATCCTCAAGCTGACCCCGCCGCAGGGTGAGTCCAAGTACGTCGCCGCGGCCTTCCCGAGTGCCTGCGGCAAGACGAACCTCGCCATGCTGGAGCCCACCATCTCGGGCTGGACGGTCGAGACGATCGGCGACGACATCGCCTGGATGCGCTTCGGTGCGGACGGCCGCCTCTACGCCATCAACCCCGAGGCCGGCTTCTTCGGTGTCGCGCCCGGCACCGGTGAGCACACCAACGCCAACGCGATGAAGACGCTGTGGGGCAACTCCGTCTTCACCAACGTCGCGCTCACCGACGACAACGACATCTGGTGGGAGGGCATGACGGAGGAGACTCCGGCCCACCTCACGGACTGGAAGGGCAACGACTGGACTCCGTCCTCGGAGACTCCCGCCGCCCACCCCAACGCCCGCTTCACCACCCCCGCCGCGCAGTGCCCGATCATCGCGCCGGAGTGGGAGGACCCCAGGGGCGTGCCGATCTCGGCGATCCTCTTCGGCGGGCGCCGCGCCAGCGCCGTCCCGCTGGTCACGGAGTCCTTCGACTGGAACCACGGCGTCTTCCTCGGCGCCAATGTGGCCTCCGAGAAGACCGCCGCGGCCGAGGGCAAGGTCGGCGAGCTGCGCCGCGACCCGTTCGCCATGCTGCCGTTCTGCGGCTACAACATGGGCGACTACATGGGCCACTGGGTCGATGTCGCCAAGGACAAGGACCAGGCGAAGCTCCCCAAGATCTACTACGTCAACTGGTTCCGCAAGAACGACGAGGGCAAGTTCGTCTGGCCCGGCTTCGGCGAGAACTCCCGGGTCCTCAAGTGGATAGTGGAGCGCCTGGAGGGCAAGGCCGAGGGCGTCGAGACCCCGATCGGCATTCTGCCGGCCAAGGGGGCCCTCGACACGGGCGGTCTCGAGCTGGACGAGAAGGACCTCGATTTCCTCCTCACCGTCGACAAGGAGGTCTGGCGCGAGGAGGCCGCCCTGGTTCCCGACCACCTCAACACCTTCGGCGACCACACGCCCAAGGAGCTGTGGGACGAGTACCACGCGCTGGTGAAGCGCCTGGGCTGACCGCCCCACGAAGACGCCGCGGCCGGCTCCGATCGTGCCCTGACCAGCTGCATCGTCACGGCCGGCCGCGGTGACCTTAATCTCTGTCACCCTTTTGGCGGTGTGGCGAATGGGCGCCAAAGATATCGACGCCGCCCGGGTGATTCTTGTCCACAAAGCGGGTTAATAGATAATCATTCTTTCACGAAGAGGGAATGCCTGCCTCGTCTGTGTCCGTAGGGGATGAGGCACGCAAGCGAAATGAAGCGCATGACATGCGTATGTGCTGTCTGATCCCTCTTCCGTGAGGAAGGTTCTCTTGAACCGTAGAACGATTCGAATCTCGCGCTTGAGGTCAGCCACGATGGTGGGGGTCGGCGCGGTCGCCGTGGCCCTCAGCGTCGTCCCGAGCACGATGGCCGCCGCCGACGCGATGCACGCGTCCGGCTCCGACCGTGCCATGACTCACCTGCGTGCGAACAACGCCCCCACCGGCGCCATCGCCGACGCGATCCGCAGGGCCGGCTCCGATGGGCGCGCGATGGTGCGTGCGGGTGGGGCCGACCGGGAGTATGGCCAGGACAACCGCCACGACCACGACCGCGGCCAGAAGGGCGACCGCGGTCCGCAGGGTCCTCGCGGCCCTCAGGGCAAGCCGGGCAAGCAGGGGCCCCAGGGCCCCCAGGGGCCGCAGGGTGCTCAGGGTGCTCAGGGAGCCCAGGGTGCTCAGGGTGCTCAGGGTGCTCAGGGTGCTCAGGGTGCTCAGGGTGCTCAGGGTGCTCAGGGTGCTCAGGGTGCTCAGGGTGCCCAGGGTGCTCAGGGTGCTCAGGGTGCTCAGGGTGCTCAGGGTGCTCAGGGAGCCCAGGGTGCTCAGGGTGCGCAAGGAGCCCAGGGTGCTCAGGGAGCCCAGGGTGCTCAGGGTGCGCAAGGAGCCCAGGGTGCTCAGGGAGCCCAGGGTGCTCAGGGTGCTCAGGGTGCCCAGGGCACGATCGGCAGTTCCTACGTCATCACCAACACCGGTCTGGGAAGCGTTGTTGCCAGCTGCTCGGACAATGACGTCGCCACCGGCGGCGGCGCTCTGTCGACCGCTCTCACCGGGAGCGTCCCGGTCGGCGGTTCCGCCATCACGCCGCCCAACGGATGGCAGGGCGTGGGCCTCCTCGGGGTCACCCCCGTCACCGCCTACGTGGTCTGTGCCTTGGTGCCGTAACTCCGCTCTGAGTGGTGCCCCCGAGGCTTCGGCCGCGGGGGCACCGTTCGAGTGGTGACACGTCGCATCGACCGCTGCGGGTCGCTCGCCACCCCTAGACCAGCAGCGGCCCGCCGCACCTTTCCGCCCCGTCCTTCATCGCGATGAGGTTGGCGATCACGTACGAGATGTTCTTCTCGGAGTGCCACTCGGACGGGAAGCAGGTGGTGAGCCGCGAACTCTGGAAGCGGGCCTCGAGGTCGGGCACGAAGGCGCGGTACTGGTCGTCCGTGTAGTACCAGAACGAGTTCTCGTTGTAGTACGCGACGTGATTCGGGTCCTGGAACGCGCCCCGGCCGTCGGAGCTGGGTGTAGTCGTGAGGAGCATGCCGCCGGGTGCCAGCAGCCGGTACAGCTCGTTGATCAGCGGCACCTTCGCGGGCACGTGCTCGAGGAAGCTCACGGCCCGCACCAGGCCCACGGAGTCGTCGGGCAGATCCAGCTTGCCGGGCAGGGTCGCGACGATGTCGACGCCGTCCGCCGGGTACTTGTCCACGCCCACGTAGCCGGGCGGCTTGCGGTGGGCCGCGCCGAGGTCCAGCGCGACGAGTTCCCTCCGGTAGGTCCAGGCGAGGGCGTTGGCCTCGATGTACTTGTCGTACAGGGCGACCGTCTCGCGCTGGATGTGCGCGTTGGTCTCCGGGTCGCGCTGGGTGTTCGCGGGGTGCATCCGCTGGAGGTACAGACAGCGGGGGATGTGGTGGAAGTCGCCGACGTGGTACAGGCGGCACATCAGGTCCTGGTCGTCCAGGACCGTGCGGGTCGCGTCGTACCCCCCGGCCTTGTCGTAGGCGTTCTTGCGGAACGCCCGCACGTGGTTCGGCGCGTACCAGATGTAGGCGACGTTGTGCGGAGTCGGAGCCATCGACCTGACCTGAAGCAGCTTGCGTCCGTCGACGCGCACGTCCTCGTAGTGCCAGCCGTGCGTCTCGTTGAAGCGGCTGTCGTCCCGCTTGCCGTCCTCGGTGATCTGCGCGGTGTTGCTGTACACGAACACGGCGTCGGGGTTCTCGTCGAAGGCCTTGCCGAGTTCCGCCAGGCACGCCTTCGCCAGCAGGTCGTCGTGGTCGAGTTCCACCAGGATCTCGCCGCGCGCCAGTTCACAGGCTCTGCGTTTCGCCGCTCCGACGCCGACGGCGTCGTCGTCGATCTGCACCCGGACTCTGTCGTCGGGACGCTCCGGCCGCCACCGGGCGCCGTTGTTGAGCAGGACGATCCACTCCCAGTCCGGACAGGTCTGCGCCTGCAGGGTCGCCAGGCACTCGTCGAGGAAACGGGGTCGATGGCTGGGCGTGAAGACGGAGAACCTGGGTGTCGCGGTCGAAGTCATGTCCGTGGACGTTACGAGGCCATACCGACGGTGCCGCCGCTTGGCGGGAACGTGGGGCGCGCGGTCCACCCGAATGTACGCAAAGAGATCCTCTGACAAACATGGCAGCCGGTCCGCGCGCCGCTTCGGGTGCACGCGGACCGACGCCGCAGGGGGAGCCCCTCCCGGGGCTCAGGCGGACGCCACCTCGCGCGGCTCCAGGGCCGCCGTGTGCGCGTCCATCCGCTCGGCGGCGAGGATCGCGGCCGCCGTGTCGGCACGCGAAGCCGCCACCACCAGGGCCCGGCCCGCGAGCGCGTGCGCCCGCCGGTGCAGGGCCGCAAGGCGCGGAGCGCGGTCACCGGCCACCGACGCGCGGGCCGGCGTACGGCCGCGGAGCCGGGCCACCTGCCCGGCGAGACGGTCGGCGGCCAGGTCCAGGTCGGCGGAGGGCGCCGCCGCGCGCAGCTCGTCCGTGGCGGCGAGAAGCGCGGCGAGATGCCCCGCCAGCTGGATGTCCAGCTCCTCCTCACGGGAACGGTGAGGGAAGTCGGAAGCGCTGCCGGCCATCGTGCTGTGGACCGACTTGGTGCGGATCGGTTCGTACATGGGATGGCCTCCTGAGACTGTCAGGAAGCCATCCTAGCTTAGATCTCGTCTAAAGTTGAAACCCTTGTAGCAATCGGACCCCTCCATCGGAGGGCCCGGGTCATGTCACGGCTGGCCGTACCCGTCGAGGAAGGTGCCGATCCGGGTGATCGCCGAGCGCAGGTCGGTGACCGAGGGCAGGGTCACCACCCGGAAGTGGTCCGGTTCGGGCCAGTTGAAGCCGCTGCCCTGGACGACCATGATCTTCTCCTGTCGGAGCAGGTCCAGGACCATCCGCCGGTCGTCCTTGATCTTGAAGACGTTGGGGTCGAGACGCGGGAAGAGATACAGCGCCCCCTTCGGCTTCACGCAGCTCACCCCCGGGATCTGCGTCAGCAGCTCGTACGCCACGTCCCGCTGTTCCCGCAGTCGCCCGCCCGGCAGCACCAGGTCGTTGATGGTCTGTCGGCCGCTGAGCGCGGCGACCACACCGTGCTGACCCGGCATGTTCGCGCACAGCCGCATGTTCGCCAGGATCGTCAGACCCTCGATGTAGGACTCGGCGTGCGCGCGCGGCCCGGAGATCGACATCCAGCCGACCCGGTAACCGGCCACCCGGTACGCCTTGGACATCCCGTTGAAGGTGAGGGTCAGCAGGTCGGGGGCGACCTTGGCGGTCGGCGTGTGGGTGGCGTCGTCGTAGAGGATCTTGTCGTAGATCTCGTCCGAGCAGACCAGCAGGTTGTGCCGGCGGGCGATGTCCGTCAGTCCGCGCAGCATCGCCTCGTCGTACACCGCGCCCGTGGGGTTGTTCGGGTTGATGATGACGATCGCCTTGGTGCGGTCGGTGACGTTCCGCTCGATGTCGGCGAGGTCGGGCATCCAGTCGGCCTGCTCGTCGCACCGGTAGTGCACGGCCGTACCGCCGGAGAGGGACACGGCGGCGGTCCACAGCGGATAGTCGGGCGCCGGGACGAGGACCTCGTCGCCGTCGTCCAGCAGTCCCTGCATCGCCATCACGATCAGCTCGGAGACACCGTTGCCGATGTAGACGTGCTCGACGTCGGTCTCGATGCCGAGGGTCTGGTTGTGCATGACGACCGCGCGGCGCGCGGCCAGCAGGCCCTTCGCGTCGCCGTAGCCGTGCGCCGAGGAGACGTTGCGGAGGATGTCCTCCAGGATCTCGGGCGGGCACTCGAAGCCGAACGCGGCCGGGTTGCCGGTGTTCAGTTTGAGGATGCGGTGCCCTGCCGCTTCCAGGCGCATCGCCTCCTCGAGAACCGGGCCCCGGATCTCGTAACAGACGTTGGCTAGCTTGGTCGACTGGATCACCTGCATGTCTGGGAGCTTACGGCCCGGTAACGCTCGGTGGGTCGTGTTTTCCGCCACGCGAGACGCGTCGGTTTGAGCCGGTATCGCCGGTGAGGGTCTGATCTGCCGTTCCCGGCGTTCTCGGTTCCTGTCCGAAAACAGCTCCTTGCCCCCGCGCGCCCCTCCATTAACAATGCGCATGACAAAACTGTGGGTGGCCGGAAGATCTCCGGTCACCCTCGTCATACGGAGGGGACCCCCCACATGAGAAAGCCTCTCGCCGCCGCGCTCCTCGCCCTGGTGATCGCCGGGGCCGGCGCGGCACCGGCGATCGCGGCGCCCCCGCAGGCCGAGAAGACCGCGTCCGCCAAGGAGACCACACAGCCCGAGAACACCGCGGCTCCCGCGGTCCGGGCCGTCACCTTCGCCGGCACCGTCTCGCTCAGCAACTGTTCCGGTTCGGTCATCCGCTTCCCGGGTTCTGAGGACGACGACCCGGCGATGGTGATGTCGAACGGTCACTGCCTGGAGACCGGGTTCCCGGCCGCCGGCGAGGTCGTCGTCGACCAGCCCTCCACCCGGACCTTCGGCCTGCTCAACTCCGCCGGCTCGCGGCTCGGCACCCTGCGCGCCAGCAAGATCGCGTACGCGACGATGACCGACACGGACGTCTCGCTGTACCAGCTCACCACCACGTACGCGCAGATCAAGAGCTCGTACGGAATCACCGCGCTCACTTTGAACAACACGCACCCCACCGCCGGCACCGCCATCACCGTCGTCTCCGGCTACTGGAAGCGCACCTACGCCTGCAACGTCGACGGCTTCGCCTACCGCCTCAAGGAGGGGGAGTGGACCTGGAAGGACTCGGTCCGCTACACCTCCGCCTGCCAGACCATCGGCGGGACCTCCGGCTCGCCGGTCATCGACAACGCCACCGGCAAGGTCGTCGCCGTCAACAACACCGGCAACGAGGACGGCGGCCGCTGCACCGACAACAACCCCTGCGAGGTCGCCGCGGACGGCACCGTCACCGTCCGCAAGGGCATCAACTACGCCCAGGAGACCTACCAGATCCCGGCCTGTTTCGGCCTCGACAACAAGCTCGACCTGAGCCGGAGCGGCTGCACCCTGCCCAAGCCGTAGCACCGCGAGAGCCCTGGGCGCCTACGGAGTCCTGCGCACCGCCCGCCCCGCCAGTACGTCCGTCCGTCGGCCGTCCTCGATCACGAAACGGCCGTCGATCAGGACGTACGGGATGCCCGTCGGCAGCTCCCGCGGGTTCTCGAAGCTCGACCCCGCCGCCACCCTGGCCGGGTCGAACAGCACCAGGTCCGCCCGGTAGCCCTCGCGGACCAGCCCGCGGTCCGGCAGTCGCAGCCGGGCCGCCGGGCGTGCGGTGAGACGGGCGACGCACTCCTCCAGCGTCAGCACCCCCAACTCCCGTACGTAGTGGCCGAGATAGCGGGGGAAGGTGCCGTAGGCGCGCGGGTGCGGCTTGGCGCCCTGGAGGATGCCGTCCGAGCCGCCGGTGTGGACGGGGTGGCGCATGATCGCCCGCACGTTCTCCTCGTGGCCGACGTGCTGGAGGATCGTCGAGCCGAGCCGGTCGTCGATCAGGAGCCGGCGGGCGGTCACCCAGGGGGCCTCGCCGCGCAGGTCGGCCGACTCCTGGACGGTGCGGCCGACGAAGTCCGCCAGCCCGGCGTCCCGCACGCCCGAGATCTCGATCGTGTCCCACTCGACGGGCACCCCGTGACAGCCGTCCGCGCCGACCACCTCCAGATCGTGCCGGACGCGTTCGGCCGTCCCCTCGTCCTCCAGCCGCCGCAGGACCTCCTCCGGCCCGCCCTCGCTCGCCCAGCTCGGCAGCAGGGCCGCGAGGGTGGTGGAGCCGGGCGTGTAGGGGTACGTGTCGAGGCTGATGTCGGCTCCGGCGGCGAGCGCGTCGTCCAGCAGGGACAGCAGCTCGGGCGCGCGGCCCTTGTTGACGCCGAAGTTCATGGTGGCGTGGGCGAGATGGAGCGCGCAGCCCGCCTCGCGGGTGAGGGCCACCATCTCCTCGTACGCCTCCAGCGCCCCGGCCCCGTAGGAACGGTGGTGGGGGCAGTAGTAGCCGCCGTACGACGCCACCACCCGGCACAGTTCGGTCAGTTCGGCGTCCTTGGCGTACATGCCGGGGGTGTAGGTGAGGCCCGACGACAGGCCGACCGCGCCCTGCTCCAGGCCCTCGGCGACCAGGTGCCGCATCCGGTCCAGTTCCCCGGGCGTGGCCTCGCGGTCCTCCCAGCCGACGGCGAGCGCGCGGACCGTGCCCTGGGGGACGAGATAGGCGGCGTTGACCGCGATGCCCTGCCCGTCGAACCCGGAGTCCAGCCGGTCGAGGTACTCGCCGACCGACCGCCAGTCGAAGTCGATGTCGTCCCCGTCGCCGTTCCAGCCGGTGATCGCGCGGCGGACGTCGGCGAGCGTACGGTCGTCGACCGGCGCGTACGACAGCCCGTCCTGGCCGAGGACTTCGAGCGTGACGCCCTGGGCGGCCTTGGCGCTGTGGTCGGGGTCGCGCAGCAGCGCCAGGTCGCTGTGGGCGTGCATGTCGATGAAGCCGGGGGACAAGGCGAGGCCCTCGGCGTCCAGTTCCCGGCGGGCCTTGGGGCGCTGGCAGCCCGCCGCGGCGGCCTCCTGGACGATCGACACGATCCGGCCGCGGTCGATCACCACATCGGCGCGGTACGAGGCGCCGCCCGAGCCGTCCACCACGTCCGCGTCCCGGATGACGAGCTCTGCCAGCTCTGTCATGTCCCGCCTCCTAGAAGAACGTACGGATGTAGTCGACTACCGTGCCGTCCGCCTCCGCGAGGGGGATCAGCTGCCACTTGTCGAAGGACGTGCACGGGTGGGAGAGGCCGAGGCCCACCCAGTCCCCGACGGCGAGGTCCGCCTCGGGTGCCGTGCGCAGCCAGGCGTGCTGGTCGGACAGGGCGGTCACCTCGATCCCGGTGGCCGGGCGCTCGACGCCGCCGCGGCGGACCACCTGGGCGAAGGGCAGGTCGATATCGTAGGCCGCGTCCCGCTTGCCCGCGTTCAGGAACGCCTGTTCGGCGGACGGCCGGGACACCACCTGCGTCCAGAGCCGGAACGCGGGCTCCAGGGCGCCCTCCTCCGGGACCCGGTTGAAGGGTGTGATCTTGCGGTAGTGGCCGTCGTCGTGCGAGACGTAGGCGCCGGAGCGCAGCAGCTTCAGGGCGGGCGCGGACAGTTCGGGGATCTCGGCGAAGACGTCGGCCACCGCGTCGAACCAGGCGCTGCCGCCCGCGCTGACCACGATCTCCTCCACGTCGGCGAACCGCCCCGCCTTGTCGAAGTCGACGGCGAGCGCCACCAGCCGTCGCAGCCACGCGTGCACCCGCTCCGGAGTGGCCCCCGGCACCTCGCCCTCATAGCCCGCGACGCCGACCAGCCGCAGCGTCCCGGTCCCCGCCACCGCGTCCGCGACCGCCGCGCACTCCGCCTCGGTACGCACGCCGGTGCGCGCGCCCTCGCCGGCGGCGAGCTCGACGACGACGTCCAGCGGGCGGCGGGCGCCGCGCAGGGCCGCGTCCATCAGCTCGACCCCGCGCACCGAGTCGACGTAGCAGACCAGGTGGAAGTCGTCGTCGGCGTCGAGCCGGCCGGAGATCCAGCGCAGGGCGGCAGGGTCGACCAGTTCGTTGGCGAGGAAGATCCGCCGGATCCCGAAGGCGTGCGCCACCCGGACCTGGTGCGGTACCGCGAGGGTGACGCCCCACGCCCCGTGCTCGATCTGCCGCTGGAAGAGCTGGGGGGCCATGGAGGTCTTGCCGTGCGGGGCGAAGGCGAGGCCGTGCCGGGTCGCGTACGTCTCCATGAGCCGCAGGTTGTGCTCCAGGCGCTCGGCGGAGAGGGCCAGTACGGGAGTGGCGAAGCCGTCGGTGAAGAGGTTGCGGCGCTGGGCGGCGAGCTCGCCGACGGTCAGGCCGTCGGCGTCCGGGGGGAGGCCCTTGAAGCGGTGATCCACCCGTTCCGCCGCCAGGCCGGCGAGCGCTTCGATGGCCATGGAGCCTCCCTGATCAGCTTGATTGCCAGCTTGATTGCAGTATGCGCAACGCTCGTTGCGTATATCGCTTACCGCTGTCTAACATCTCGGGCGACGCGGGGTCAACGGAGCCGCCGCCACCCGCCACCGGCGAAGGAGCTACGACGATCGTGACCACCAGCGGACCCTGCAACGCCCCCGACGTCGTGGACGTCGTCGCGCTCGGCGAGTCCATGGTGACCTTCCTGCCCTCCCGGCCGGGCCGTCTCGCCGATGTTCCCTCCTTCGACCGGGGGATCGGGGGCGCGGAGTCGAACGTGGCGTGCGTGCTGGCCGCCGCCGGACACGCGGTGAGGTGGGTCAGCCGGGTCGGCGCCGACGGGTTCGGTGACCACCTGGTCGAGACGATCGGGGGGTACGGCGTCGACGTCTCGTCGGTGGGGCGTGATCCGGTGCGGCCGACCGGCGTGTACTTCCGTACGGCCGGGGACCGGGCGACGGACGCGCACGAGGTGGCGTACTACCGGGCCGGGTCGGCCGCTTCGGCGATGTCGGTGGAGAACACCGACCTGGCGGCCGTGCGGACGGCGCGCGTCCTGCATCTCTCGGGGATCACCGCGGCCCTGTCCGAGGACTGCCTCGACCTCCTGTGGGAGCTGACCGCCCCCCGCCCCGGCCGGCCGCTGGTCGCCTTCGACATCAACTTCCGCCCGGGACTGTGGCGGGACACCGTCAGCCCGCTCATCCTGCTCGACCTGGCCCGGCGCGCCGACATCGTCTTCGTCGGGACCGACGAGGCGGAGGAGGCCTGGGCCGCCACGGGCGGCGCGCGGGCGATCCGGGAGCTGCTGCCGGAGCCGTCCGTGCTGGTGGTGAAGGAGGGAGCGCGCGGAGCGACGGCGTTCGCGAGGGAGCAGTCGCACGACGCGCCCGGCCTCTCCCCGATACCCCCGGGCGCCGCGGAGTCCACCACGTTCGTCCCGGCCCCCCACGTCGACGTCGCCGCGGCGATCGGCGCGGGCGACGCCTTCGCCGCCGGCTTCCTCTCCGGCACCCTCCGCGGCCTCCCCCTGCGAGACCGCCTCCGGCACGGCCACCTGTGGGCCGCCGCCGCCCTCACCGCCCCCGGTGACCTCGCCCCGCCCCCCGCCCGCGACCACGCCGACCGACTGTCCGCCCTGGACGACGACGCGTGGGGGACACTTCGACTCGGCCCCGGCTGGACACAGGCCGCACAGCGGGCCGAGGAGGAGGTACGTACGCCATGAGCCAGACCGTCGACCGCGCGCTGAGTATCCTGCCGCTGCTCGCCGAGGGCCCCGCCGACCTGGGCCAGGTCGCCGAGCGACTCGGCGTGCACAAGTCCACCGCGCTGCGCCTCCTGCGCACCCTGCACGAACACGGCATGGTCTACCGCCAGTCCGACCAGCGCTACCGCCTCGGCGCGCGCCTCATCGCCCTCGCCCAGGAAGCGATGGAGAACCTCGACATCCGCGAGATCGCCCACCCCCACCTCGCGGGCCTCAACGAACAGTGCGGACACACCGTCCACCTGGCCGTCTACGAGGAGGACGAGGTCCTCTACATCGACAAGGTGGAGAGCCGCTACCCGGTGCGCATGTACTCGCGGATCGGCAAGCCCGTCGCCATCACCGTCGCGGCCGTGGCGAAACTGCTCCTCGCCGACCTCCCGGAAACCGAGCGCCGCGCCATCGCGGACAAGCTCGACTACCCCCTGTACACGTCCCGTTCGACACCCAACGCGGCCGCGTTCGTACGCGAGTTGGAGAAGGTGCGCGAACAGGGCTGGGCCACCGACCTCGGCGGCCACGAGGAGTCCATCAACTGCGTCGCGGCCCCCATCCGGGGCGCCGACGGCCGCGTGGTCGCCGCGATGTCGGTCTCCGCGCCGAACGTCGTCGTGACCGCCGACGAACTCCTCACCCTGCTCCCGCTGGTGCGCCGTACCGCGGACGCCATCAGCGGCGAGTACTCCGGCAGGACCCCCGTCAAGGAAGTCACCTCATGACCGAGAAGAAGACCGAGAAGGTCTCGCTCACCCCCAAGACCCACACCACCCCGCCCGCGAAGTTCTCCCACGGCGTGCGCAAGGGCAACATCCTCCAGGTCGCCGGTCAGGTCGGCTTCCTCCCCGCCGAGGAGGGCAAGCCGCCCACGCCGGCCGGTCCGACCCTGCGCGAGCAGACCCTGCAGACCCTCGCCAACGTCAAGGCGATCCTGGAGGAGGGCGGCGCGAGCTGGGACGACGTGATGATGATCCGCGTCTACCTGACGGACGTCGACCACTTCGCCGAGATGAACGGCATCTACAACACCTACTTCGAGGAGCAGGGCCTCACCGCGCCCCCGGCCGCCCGCACGACGGTCTACGTCGGCCTGCCCGCCGGACTCCTCATCGAGATCGACGCGCTCGCCGTCCTGGGCTGAACCCGGCTGACGGTCCCTCAACTCCCGTAACTCCCGCACGACGTACACAGCACGGCACGGCGCCTTTTGGGGTGCCGTGCCGCGATCCCCCCTGCCCGAAAGTTCCGTGTACTTACCCAGAGGACCCCCATGTCCCTCCCGTTCGCGGCCGCCGCCCCCGAGGCCCCACCCCACACCGGCGGTCTGCTCCTCCTCCTCGACGGCACGGCCGGTCTCCTGACCGTCGCCGCCATCGGCATAGCGCTCCTGCTGTTCCTCATCATCAAGGCGAGACTCCAGCCGTTCGTCGCGCTGCTCGCGGTCTCCATAGCCGTCGGCCTGCTGGCCGGACTGTCGGTCACCGAACTCTTCGGCACCGTCCAGCGATCGGACGCGGTGTCCACCATCGAGACCGGCATGGGCGGCATCCTCGGCCATGTCGCGATCATCATCGGCCTGGGCACCATGCTCGGCGCGATCCTCGAAGTCAGCGGCGGCGCCGAGGTGTTGGCGTCCCGGCTGCTGACCCTGTTCGGGGAGAAGCGCGCCCCGCTCGCGATGGGCATGACCGGCCTCATCTTCGGCATACCGGTCTTCTTCGACGTCGGCATCTTCGTCCTCGCGCCGATCGTGTACGCCGCCGCCAAGCGCTCCGGCAAGTCGATCCTGCTGTACTGCCTGCCGCTACTCGCGGGTCTGTCGATGACCCACGCGTTCCTGCCGCCGCACCCCGGCCCGGTCGCGGCTGCCGGTCTCCTGCACGTGGACCTCGGCTGGGTCATCCTGATGGGCGTCATCTGCGGCATCCCGGCCGTGCTGGCCGCCTGGGCCTTCTCCGCGTGGATCGGCCGCCGCATCTTCGTCGCCGTACCGCAGGACATGGTGGAGGCGGCGGAGGAGGCCAAGCAGGCGGTGATCGACGAGCAGCGCGAGCAGGGCGTCGCACCGCGCGAGGAGCCGGTGCCGCTGGGCACGGTCCTCGGCATCATCGGTACGCCGCTGATCCTGATCCTCGCGGCCACCTTCTCGTCCATCGCCCTGGACCCCTCCACGGGCCGCTCGGTGATCGAGTTCTTCGGCCATCCCTTCGTAGCGCTGACGATCGCCCTGCTCCTCGCGTACTACCTGCTGGGCATCCGCCGCGGCTGGTCCCGCAAGTCCCTGGAGACCGTGTCCACGGCCTCGTTGAAGCCGGTCGGCAACATCCTGCTGGTGGTCGGCGCGGGCGGGATCTTCGGCGCGGTCCTCAAGGCCAGCGGTGTCGCCCAGGCCCTCTCCGACACCTTCAACGACGTCGGGCTGCCGGTGCTGGTGCTGGCGTACCTGATCTCGGTCGTCCTGCGGGTCGCGCAGGGCTCGGCGACGGTCGCGATCGTCACGACGGCGGGCATCGTGGCGCCGCTGCTGGCCGAGGGCGACCACTCCCAGGCCTTCGTCGCCCTCGTCATCATGGCCATCTCGGCCGGCTCCATCTTCGCTTCGCACGTCAACGACGGCGGCTTCTGGATGGTGGCGAAGTACTTCGGCATCAGCGAGCGGGACACGCTCAAGACGTGGACGGTGCTGGAGTCGGTCCTGTCTGTGGCGGGGTTCGTGGTGGCGGCGGTGCTCAGCGTGTTCGTGTAGGCGTCTGACAACGACGTGTTCGTGCGGGCGTCTCGTGTAGGCGTCTGATAACGAAATCGGGGGCTGGCTGTGTCCGCCACAGGATCGTCGACCATACTGCCCGCTGTGGAGCAGCGCATAGGTTCGAGCAGCCAGCCCCTGGAAGGCGCCGGATTCGACCCGGCTTTCATCCCCGGGCTCACCGCACCCGTGTCCGGCGAACCGGCGGACGCCAAGTCCGAGGAGCCGGAGGAGACGGTTTCGGACGAGGCCGGTTCCGAGTCCGAGGAGGTCGCGTCTGACGCCTCTGATCGCTCGGGTGCTCCGGAGGCCTCGGCCGCCGCCGGAGACTCCGTGGCGGAGCCCGACGCCGACGAGGAGCCCGACGGGCCGGTCTTCGAGGCGTCCGACCGCCGCGCGAGAATAGTCGCCGACCACAAGGGCGTACGGCTCTCCCTGGACGACCAGCAGTGCGAGTTCCGCTGGGACGAGATCGGCGCCGTGGAGACGGAGGTCCCCCGTTTCGGCAAGCGGCTCACCATCACCGTGCACACCCCCGACCGCCGCTGGTACCCGATCGAGATCGAGGCCACGTCCAGGAGCCGTTTCACGGAGTGGGACGAGCAGTTGGACGCGGTTCTCGACGCGTACTTCGAGGACGGCGACGAGGAGAGCGCGGTCGAGGACGGCGCGGCTGGGGAGGCCGACGCCGTGGAGGCCGACGCAGCGAAGTCCAAGACGGCGGCGGTGCCCGTCGAGAAGGATGCCGGCTGAGTGACACCGGGGCCGGTCCCGACCAGGACCGACCCCGACTCAGCGTGCATGCGTACGACTGCAGCCCCTAGCCGCAGTACTGCGACTCCTTGCCGATGGACCGGTACATACAGTCCGCGTTCTCCAGCAGCTGCAGCACCGCGTCCCGGTTGCGCGAGGTCTCCCGCTCGATGACCTCGTCGGGCGGGTAGAAGCCGCCGCCGGAGCTGGACGACGGGTACATCTCGAAGGTGTAGCTGAAGATCTTGTGCGTACCCCAGAGGTAGTCGTCGATCGACCCGTCCGTGATGTACAGGTCGCTCGACTGCTCCGGGGTGTAGCCGTTGCTCGCGGCCATCTTCCGGCCGATCGTGGCGAAGGCGTTCCGGTCGTCCGCCGTCATGCCGGTGGTCGTGTCCGCGGTGGTGTACCCGAAGGGCCACAGCACCAACTCGCTGTACGTGTGGAAGTCGATGCCCGCCGTGATCTGCTGCTTCCCGCCGACGACCCGGCTGCGCACGAAGTCGGCGACGACCTTGACCTCCGGCGCCGACTCGGCCGCCGAACCCCGGTACGTCTCGGACGAGGTCGACCCCGAGGAGCCTCCGCAGCAGCCCCAGCGGTAGTTCCAGTTGCGGTTGAGGTCCGTACCGACGTTCGAGGAACCGCTGTTGGGCTGCCGGTTCTTGCGCCATGAACGGTAGGAGCCGGTCGCGATGTCGTACTCGCCGCCGTCCGGGTTGAGGTCGGGCACGATCCAGATCTCACGGTTGTTCACCATGCTGGTGATCCGGGAGTCGGATCCGTAACCGGCGCCCAGCTCACGGATCAGGTACAGCGCCATCTCCACCGTCAGGTGCTCACGGGCGTGCTGATGGTGCGTGAACAGCACCTCGGGTTCGGCCTCGTCCGTCGCCACGTTGTCGCTGATCTTGATGGCGACGATGTCCCGGCCCTGGTACGACTTCCCGATCACCCGCTTGCTCATGATGTTCGGATACGCCGCCAGCCGCGTGTTGAGCTCCGTGTTCATCTCGGCGTAGTTGTGGTAGCGCGAGTCGGCCGAGGGGAAGTCGAGGAGCCGTACGTCGTCCTCGCCGTTCGACCGGTCCGGTGCCGCGCCCGTCAGCGTGACGTCGTAGCCCAGTTGCCTCAACTGCTTGACCTGGTCCGCGCGTCCGGAGACGAACACCGAGTGGTCGTCGGCGTCGTCCACCGTCACCCCGGCCCGCTGGATCGCCGTGCGGGACGCGGAGTCGGAGCGCGTGTGCACCTCGTACTGGCGGATGTCGTCGGCGGACGGGGCCGCCTTCCGCGCGCTGTCGGCGTTCGCGGAGAGCGGGGCGGCGAGGGCGAGCGCCGCGACGCAGGCGAGGGCGGCGACGGCGGCGCGTCGTCCGCCGGTGCGTTGTCTGCCGGTGCGGGCGCCTGAGCCGCGTGTGCGAAGTCGCATGAAGTCTCCTAGTTTCTCCGGGAGTTCCGGGTCCTCCGGAAGCGGGGAGTGGAGCGGGGGGTGGTTCAGCGACGTGCTGGTGGGTGCGGGTGCGGGTGCGGATGTGCCGCTCATCGTCTGCTTCTGGCATGAGCAGGTCAAGACCGCATGGGGCTGTGATGGAGAGAACCGTGTGGCTGACCTACGGTTCCCTCACCGCACGCCCCCTTGTGTCCTCGTCCGCTTTACGCTTTCTTGATCCGCATGGCGGACATCACGGAGAACTCATCGACAGGGACGGCGCCCACTTCAGCACCCCGCAAGTCCAGTTGGAAGTACATCGGCCCCGGGATCGTCGTCGCGGCGACCGGCGTCGGCGCCGGCGACCTCGTCGCCACGCTCATCGCGGGCAGCAACTTCGGTTACACCCTCCTGTGGGCGGCCATCATCGGCTGCCTGGTCAAGATCTCCCTGGCCGAGGCGGCGGGCCGCTGGCACCTGTCCACCGGCCGCACCCTCTTCGACGGCTGGGCGAGCCTCGGCCGTTGGACCACCTGGTTCTTCGTCGTCTACGTCGTGATCTGGGGCTTCGTCTACGGCGCCGCCGCGATGTCATCGAGCGCTCTGCCCCTTCAGGCCCTCTTCCCGGACGTGATGGACCTCAAGGCGTGGGCCGTCGTCTGCGGACTCGTCGGCCTGGTCTTCGTCTGGTTCAACAAGTACGAGGTCTTCGAGAAGGTCATGACGGTCCTGGTGGGCGTCATGTTCGTCGTCACGGTCTACCTGGCGATCAGGGTCACCCCGAATCTGGGCGACGCCTTCGCGGGCCTGCTCCCCGTCCTGCCCGACGAGAAGGACTCGATCCTCAACACCCTCGGCCTGATCGGCGGCGTCGGCGGCACGATCACGCTCGCCGCGTACGGCTACTGGGTGAACGCGAAGGGCTGGACCGACACCGGCTGGATGAAGGTCATGCGGCTCGACAACCGGGTCGCGTACGCCACGACGGGCATCTTCGTGGTCGCGATGCTGTTCGTCGGCGCGGAGTTGCTGCACTCCGCGAACGTGGCCATCGCGAGCGGCGACAAGGGCCTGATCCAGCTGAGCGACATCCTGGCGGACAAGTACGGCACGGCCACGGCCAAGTTCTTCCTGATCGGCTTCTTCGCCACGTCCTTCACCTCCCTGATCGGCGTCTGGCACGGCGTGAGCCTGATGTTCGCCGACTTCGTCTCGCGATACCGGACGGGCGGGGCGGGCGACGCCGCCCAGGCCGCGTCGGGCGAGGGAGTCGCGCCGGGCGAGGCGATCGCGTCGGGCGGCCGGGAGAAGTCCTGGCCCTTCCGCGCCTACCTGCTCTGGCTGACCTTCCCCCCGATCATCCTGCTCTTCCAGGGCCAGCCGTTCCGCCTGATCATCCTCTACGGCGTCCTGGGTGCCGCGTTCCTCCCCTTCCTGGCCGGCACGTTGATGTGGCTCCTGAACTCCTCCCGTACGCCCCGCGAATGGCGCAACGGCCTGCTCAGCAACGCCATGCTGGCGATCGCGGGCCTGCTGTTCCTGATCCTGTGCGTGAAGCAGATCTGGGACCAGCCGTGGGGGGAGTTCTTCTAGGGCCTCCAGGGCCCGCCTCTCCGCCCCCGGCCAGGCATGACGGAGCCAATATCGAGATATCGTGGTGTATCGGACTGTCTGGAAGAAGGTGACGCGTGGCCACGTCGGCGGGATGGGACTCGGCTGATCTGATCGAGGTGTTCAAGGCCCTCGGCAACCCTGCCCGTCTGCAGATCATGCGGTGGCTGAAGGACCCCGACGCGTCCTTCGGCGAGTACGAGCCGATCGCGGACCGTCGGTCGGTCGGCGTGTGCGTCACGCACATCCAGGCGAAGGCGGGGCTCGCCCAGTCGACGGTCTCCAGCTACATGAGCACACTCGAACGGGCGGGGCTCGTGCGCCCCACCCGGGTGGGCAAGTGGACCCACTACCGGCGCGACGAGGAGCGGTTGGCGCAGCTGGCGCACGTGATCGACACCACCATCTGATTGACGTATCGCAATACGTCGATATGATCTCTTCATGTCGACCTTCGCTGCCGCGCCCACCGCCCTGATCGTCCACGCCCACCCCGAGCCCCACTCCTTCAGCACCGCCCAGATGACCACCGCGGCTCAGGCCCTGCGCGAGGCCGGGTACCGAGTCGACGTCGTCGACCTCTACGCCGACCGATGGGCCCCGATCCTCGCCCGCGACGAGTTCGCACCGGTGGACGGCCACTTCAAACCGCAGGCCGAGCAGATGCGCGCGCTCAAGGAAGGGACGCTCGACACCGCCGTCAGGAACCACCTCGACCGGCTGCTCGCCGCTGATCTGCTCGTACTCTCCTTCCCGATGTGGTGGTTCTCGCTGCCCGCCGTCCTCAAGGGATGGGTGGACCGGGTCTTCGTGATGGGAGGCGTCTTCGGCGGGGACCACGGGATCCTCGGCGACGGGGCGCTCGCTGGGAAGCGAGCGATGCTGCTGGTCACGACCGGCGGAGCAAGCGAGTCGTTCCAACCCGGCGGCAAATTCGGCCCCATGGACGACTTCCTCTTCCACATCCACCGCGGAATGCTGGAGTTCGTCGGATTCCAGGTCCTCGACCCGGTGATCACCTACGGCCCGGCCCGCATGACCGACCAGGAGCGAACTGCTGCGCTGGGCGCGGTCGGAGAGTCCGTCGCGCGCATCACGGCGGAGATCCTGAAAACGGCCGCCTGACGGCCTCCGCCGAGCCCGTGCGTCATGGCCGACGCGGCGACCAGCAGAACGCCGCGTCGGAGCCGCCCTCCCTGACTACGCTGCCTCTCATGACGCTGGACGACATGGGACGGATGCACGCCGCAATACAGCCGATCGCCGCCGCCAAGTTCAAGACACAGGAAGCGTGGCAACGGATCGAGACCTGGTTCCGCCAGCACGCCCCGACCTCCGCCGCGCTGCTGCGCTCGCCCGCCCCGGCCGAACAGATCACCGCGGTCGAAGACGCGATCGGGTACCCGTTCCCCCCTGCCCTGCTCGCCTGGTACCGCCTTCACGACGGCTCCGCCGGCGTCGCACTCGCGGACCCCGTGGGAAGTTACGGACACGTCGACTGGCTGCCTGCCGGCAAGGGCTGGCTGCCTCTCCAGTCCGTCCGGGACCAGTACGAGCTGATGACTCAGCACTGGGAGCGCGAGCCGGGTTTGATCCCCTTCGCCTACACCCCGGGCGACGGCTGGCACGGCTACTACGTCGACGCGCGCAAGGACGAGCCGACCTACGGCAACGTCGGCACCTGGGCCGTCGACCAGGCGAGCGAACCCACCGGCTGGCCCCTCGCCGACTGGCTCGAGGAGCTCGCGTCCGCCCTGGAGGAGCGGCGCGGCCTGCGCCGCACGGACGGTACCGAGAACGAGTTCAGCCAGCCGGTCATCCACGAGGCCGGCCTGACGTGGATCGACCCACGAACCGGCTTCAAGGACGGCATGACGTATCTCCGGGACCTGTAGCGGAAACGCCAGTCGCGTCGCCGACGTGAGGGCTGGTCAGAGCATCAGAGCAGGTGATCGGCTTCGCCCGCCTTGATCCCGAGGATGAGCGAGCGAAGCGCTTCACGGCTGTCGGTGAGATAGGTGTCCTCGGCACCGGCTATGGCGATGTAGGCGTTGCCGGTGGGGTCGGTGCCGAGGCGGAAGCAGTTGTTCCCTTCGCCGCAGAACGGTTCTTCCCAGGTGATGCTGTCGGTCACGGCGTCTCCTACATCTCACGGGTGATGTTGCGGATGACGTCGCGTGACGCTTCCGGGTCCAGCGCAGCGGCGTCCATCCAGTCCAGATGCGCACGGTACTTCGTCAACTGGGCCTCGGCATGCGTGAATTCTGGTCCGTGTGCCGAGTCCAACTGCACGGTGTCGAGCTGGGGCACGGCTCCGTCCGCGTAGAGCAGGGCGTGTCCCGCTCCGGGGAAGCCCCCTTTGGACGTGGGGATCACACGGACATCAATGTTCTCGTGTTCGGACTGGGCAACCATGTGCTCAAGCTGCTGCCTGGTCGCGCGTGTGCCTCCGTACGGCATGCGCAGGGCGGCTTCGTGGACGTAGGCGACATACGGCAGCGGGCTCGGCCGCTCGAAGACCTGCTGGCGCTCCATGCGGTGGGCGACCCGCAACTCGATCTCCAGTCGGCTCAGCGGCGGAAGTACGGCGGCGAAGACGGCGCGGGCGTACTCCTCGGTCTGGAGCAGTCCCGGGACGTGCATGACCTGAGCGGTCCGGACGCGGACGGCATGCCACTCCAACTCGGCGATGTCCAGGAGCCCGGAAGGCAGCGTCCCGCGGTGCCGCTCCCACCACCCACGCTCCTTCTTGCCCGCCATGTCGATCAGAGCGTCGACGTAACCCTCCTCCACGCAGGCGTAGTTGCAGGCCAGGGTGCGAATGCGCTCGGGCGAGAAGGGCCGGATACCCGACTCCATGTTGGACAGCCGCGTCCTGTCGATCCCCAAGAGGCTCGCCGCGTACTCCGTGGTCGCTCCTGCTGCCAGTCGCATCTTGCGCAGCTCAGCGCCGAGGCGCTTCTGCCGTTCAGTTGGAGTGGTTCTGGTTGGCATGCGGACAGTGTGCCCGCAGCTGAAAGTGGTGCGCCACACACTCAGGGGGTAATTACCTCCAAGCTGATGGACACAGTGACTCTCACATCTCTACAGTCAGTGACGCATCGACTACATAAGGCAGTTGGCAGTGCATCGCGCGAGCCTGCCCGGAATCTCCTCCCCTGGGAGGGGTGGGCCCGCGCCGGGGAGACAGGCCACCGACCGCCACCGCAAGAAAGCCCCCGCACCCGAGGAGTCAGTTACCCATGCCCATCTCCCGCTGCCCCGTGGCCCCCACCTTCACGGCCGATCCGACAGCCCCCACCCCCGAAACCCTGTCCTACAGCCTCACGCTACCCGCAGCCCTGGCCAGCCCCTCACTCGCCCGAGCCGCCACCCGAGAGGTCCTGAGGACCCACAACCTGTACGACATGCTGGACCCGGCCCTACAGGCAGTCAGCGAACTCACCGCGACGGCGGCCCAGTTCACGGAGTCCGCGACCTTCTACCTCTCCCTCCGCTACCGCTCGGCCACCCTCCGCCTGATCGCCTACGACAGCCACCCGCGCCACACCCACCCCCACCTCGCCACAGCCTGCGACACCCGCCGCCGAGCAGCCCTCCGCCTCCTCGCCTGCGTCTGCCGCGCCTGCGACGGCACATGGGGTTTCGGTGAGTCGCGTGAACCGGGCGGCGGAACAAGGATGTGGGCGACGCTGCCGAGGGCGGGCGCGGCGATGTACGGAACGCCTACCGGAAGGGGATGTTGAGCCAGGGGCTACCTGGGTCGGACATCAAAATTCGCTGAGCTTCGCGCACGTCGGTGTACCACTCCCCGAATTCCTCGTCGTCGAAGTGGAGGCACCGCCCGAGGATGTATCCCGCGGCGAAGTCCTGCCAGGAGCGATACGACCGCGAAGCACTTCGCCCGGCCTCGACGACCGCCGCCTCGGCCTCCGGCAGATCGCAGTAGCGGGAGCCCAAGCCCCACCGCGCCATGGCTGAGGCCCGACCGAGATCCCAGGCATCGACGGAGCTGACGTTCCGGTTCTCGTCGAGGATGCCGTCGGCCCGGAAGCGTGCTTCGTACCGCGTGATACGGCCGATGAGGTGCTGCACACCCTTGATCCGGGCCTCGGTCTCCGCTGTTGGCCGGGGCTCGGTCCTCGTGACACCGTCCGCCGTGATGACGGTTTCGCCGGCCGCACGATCACGCAGAACGTGGGCGGCAGCGTCCCGCCAGTACCCGGTGTCGACATGGCCGCGGAAATCGCGGGCAATGGTACGGCGCAGGCTGAGCGCGAACTCCCACACCGGGTTGGCCCCGTCGAGGGCGAGCAGGGCGCGCTGCTGCTCTTGCCACTGGCCTCGACTGGTGACACCCCACCACTCGCGTAGGGCCTTGCGCTCGTGGGGATAGCCCTGGCCGTGATACGCCATGGCGTTCCAGGGAAGGCCATTGTTGACGAAGAGAAGGGCACCGCAGGCGAGCCCGTGGGCGACAGGTCCGTGCAGCGGGCCGCCCACGCGCAGTGTCCGCAGCGTCGTCCTGAACGAGGGGAAACCCGCTCGTTCGGAGTGCTGGGCCCAGGCCCCTGAGTGCGGGGGCGCGGAAGGAAGGAACGCCTCGTACGGACTTCCGGGATTGACCACGATCATCGGTGGATACGTGGGTGTCCAGACACGCGCGAACCACCCGAGCTCGTCCCAGTCGAACACGCGGTCGGGCGCGGGAAGCATCCCCTCGGTGTACACGGCCCACACCGCACCACCGGTCCGCAGATCCTGCCCGAAAACGGGAAACGTATTTCCTGGCTCGGCATCCGTCCTGTCGCGCCGTACCTCGAAGTACAGCCGGTTCTCCGCGAGCGTGGTGAAGTACGCCGACCAGTCTTCTCGAGACTTGGCCTCGAACAATGCCTGCTCGATTTCTGTCGGAGGTGTCCAGACGGGCTGGTTGGTGGGCCCGAAACTGGCAGGTGGTGGACCGAATGACATGAGGTTTTCTATCCTTCACGAGGCGTGTGTCGCGATATTTCTCGGACATAGGGCCACGACTTCCACTCCGCCTCCCGGCAGCTAATCTGGCCGCACACTGTTTCAAGATTTAACAACGAGGGGTCCGCAGGTAGGAGAGTGGAATTCCCGAAACGGCATCGATAGCTGCATCATTTAGGCGAATCAGCTTTCCGGGAATGATGATTCCTGGAGAGAGTGAATGATCAGTTCGAAATCTGATAGCGCTTTGGTGCAGAACTCCTGATCCTGGGTATTGATAGAGTGAACGACGTTCGAAAATGCGGGATTCTCGACTCCTTTCGCTTCTTTTAGGATTCGAGTAGGCAGAAGGAGCCAATTTCTCCTTGTCCTGTCGATTGTCCACTCGAGTTGGGTCGGCGCCGCGGTTACTGCATCCTCCATAATCCGCCCGACAAATTCCCCAGGAGTCTTGAAGCGCCACCCCATGTAAGGCACCTGGGGGTATCCGTAAATGGGATGGGTGGCTGCGGGCAGCGCGAACCAGGCAAGTTCTCCGAATCTGCTGAGCGTTTGCATCGCTTGTTCACTACGATATGACATGTCGGAATCCGTTTCGCGTATCACCAGAGGGGTCCAGAGTACCCTCCATCTTGAACAATGAGTTTCTTTCCTGGGTTGAGTAGTCGAATGGCTCGCTCGAAGTCCCCGTACGGAATCGGATTGGGGCTCATTGCAGGGTCGTATACATATCTCCCGTCTGTGTAGACGTCGTGGTATCGATATTCCGTAACTACCTTCCCTGAATTCTCGGGGATGTTGATGGCGGGACTATTGCGTGTGGTGAAGTTGACTATTTTCCCTTGCCCGCCAGATTCTCTGAGGATGTACTCAGCGATCTCTGAACAGTCGATATTCCCGCCGATTGGTGCGGACCTCATGGCTTCGGTTGCCGCTCCGTCTGCAGGGTAATTTGGGTTAGCCTCTCGGAAGTCGAACGGCCCTCGAGAATTTTCGCCGTCAGGATAATCTGGCGCAAGCCCGAGCGAATCGGATCCGATGTGCGGGTTGTGAACGTAGGAGGTTGGGTTGGGGGCTGGGGTGAGCCCCAGTGGGTCGGGGGTGAGGTAGCGGGCCGTTTCGGGGTCGTAGTGGCGGAAGTAGTTGTAGTGAAGGCCGGTTTCGGGGTCGTAGTACTGGCCTGGGAAGCGCAGGGGGGTGTACGTGGTGCTGTTGGCCGCCCAGGCCGTCGTGCCCCAAAGGGTGCTGCGGGTGTGCCAGGCGATGTCGCCCTGCTCGTCGATGAGTTCGTTCGGGGTGCCGACGAGGTCGGTGACGATGGCGAAGAAGCGGGAGTCGATCTCATCCTGTGCGGCGGCGGTCGCGGTGATGCGTTCCGTTTGCGCGATGGGGCGCAGACCTTGGTGGTCCCAGGTGAGGGTGACGGGGTTCGGCAGTGTCGGGGACGTTGTCGTCTGTTCACACAGGGTCGTCCCGTCCCAGGTGAAGTCGACGCGTTCGACGACGGTTTCGCCGTCCGGCGCCAGGCGAAGCTTCGCCGTCCGGCGGCCCAAGGGGTCGTAGGTGTAGCGCCAGCGGGTGCCGTCCGGAGTCGTCACCGATGTCAGGCGGTCCTCGGCGTCCCATTCGTAGCGCCAGGTGTCCGGTTTGCGGGACAGGCGGGTCTTCTGGCGCAGGGTGATGCGGCCGAGGGAATCGTGTTCGTAGCGGACGTTGCCCGCGCTGGTGATGCGGGTGCCCGTGTAGGCGCGATCGCCGGTTGCCTCCGCGCCGGGGTGGGCTGTCGGCCAGGAGGCTGACGTCTGGTTGCCGGCCTCGTCGTAGGCGTATCTCTCCGTCCAGTTCGCCGCGTGCACTGCTGTGACCCGGCCTGCCGCGTCCAGGTCGAAGCGGCGGGAGCCGGTCAGCTGGTCGTCGATGCCGGTCAGGTTCCCGTCGGCGCGGTAGGTGTATGTGCGGGACTGGACCGTGCGGCCGGTCGCGCCTGTCACCGACTGGTTGGTCAGACGGCCGAGTTCGTCGAAGTCGTGCTCCAGAGTGACCGTCTCGCCTATGCGGCGGGTCAGTTCGCGGCCTGCCATGTCGTAGGTGAAGCCGATGGAGCGGCCGGAGGCGGTCATGCCGGTGCGGCGCCCGGCGCTGTCGTACGTCCATGTCGTTGTCGCCCCGGTCGGGGTCGTACGACCCGTTCGGCGTCCCCACTCGTCGTAGGTGTACGTCAGTTCGCGTCCGTCGACGGTCTCCGACCGCAGGCGGCCGAAGCGGTCCCGCAGCAGGGTGAGTGAGGTACCGTCCGGTCCCGCCGCCTGGGCGAGCTGGTCGGTCAGGTCGTACGCGTACGTCGTGACCCGGCCGGCTGCGTCCTTGCGGACCGTTCGTCCCAACTCGTCCCGGTCGAAGGTCACCATGTCACCGAGCGCGTTGGTCCGGGAGGTGAGGCGGTTTGCCGGGTCGTACGTGTATGTGAGGGTGCGGTCGTCGAAGTCCGTCTCCGTGATCAGGCGTCCGGCCGCGTCGTAGTCGTAAGTCCACGTCAGACCCTGCGGGTTGGTGACCTTCGTCAGCCGCAGTTCCTTGTCGTGGTCGAACTCGTAGCGCACCCCGTCCGGGTCGGTCCGGGCTGTCAGCAGGTCGAAGTGCGTGTACTCGAAGTGTGAGACCTGGCCCATCGGGTCCGTGTGGCTGGTGCAGTTGCCCTCGCCGTCGTACGTCCGTGACTCGCTCGTGCCGTCGGCGGTCGTACGGCGGGTCAGGTGGCCTTCGACCGTCCACTCCAGGCGGGTCACGGCGCCCGTCGGTTCCGTGAGCGTGACAGGTCGGCCGAGAGCGTCACGTTCGTAGCGCGTCACCCTGCCGAGCGGGTCCGTGATCTCCAACGGAAGACCCGCGCCGTCGCAGTCGATCGTTGTGGTGTGGCCGAGCGGGTCGGTCACCGAGGTCAGATGGCCTGCCTCGTTGTGAGTGAACCGGGTGGTCAGACCCGCCGGGTCTGTCACCGAGGTGCGGTTGCCGCGGTCGTCGTACGTCTGGCGTATGACCGTGCCGTCCGGGTTCACCACCTTCACCGGAAGGCCGAGCTCGTTGTACTCGGCTTTCGCCTCGCGGCCGTCCGGGCGGGTCAGGGTGAGGAGGTTGCCCGTCTCGTCGTAGCGGAACGTCGTGGTGTGGCCGAGGGGATCCGTCCGGGACAGCAGACGGTTGTAGCGGTCACGCTGGTATCGGGTGACGGCGCCCATTGGGTCGACATCGGCGACGACTTGGCACGAGTCGTTGATCAGGAAGCGGCTGGTGTGGCCCTCGCCGGTCGTGGTCGTCGTGACTCGAAGGCCGGTTTCCGGGTCGGTGCCGTCGTAGGTGACGCGCAGGCTCATGTGACCGGCGGCGCCACCTTCGGCGATGCAGCGGTCCTGGTCGTCGTACTCGTAGGTGTAGCTGCGGTCGTTGGTGTCCGTCCACGAAGTGACACGCCCCGCGTCGTCGTACGTGAAACGCAGCGGCAGCCCCGATGAGTTGATGACCTCGGTGAGGTTGCCGTTCGTGTAGGCGTAGCGCTTCAGCTCCTCGCCTGTAATTGCCAGATGGAACGCGGTGACCCGGCCTGCCTCGGTGCTGACCCGAATGTGCTGCCCAGCACTGGAGACAACGGCGAGTGGGGTGCCCTCGGCGTCGTACTCGAAGGTGATCCAGTTGCCGTTGCGGTCGTCGATCTGTTCCAGGACCGCCAGGTCGTCGCCTCGGTCGGCGAAGTGCCAGACGCGATGCGTGAGCGGGTCCGTGACCGTATACCCGTCGTCCTCGCGATTCAGCGGCCAGCGCGGGCCGTGGGAGGGGAGGGTGGGCAGACCGGGTGCCGGGTGCGGAAAGGCGAGCAGCAAACCGTCCTGAGTGACGAATATGACGCCCTCGGAGTCGATTTCCAGGCGCTGGTCGAAGGTAGAGGACCAAGATGGGCCGAACCAGCGGCCAAGGTGGTAACCGGACTCCACCCGCCTCTTGAGCTCGAGCGGGAGGGCACCGGGGAGCGTGACGTCCGTCTGCGGCAGGTACATCTTGCCGGTGGCGAAGTCGATCGGGTCCGAGCCCCTTTTCTCAACAGCGTCCTCCGTGCGGGACCTCCGTTCGGGGCCATCGGACACTGAATTCCGGGCAGAGTCCTCGGCGGCGTCCTTCGCCGTCCGGCGAGCCCCTGCCTCTGCCGCTTCCGCCAGCCCCTCCTTCACCCCGCCCCGAGCCAGCCCCAGCCCCTTACCCCCGACCAGTTCGGGGATCAGCCGTCCGATGCCCTCGGCCGGGTCCTTCTTGAAGCCCTCCCACGCGGACTTCAGTACGCGATCGGGATGGGTGGCCGTGGAGACGAGGCCGGTGATCGTCATGCTGACGTTCTGGAGGTACTGCGCGGGGTGGGTGAGGTTGTAGCCGTCGACCGGGTTGAGGCCGCGGACGAAGGTCACCGCGCCGGCCGTGCCCTTGACCACACCGCCCACGACGTGGGTGAGCTCGGTGTTGACCGCCAGGTAGCCGTCTTTGAGGTTGGACCCGATCTGGTCGAGCCGCGACGGTTCAGCGGGGGCGTGGGCGAGGGCGGCGCGGACCGAGGCGGCGGCGGTACGGCCGGCGTCGTTTCGCTGGCGGCGGGCCTCTGCCAGGATCTCCTGGGCCCGCTTGATGTCCGCCGCGCCGGGGTCGGAGAAGGGTTCCGGACGCGGACCGGGGTCCTCGTCCGCCTTGATCCGGGCGTTGTAGGCGTCGACGCGCTTGTTGTACGCCGCCACCGCCTGCTCGGACGCCTTCGTGCCCTTCGCATACAGGTCGATGGCGTCCCGTGCCTGGGCCTGTGCCCACGCGACCGTGTCCGCGAAGTCGCTCAGCGCCTTGCCCGCCTTGTCGCAGGCGTCCGCCGCATGCAGCCACTTGGGGGGATGCATGGCGAACTTCTCACGGAAGGTGTCGGCGGCCTCGCCCTTCCAGTGCGAGGAGTCCAGCTTCCGCATTCCCTCGCCGACCGTGTCGAAGGACGTGCGGAAGTCCTTCAGGTGGGAGGCGGAGGCCCGGATCGCCGAAACACTGCCGTGGACCAGCTGGGCGGCCAGGTCACTCTCGCCGAGCTGCTTCTCACCGGGCGTGGCACCGAGGTCGGAGGCGAGTTGGTCGCCGACGTACTCGACCACCTTGGCCGCGCCGTCGGCTCCGACGTAATCCAGACCGTCCGCGAGAAGGTCCGAGCCCTTGTCGACGCCCTCGCCGACGAGTTTCGTGGCGGCGTTTCCGACGTCCTCGAGCTTGCCCAGGCCGGAGTCGACCACATCACCGAAGCCCATCAGCCGTTCTCCCCGCCCCGCGGGGACTGCTGCGGTTCCGGCTGCCCGGCCGCCGCCTGGGCCCGCTCCTCGGCGGAGGGCGTGAAGGCGGCGTCCATCAGGTCCTCGTACTGCTCATCGTCGGCGCCTATGGCCTGCTGGTAGTTCAGCGGGCTCGGGATCGGCCCGGCCATCGCCTGGGACGTCATCACGTCCCGGGCCGCGTCGTTCCAGCCCTGCTTGCTGTTGTCCCAGGCCTGCTCGAAGGACTCCTTGCTGTAGTCAGGGTTCTTCATGGAGTCGAGACCGCTGGTGGCGATGTCGCTCCAGTCCTGCTTCGCGGCCTCGTCCTCGGACAGATACGGGTTACCCGCCAGCGAGTTCGCGGCGATCTTCAGGGTGCCCCCGACGTACTGATCCGTCTCGTACAACGTCCCGGCCGCAAGACCCACGTGGTGCGCGAACAGGTTGCCCTCCTCCACCAGCGCCCGCACACCCCACTCCCAGCGCTCACAGAACGACGACAACGCCGACGTCAGATCCTCATGCCCCAAGTCCAGCCCGGACAGCGCCAGGTCCGCGAAACCCCGGCCCTGCCCGGCAACGCTGTCGGTACCGAGTTCCTTCAACTCCTCCAGCGTGAGGTTGATCCCCTTGGCGATGCCATCCAGGCCCGCCGCCTTGATGTCCTTGCCGCCGCCCTCACCACCACCGCTCACCGCGGCTCCTCCCCGTCCATCGTCTCCACGTCCGCCGTCTCCACGTCCACAGCCACCGCGTCCGGCACGATCCCCACAACCGGCGGGAACAGCACACCGTCGTCCTCGCTCCCCACGTCCAGGGCCACCCCGCACGGCACGCCCACCGCCGGGACCGCGGCATCCAGCAGCCGGGCTCCCAGCACCCGCTGATACGCCCACTCCCGCGAACCTTCACCCCTCGCGATCGCGAACCTGGCCAGCGCCGACTCGTCCGAGAAGGCGTAGATCCAGCGCACGCCGCGGTAGTCACCGACCAAGGGGTCTTCGTTGTCGTCGAGGGGGACGAGTACGGGCGTACGGCGGAACCCACCGAGTAGCGCGGCGAACTCCTGGCGGGCGCGGGCGCGGGCGACGTCGTCCGCGGTGCGTGGAGAGGGGGCTGCGGCGGTCGGCGGCACGGTAGCGCTCAACGGTGCGCCGGACGATGGCGGTTCATCGCTGTCCTGCGGTGACTGCCTGACGGTGTCGTCCGGGTCGGCCGTCTCCAGGAGGTCGTACAGCCGTGACCTGGGTATCTCCGGGCCCCTGCACCCTTCTTCAGCCATGCCCAGGATCATCACATTGGCATATTGTCGTACGCAATGCAGATCACCGGCCGTGGCGGGATCCGGCTGTCAGGTCGGCGTCGAGTGCGCGAACTTCACTGAGCAGCGTGGACCGCCTGTTCTGCTGGCCCGACCCCGACCCCGACCCCGACCCCGACCCCGACCCCGACCCCGACCCCGCCATCGCCGAATGCCGCCGCGCGCTGGCCCAGGTGCTTCAATAGCCTCCGCGCCGGGCCGGGGAGGGTCAGGCTGGGAGGGGACACCTGATGAGAAGGACGGGCCTGATCATTGCGACCGTCGCCGTGCTGGCGGCCACCGTCACCGCGTGCGGCGGCTCCGGCGGCGGCGAGGACTCTGCGGTGCCGTACGGGGCGCAGAGCTGCTCGGACTGGACAGGGCGCCTGGCCGACAGCGGGCGCTGGGACGCGGCCGAGGAGCTGCTGACTGCCGCGAAGGGCACGGACGGCGCCGAGGGCGACCGGGCCCCGGCGACGAGCAGCATCGAGGCGTTCGAGAAGGGCCTGAGCGATGCGTGCGACCGGGGCGCCAGCGATGACCTGCTCGCCACGGTGGCCGACGACCTGTACTCGTCGGACCGGGCGTTCTACAGCTACTGAGACGACAGCAGGGCCCGGGTGAGCCGTCACACTCACCCGGGCCGGACACCACCCACGTGGTCATCGACGGCAGCAGCCGCCTAGACGCCGCCCGCTAAGCCCGCCTCGCCTGAGCCTGAAGGGCTTGGAACGGGACCCAGCCCGACTTGGTGAACTGGCATGATCCTTCGCCGAACCAGCCGGCGCGCGGATCGACTGACCAAGTCGTCGACGGCCCCGTTCTCCTGCCGAGGCAGTGGGGGAGCGGGACCGCTCAGCTTGATCTGGACGCTGCTACGGCAGACGGGCGCCCCGAAGATCAAGCGGAGCCTGGCCAACCTGCCGCCCGCACCCGCAGCGAGCTGGAGAACCTGCTCCGCAGGCGGCTCAAGGCGCTGCAGTACCGGCACAACACCCTCAGCGGATTCCTCGCCGGCACCGGCCACACCCTCGACAGACCGAACTGACCCTAAAACGCCGAAGTCAGTGATCCCCACTTGCTCGTTAGCCAGCGCACCGCCCTCGACCTCGACCATCCGGCGGTCAGCATGACCCCTTGAGGGGCGTTTCGCAGGTACCGAGTCGCAAGAAGGGACGTAGGTGCAGGAGCGTGCAGCCGTGGCCGCCAACCCATGCACGAGCTCGTTAGGCGTCGGCGAGGAGGGGGTCGTACAGGGTGCCCGTGCGGCGGCCCGCCATGAAGGAGAGGAAGTCGCCCACGAAGGCGCTCCGGCCGTAGGCGCCGTCGGTGGTTGTGAGGTCGCGGTGGAAGGCGGTGCGGAAGAGGGTCCGGTACTCGTCCGCGTCGATGCTCCCGTTGCCGTCCTTGTCGGTGGCGTCGAAGAGGACCTCGGCAACGCGGATGAGCGCGGGTCCGGCGAGGGACGGGACGGCGGTGGCGTACTCCTCGGCGCTGACGCGGCCGTCGCCGTCCGTGTCGAGGGCGGCCTGGAGCTCGCGCCACCAGGCGGCGAAGGCGTCGTAGAGCCGGGCCTCCTCGGGTTCGTCCAGGTCGAGGCGGGTGGAGAGTTCGCGTGCCATGGCGGCGAGGTCAGGCCAGTCGAGGTGGCCGTCGCCGGTCTGGTCCAGCACTCGGCGGAAGAACTCCTCCGCCGAGCGTCGGTTCTCTTCTGAGCCCGCCGAAGGGGCCGGGTCGGGGGTGGTGTCGCCGCTCAGTGGTGTGAGGAGGCGGAGCAGGGCCGATGCCCGCTTCAGGCGGGCGCGCAGGGCGGTTACGGTGCGGGCGCGGGGGTCGTCGCTGTCCGGCGAGAGTGAGAGGGCTTCGATGATGCTTTCGGCGTTGATCCAGCCCTCGGGCAGGAATCGGGCGAGCCCGGCGGCGAGGTAGGCGCCCTGCATGAGGATTGGGGCGCCGGGCATCTCGGGCAGGCCGGCCCGGCGCCGGTAGGGCTCGGGGAGCGAGGCGACGGTGATCGCGCCGAGGAGCGGACCGGCGACAGCGCGGCCGGCCGCCCACAGTGTCGGCGCGCCGTCGAGCAGCGCAGGGGCGGGCAGGTGGTCGAAGAGCCGATAAAGGATGACGCGGGCCGCCTCGGTGTTCTCCAGCTCGTTTTCGACAACCCGGTCGAAGTATCGCCAGAAGTCGTTCAGGTCCTTGGGGAGTTCTGCGGCGTCGCCGTCGAGCGCGGCGAGGAAAACGCGGTACTCCGCGTACATCCGATCCATCGTGTCCTGGTCGAGCGGCTGGCCGCTCAGCCGGCACATGGTGACGGCGCTCTCGAAGAGGGTGGCGACCACCCAGGCGCGGGTCGCGCGGTCCATCGCGTCGTAGGCGCGGCCGCGGGAGTCGGAGCCGCTCATGCGGGCGTGCAGCCGGTTGAGTCGGGCGGCCTCCCGTTCGCGTACCGCCGGGTCGGTGCCGAACATGCGCCGCATGCTGAGGAAGGTGTTGCGCAGCCGGCGCCAGGGGTGGGCGACGAAGGTGGAGTTGTCGATGAGGGCGGCGCCGATCTGCGGGTGAGCGGCCTCCAGTACGGTGGCGCGGATCACGGCCAGGGCCCAGCGCGGGTCGTCGAAGAAGGCGCTGAACTGCGATTTCGGGCCGAACAGGGATGGCTCGTCGGCCGTTCCCGGGGATTCGGTGGTCATGAGGGGTCTCCATTCGTCCGGTGGGGCACGCCGCCGAAGCGGCGGTCGCGGCGCCGGTAGGTGCGCAGGCAGGAGAGGAAGTCGGGAGCCCGGAAGTCCGGCCAGAGCACTTGGGGGAAGACCCACTCGGCGTAGGCGACCTGCCAGAGCATGAAGTTGGAGATGCGCTGCTCACCGGAGGTGCGGATGACCAGATCCACATCGGGGGTGTCGGGGAAAGGCAGGTGGTCCGCGAAAAGCCGCTCGGTCACCTCGTCGGCGGGCGTCCCGCTGCGGATCAGCGACCTTGCGGCCTCGACGATGTCCCGGCGCCCGCCGTGGTCGAAGGCGACGGTCAGCGTCATCCCCCGGTTGTCGGCGGTCAGCACCGCCAAGTCGTCGAAGTCCTGGGCCAGTTCACGGGGAATGCGCGGGTCGGCTACCCCGAGGAAACGGCAGCGGATGCCGCGCGCGAGCAGCAGCGGCGCATGCTTGCGCACAACCCGGCGCACCAGACGCATCAGGAATTCGACCTCGGTGCCAGGGCGGTTCCAGTTCTCGGTGGAGAAGGCATACAGGCTGAGCCACTCCACACCGGCGGCCCGGGCCGCCTCGATGACGTCGATGACGGCGGTCTCCGCGGCCCGGTGACCCGCAGTACGGGGAAGCGAACGCCGCTGCGCCCAACGGCCGTTGCCGTCCATCACGCAGGCCACGTGCTGCGGCCCCGCACGCGCCGTCCCCTCGTCCCGCCGCTGCCCGCCGGGTCCGCCACCGCACTGTCGCCCGCCCGGCTGGTCCTCTGTCACCGCGCGTGCGCGTGGCACGCCGTGGTCCGTCACGCCCGGCCCCGCCCCGTCCGGAGCGGCACGACCGGTCGTACCGCGCTCGGTCACGCCCGCCCTGCCTCGCCGCTCCCGCCTCGCCCACGCCCCACCGGCGCGTTCCCTGCCGGGAGTCTGACAGCGCGAAAGGGCCCTGACCGGCCGAACGAGTGGCCGTCACCCTTGACTCGTACGATCGAATCTGTCCGAGCGCTAGCGCCGCGCCGTTGACTGGCAGCACAAGACCACCACCGCCATCGCCAGGCAGTACGGCACCGTCGTGGTCGAACAGCTCAACATCAAGAACATGGTCAAGTCCGCCCGGGCACCATCGGGGAACCCGGGAAGAACGTCGCCCAGAAGTCCGGCCTGAACCGCTCCATCAGCCAGGAGGCATGGGGCCGCACCGTGACGATGCTGACGTACAAGACCGCCCGCTGTGGCGGCGCCTTGCACAAGGTTCCCGCCCCCGGCACCTCCCTGCGCTGCTCAGCCTGTGGTTTCACCACGCCGGGCAGCCGGGAGGACCAGGCCCCGGGAGGGCAGTCGTCAGGCGTCCCCGTGGCGTCAAGCCCGCCACCGCAAGGTAGGCAGGAATCTCCCTCGTTACACGAGGGAGAGCACTTCAATGCTCACTACGCCGTGTCGGCTGGCCAGTCCGTTTTTGGCGGCGGAGGTGGGGTGTAGCGCGACCACCGCTCACCCGGGTGATCCGACGCGGCGCCCCGGAACCCTTCCACCAGTGCGCGCCCCATCAAGGCGGGCAAGGCCGATCACCTGCTCTGACCGGTGTCGTGTTGCTCGCGCTGGTGGGCCTCTGACCGTCCTCGCGAAGCCTGGTGACGAGGCCGGGGGTGGCGACCTCGATGCGGCGATCGAAGGCTGCCGCGGCTACTTCTCTGGCGCTCGTCGGATCCGTGCCCGGCCAGAGGTGGGTGAGCATGAGCCGGGCGGTGTCCGCCTGGTGGGCGTACTGGCCGGCCAGGCGGGCGGTCAGCAGGTACGGGGCGTCGGCGGTCGGTACCTGGTGGATGTACGTGGCTTCCGACAGGAACAGGTCGGCGCCTTGCGCGAGCCGCGAGATATCGGGGCTGGGGCCGGTGTCGCCGGTGTAGGCGAGGGTGGCCTCGGGCGTCGTGAGCCGAATACCCGCGTTGGGTACGAAGTGCGGCAGGAGCCAGGTATCGGTGGTGAAGGGGCCGATGTCGAACCGGTCGCCAGGGGCGAACCCGTGAAGGTGGTACGCCTTGGCGAGCATGCTCGGTTTGTCGAGCGCCAGAACGGCGTCGAGCGCGCCGTGCGGGGCGTAGAGGGGCAGGGCGGGCGGCGGGTCATCGCTCAGCCCCCGGGCCCGTAAGAGGGGGTTGAGGTCGGCGCAGTGGTCGGGGTGCCCATGGCTGACGAGCACGGCGTCGACCGCGTCGACGGTGCTGTGCTGGAGCAGGAGCGGCAGGGTGGCGTATCCGGGGTCGATGAGCAGGCGGAATCCGGCGTGTTCGACGAGGTAGCCGCTGCATGCCTGGACCGCTGTGGGCCACGCGCCGCAGCCACCGAGAACTGTCAGTTGCATGACAGGAGACCCTAGCGATACGTCTTGGCCGTGGGCAGGTGATTTTCCCGAGCATGGGAGGAGAGGGCAGCGGCGCCTCGAACTGCGGGCGTGGCGCCGAAACGGACCCGCGCCCCGCAGATCCGGATAC
Source organism: Streptomyces sp. NPDC006332 (assembly GCF_040612855.1). Classification (NCBI taxonomy): domain Bacteria; kingdom Bacillati; phylum Actinomycetota; class Actinomycetes; order Kitasatosporales; family Streptomycetaceae; genus Streptomyces; species Streptomyces sp. NPDC006332. The sequence continues at coordinate 107,367 of NZ_JBEXRA010000023.1, forward strand.
GTCCGGGACGGCTAGAACGACCCGCAGCCCGTACCCTTCGTCAGGCAGTCCAGCGCGTCACCACGGACGGTGATACGTACCCGCTGCCCCGCGCCGCTCGGTGAGGCTGGCAGGCCCAGGCCCACCTGGGATGTCGACCGAGCGCTGGCTGTACGCCTTCTTCTCCTGAACCTGTCCGGCGGTGTGGGCCGTCCGCATGCGCACGGCATGCGATTCCAACTCGGCGATGTCCAGGAGTCCGGGGGCGAGGGCTCCGCGATAACGCTCCCACCAGCCCCGCCCGTTGATGCGGGCCAGGCTCACCAAAGCCAACCACCTTGCCATCGACCGCGATCACCCGTCGCACCGGCCCTCGACGCCCGCCAGGCGATCCAAGTCGTGCGGTGGCGACGCGACTTGAGCACCGGGAAGCTGACCATCGAGCGCGTCTACCTGATCACCAGCCTGGGTGTCTTCGACGCCACCTGCACCGAGCCCGCCACCTGGATCAGAGGCCACTGGAAGATCGAGAACCTCCTGCACCACGTGCGGGACCGCGCGTTCCGCGAGGACGACTCCAAGGTCCGCACCGGCACCCTGCCGCGCGCCATGGCCTCCCTGCGCAACCTCGCCATCAGCGTCTTCCGCCAGGACGCGGCCAGACCAACATCGCCGCCGACCTCCGCCGCACCAGCCGCGACTACCACCGACCCCTCCGAGCCCTCGGTCTCACGTGACGAACCCAGACAGATCTCGATCATGCAATGACCCTGATCAGTTTCCTGGCACCATTCCGGGGAGGAAATCCTGGATTAATCTGATCAACGGATTCGCAGACCTGCTCAGAATCCGCCACACGGCCTTTAGAGAAAGGGTCGAACCTTTTCTTCCAGCCGTCCGTGGAGGCCGCGAAATAGGGGACCCTCGCCTCGAGGGAATGGAGGTCTCGCCTGGATAGAGTGAAAGTCGCTCATTGACAGCGAGACGGTTCCCTGGAGGTATTCGTGACCACACCCGACAAGAATCATCAGTTGCTGATCGAAAACGTCGTCTCGGCCGCTGCGGCGCCCGCATCGGAGATCTCCGCGCGAGTCGCCGAACTGGGTCCGGCTGCCGTCGCGGAGGTGGTCCTGGCCGAGGTGACGGGCCGTACCGCCCTGCTGCCCGGGCCGACCGAGCAGGTACTCATCCAGTGCCACTTCGCCTTCGGCTCGGCTCGAGTCGACTGCGTCGTCCACCTCGGCCCGGAGAAGATCGCCATCGAGGCGGGCAGTAGCGAGGACGCCCAGGCCACGATCAAGCAGGATCTGGTCGATCTGCTGCGGGAGGTCTTCGGCCCCGCGGGCAACCACGGCGCGACACGCGAGGTGTCGATCAGGGAGGGCGAGACCTTCCCGGCCATGGACCCGGCCGATCCGGTGACCCGCCGACGTGCCGAAACTGTCGCCGCACTCCGGCAGTTGCTGGACGCCCTGGGGCAGCACCGTCGCAGCCTGACCGACCTGGCCGTCGCATTCGGGTCCGACAAGTGGGGCGCGCACTGGTACACCCCGCTGTACGAACGGTACTTCGAGCCCTACCGCGAGCAGCAGGTGAAGGTGCTGGAGATCGGTGTCGGCGGCTACAAGGCCGTTGACGCCGGTGGGGAGTCGCTGCGCATGTGGAAGCACTACTTCCGGCGCGGGATGATCTACGGGCTCGATCTCTTCGACAAGAGCGGTCTTGCCGAACCCCGCGTCCAGCTCCTGCAGGGCGACCAGGGCGATCAGCAATTCCTTGAGGCGTTGGCCCGGGAGCACGGGCCGTTCGACATCGTGATCGACGACGGAAGCCACATCAGTGACCATGTCATCGCCTCGTTCCACGCGCTCCTCCCGCATGTGCGTCCCGGCGGGATGTACGTGGTTGAGGACCTCCAGACCTCCTATTGGCCGGACTGGGGCGGGAATCCCGACCCCAAGGCCTCCGGCACCTCGATGAGCATGATCAAGTCACTGCTGGACGGCTTGAACCACCAGGAACAGATGCGGGAGGGCGGCCCCGCTCCCCTCCTCACGGAGCGGTTGGTGACCGGCGTGCACGCGCATCACAACATCGTGTTCATCGACAAGGGACTGAATACCGAAGAGCGTTGGCCGCCGAGTCGTTGGTTCGCGGGCACTGGCTCGGCAGACTGACCGCGAACGAGCGGCCGGGCGATTCCGTGTTCGCACGCGGTGACGCCCGGATCCGTCGCGACGACATCGCCTGACGGCCGGCGAACGCGTCCGGCCGGAGCGGGTGGCACCGTGGCCCTGGCGGGGGGGCGAACACCCTGGCCAGGGCCACACTGACAGACATGTCGGGCTGTCACTGGACGAAAAACCTTGGCATCTGGATCCACCACGTCCGGGATCATCACGCTAGTCGAGGGCAGCGCCGCACTCACACCAGCGCCGCCCCGGCCTCACGTCCGGCCTACGGCAGACCGTGCACGTGCGGCCCCACCGCCCCAGACCAAGCGTTCCCCGCCCGCGCATCCCAGTTGGTCGACCAGGTCATGGCCCCCCGCAGCTCCGGATACGTCCGCGACGGCCTGAACGACCCGCACCCCGTCCCCTTCGTCAGGCAGTCCAGCGCGTTGTTCACCACGGACGGGGAGACATACCCGCTGCCCGCGCCGCTCGGTGACGCCGGGAGGCCCAGGCCCACCTGGGACGGGGAGAGGCCGCCCTCCAGCTGGATGCAGGCCAACGCCGTGAGGAAGTCGACCGAGCCCTGGCTGTAGACCTTGCCGTCGCAGCCGAGCATGGAACCGCTGTTGTAGTACTGCATGTTGACGACCGTGAGGATGTCCTTCAGGTTCAGCGCGGTCCGGAAGTAGGCGTTGGACGTCGACTGCATGTCGATCGTCTGGGGGGCCATGGTCAGGACCAGGGACGGGCCCGCCTTGGACGACAGAGAGCGCAACGCCTGCGTCATGTACGTCGCGTTGAGGCCGTTCTCCAGGTCGATGTCGACGCCGTCGAAGCCGTACGTCTGCATCAGGGCGTGGACCGAGTTCGCGAAGTTGGTCGCGGACGTCGAGTCGTTCACCGACACCGCGCCGCGCTCGCCGCCGACCGAGACGATGACCTTCTTGCCCGCCGCCTGCTTCGCCTTCACGTCCGCCTTGAACTGGTCGACGGTGTAGCCGCCGAGGCCGGCCGAGTCGAGGGTGAAGGTGACGGCGCCCGGCGTCGTGGTGGCGTCCGCGAAGGCCACCGCGATGATGTCGTACTGGGACTGGACGTCCGAGAGTTTCTGCACCGTGGCGCCGTTGTTGAAGTTCTGCCAGTAACCCGTCACGGCGTGCTTGGGCAGGGATCCCCCGCCGCCCGAGGAGGCCGTCGTGCGGCCCGTCACCGTCGCCGACTTCGCCGACTCGCCCGCCGCGTTCGTCGCCGTGACCTGGAAGGTGTACGACGTGGAGGCCGCGAGGCCGGTCACCGTCGCCGAGGTTCCGGTCACCGCCGTGGCCTTCGTGCCGTTGCGGTAGACGGTGTAGCCGGTGGCGCCGGAGACCGTGCTCCAGGACAGGGAGATGGACGCGGAAGCCGTCCCGGTCACGGCGAGTCCGGTCGGTGTCGCCGGGATCGTCGGGTCGGGGTCGCCGCCACCGCCGCCGTCCGGGCCGTACAGCGACACGTCGTCCGCGTAGTACGCCGCCTGTCCGTACCAGCCGTGGGTGTACACCGTCACCGAGGTCGTCGAGGAGCCCGTGGTGAAGGTAGTCGACAGCTGCTTCCAGGAGGAGGAGTCCGGGGTCCAGGTCGACACGTCGGTCGTGCCCGTGCCGGTGGCACCCAGGTAGGCGTACCCGCCCCGCACCCAGGCGCTCAGGGTGTACGTCGAGTTGGGCTTGACCGCGACCGTCTGGGTGCACCGTGCGTTGTCCTGGCCGGCCGGCGTCGCCCGCAGCGCGGCCGAGCCGCCGTGTACCGGGGAGGTGACGGTCGTACCGCTCCCGGCGGAGCAGGCCCAGTTGGCCAGTCCCGACTCGAAGCCGGCGTTCTTCACGTTGTTGACGTCCGCGGCGGACGCCTGGCCCGCGACGGCGACCGTGAGTCCGATGGCGACAGAGAAAGCGAGCATCGCGGTCAGAGATCGGGCGAGGGTCCGTAACCGTCTGGGTTCGTGGCGATGTCCGGGCATGCCTGTTTCGCGGCGCACTGGTGCCTCCGGTGGGGGAGAGGGGCATGGGACGACGGTGGCCACCGCTGTGCCTACAAGTTGGTCCAGACCAATTCACCTGTCAAGGGTTCCGGCGGTCCGGCGGTCGCGGCGGCCTCATCGATCTCGGCGGTGGCCTCATCGATCTCGGTGGTTTCGTCGCGAGGGCGGGGTCAACTCGCCCGACGTGCACGAGAGGTCGTGGCAAGTGCGCCCCATCTGCACGGAAATAAGCCCCTTTTGGGTCCTCAAGGGGACCGAGAAGTCACGGAAACGCTGTTCTCCGGCCACACATGCGTGGATAAAGTGCTCAGGAAGTCACGCAGTGAAGTCAACCGGGCGGGCCGGAGTGACGCCGGGCGGGCTCATGGGCATGGGATTCGGGGAGCTGCGCGTGCCAACTGTCATTGCCGTGACCAGCGCCGACATGGCGCTGCCGCCGCAGGACGATCGAACCATGCCTGCCGCCGTGCTGCCGGACCTGGACCGTCAGCCGCTCGACCAGTCGCTGGCCGCTCTGCAGACGCTCATCGAACAGCACGGGCATGTGATCGTCGTGTGCTCGCAGGCCGTGCCCCGGGAGGTCGAGCGGCGACTGCTCACCGTCCGTTCCCTCCTGGAAACCGACCGGATTGCTCTTTTCCGGCCTGATCTGCCGCCCCTCGGACTCGCCGTCCTGGCCCGCCAGTTGCGGCAGCTCGCCTCCTGCGACCTGAGCCCCGGCGTGCTCGCCTCGGCCGCCCGGCTGCTCACCCACTACCTGCACGCGGGGGCGCTGCTCGGCTCCGTCGCCAAGCTCGACCGCGTCCCGGTGGGCCTGAAGTCGCACGCCAAGTCCTGGATGCCGGGCAGTCAGTTCGGTGTCCTCGCCCACCCGCAGCCGCAGCTCGTCCGCATCGGACCGGGCGCGACCCTCGCGGGACCGGAGTTCACCACCTCGATGCTGGTCGCCCGGGGGCAGCTCCAGTCCGACTGGGTCAGCGCGACCCTGGCCAAGTCCTGGAGCGTCCAGGGGCTGCGTGAGGCGCCGCTGCCCGCCGAGTCCGCGCTGTGGTGGGGCACCGGCCGACTGATCGAGTTCTGCACCTTCCTGCCGGACCTGTCGGTGCTCTACCAACTGGTCACCTCGGTACGGCAGAACACCTGCCACTGGTGCGGCATCGAGGTCATCGGCGATCGCTGCGTCTTCTGCTCCGCGACGGCGCCCGTGTCGCCGGCGACACCCGGATCACCCACAACACCCGCATCCGCGACGCCCGCGTCATCCGGATCCTCGCTGTCCCACGTATCACCCGTGTACGGGAACCAACTCCCCGCCGGGTGATCCGGGCCGGCCGACCCGGACCCGTACCGCCCGCCCCGCCAGACCCACACTCCGCCAGACCCAACCCCCCGACGAGGTCGTACGGTTCATGAACTCCCGTCAGCGCCGCGGCGTGATACTCCTGCTTCTGTCGGTCCTGTGCGCGCTCGGCGCCTTCGCCGGCGTGCTGTCCGTCATCAACGACGTGAAGTCCAAGGTCGGACCCGAGGTCACCGCGTACCGGCTGAAGTCCGACGTGAAGCCCTACACCAGCCTCAGCGCAAGCCAGTTCGAGAAGACCGAGATGCCCGAGCGCTGGCTGCCGGACACCGCGGTCACCGACCTCTCCCGGATCCGCGGCAAGATCGCCGTGACCACGCTGCGGGAAGGCTCGCTGCTGCAGAGCGACATGATCGTCGACCAGCCCGCCCTGCGGCCGGGGCAGCAGGAGGTCGCCATCATGATCGACGCGGCGACCGGTGTGGCGGGAAAGATCACGGCGGGTGCGTCGGTCAACGTGTACGCCACCTTCGAGGGGCAGCGGGAGGTCGATCCCGACCAGTCCAAGATCATCGTGACCAACGCCCGGGTCATCGACGTCGGCGAGATTCCCGTGCTCAAGCCGGACACGGATGACCGCACCCGGCAGGAGACCAAGGCCGTCCCGATCACCTTCGCGCTCACCACCCTCGACGCCCAGCGCATCACGTATGCCGAGTCGTTCGCCAAGGAGGTCCGGCTCGCGCTCGTCGCACCCGGCACCGACACCACCGTCCCGGAGCAGGAACGCAGCTACGAACTCGCCAAGGACAAGTGAGAGGCCGTCATGCCCACGAGGATCCTCCCGGCGGTCGGCGACGCGGACGCGGCCCGGTCCATCACCACACTGCTCAGCCAGCTCCCGGACGCCGAACCGCTCTCCCCGGTGGTCGACTCCACCCAGCTCATCGACACCCTCGCCCGCCTCGCCACCGAGTCGATCGACGAACTGCCCGAAGTGGTGGTCGTACACGAACGCATCGGTCCGGTCCCGGCCCTGGAACTCATCCGCGAGGTCGCCCTCCGCTTCCCCGCCGTCGGGGTCATCCTCGTCACCTCCGACGCCAGCCCCGGCCTCTTCCAGGCCGCCATGGACTACGGCGCCCGTGGCCTGATCGCCCTGCCGCTGGGCTACGAGGAACTGGCCAGCCGCGTCCAGGCGGTCGCCCAGTGGTCGGTGGGCGTCCGGCGTCATCTGGGTGCGGGTGGGGACGTGTTCACCGGCGTCGGCGGCACCGTCGTCACGGTCAGCGGGGCGAAGGGAGGCGTGGGGTCGACCCTCACCGCCATCCACCTCGCCCTCGCCGCCCAGGCGTCGGGACGCAGCACGGCCCTGCTCGACATGGATCTGCAGACCGGGGACATCGCGTCCTACCTGGACGTCCAGTTCCGCCGCTCGGTCGTCGACCTCGCCGCCATCACCGACATCTCGCCCCGCGTCCTCGCCGACGCCGTCTTCCCCCACGACACCGGCGTCGCGCTGCTGCTCGCCCCCGGTGAGGGGGAACGCGGCGAGGAGGTCACCGACCGCGCCGCCCGCCAGATCGTCAGCGCCCTGCGCTCCCGCTACGAGGTCGTCGTCGTGGACTGCGGCGCCCAGCTCGGCGGCGCGGGCGCCGCCGCCGTGGAGATGGCGGACACCGCCCTGCTGGTCACCACACCCGACGTGGTCGCCGTCCGCGGCGCCAAGCGGACCGTGCGGATGTGGGACCGGCTGCAGATCCGCAAGGCCGAGGAGACGACCGTCGTCGTCAACCGCCACACCCGCGGTACGGAGATCCAGCCCCCGCTGATCCAGAAGATCACCGGCACGGCGGTCGCGGGCATCGCGATCCCCGCCAACTTCAAGGAACTCCAGAGCGCGGTGGACGCCGGCCGCGTCCACGAACTCGACGGCAAGAGCACGGTGAAGCAGGCCCTGTGGGCCCTCGCGGCCGAACTGGGCCTGGTCAAGGGCCCGGACAGCCCCGGTCACCGGGCAGGCCGGATGCGCGGCGGCGACCGGGCCGCGGTCGGCTTCCGGCGACGCCGTGAGCTGGGGAACTAGCGATGCGCCGGCCGGGGTGGAGGGACGCCGTGCTGCGGAGGGACGACGGCCAGGTCACCGTCGAGTTCCTCGGCATGACCCCGCTGATCCTCATCACCCTGGTACTGATGTGGCAGTTCGTGCTGCTGGGATACACGTTCACGCTCGCGGGGAACGCCGCGGACGAGGCGGCGCGGGCTGGCACCGAGGTCCCGGCAGGGGAGCGGCAGGGGGCGTGCGCCCAGGCGGGCCTGGAACAGCTGCCGGACGCGTGGAGCGGTGAGGTGCAGTGCGTGACCGAGGGCGGCTACGTCAAAGCCACCGTGCGGCTCCAGGTCCCGGTCCTCTTCCCGGGCTCGATCGGCTTCCCCTTCGAGGTCACGGGCCACGCCGGCGCCGTCGAGGAGGTGAAGGACTGAGATGCCGTACGACGGGAAACGCCACGGCGGGCGCGGGGCTCGCCGCGACCGCGGTCAGGTCGCCCTGGAGTACCTCGGGTTCATCCCGATCCTGGTCCTCGTGGCGATGGCGGGCGTACAGATCGGGCTGATCGCCTACACCGCTCAGCAGGCCGGCACGGCGGCCCGGGCGGGTGCGCGGGCGGCCTCGCTCCAGGAGAGCGCCCAGGAGGGGTGCGCGAACGCGGTCAGCGACTGGCTGAGCGTCACGTGCTCCGCCGCCGAGGGTGGTGACACGGTCACCGTCACCGCCACCGTCCAGATCCCGTCGATCGTCCCCGGCTGGGACTTCGACCCCGCCCAGAAGACCGCCACCATGCCGCTCGACCACCCGCTCGACGACTGAGGAACCACCCATGAGCCTGCGGTCACGCATCAACTCCCCCGAAGACAACGGCAGCCGGGGCGAGGACGGCCATCTGGTCGCCTCCTACCGGTCCAAGCTGCTGGAGGAGATCGACCTCGCGGAGATGAGCACGCTGGCGGCGGCCGAGCGCAGGGCGCGCCTCGAGCGGGTGCTCGGGCACATCATCAGCCGGGAGGGCCCCGTCCTGTCGACGGTGGAGCGCTCGCAGCTGATCCGCAGGGTGGTCGACGAGGCACTCGGGCTCGGCATCCTCGAACCGCTGCTGGAGGACGCGTCGATCACCGAGATCATGGTGAACGGACCGGACTCGATCTTCGTGGAGCGCGGCGGCAAGGTGGAACAACTGCCGCTCCGCTTCCCGTCCCACGACCAGCTGATGCAGACCATCGAACGGATCGTGTCCACGGTCAACCGGCGGGTGGACGAGTCGAACCCGATGGTCGACGCCCGGCTGCCGTCCGGCGAGCGCGTCAACGTGATCATCCCGCCGCTGTCGCTGACCGGCGCCATCCTCACCATCCGCCGCTTCCCGCGCTCCTTCACGCTCAGCGAACTGGTCGGCTTCGGCTCGCTCGACGAGCACATGCTGTATCTGCTGGCGGGCCTGGTGCAGGCGCGGTTCAACATCATCGTGTCCGGGGCGACGGGCACCGGTAAGACGACCCTCCTGAACGCTCTGTCGGGTCTCATCCCCGACGGCGACCGCATCATCACCATCGAGGACTCGGCCGAACTCCAGTTGCAGCAACGGCACGTGGTCCGGCTGGAGTCCCGTCCGGCGAACGTCGAGGGCAAGGGCCGTATCACCATCCGCGACCTGGTCCGCAACTCGCTGCGCATGCGCCCCGACCGGATCGTGGTCGGTGAGGTCCGCGGCGGCGAGTCGCTCGACATGCTCCAGGCGATGTCGACGGGCCACGACGGCTCACTGGCGACCGTGCACGCCAACAACGCCGAGGACGCGCTGATGCGGCTGAAGACGCTGGCGTCCATGTCCGAGGTGGAGATCCCCTTCGAGGCGCTGCACGACCAGATCAACAGCGCCGTCGACGTCATCATCCAGCTCACCCGGTTCGCCGACGGCGTCCGCCGGATCACTGAGATAGCGGTGCTCGACAGCCACGGCAGCGAGCCGTACCGCCTGGCTTCCGTCGCCCGCTTCGACGCCCGGCCGATGGCCGCCGACGGCCGGATATACGGGGCCTACCAGCACTTCCCGCTGCCGCGCCGGACCGCCGACCGCCTCTACATGGCGAGCCAGCCCATGCCGCAGGCCTTCGGCGTGGCCCAGTCCGCAGATCAGCTAGCCATCCGAGAAGCCAGGTAGGACCGACCCCATGGATCTTGAGACCCTCGTCCCGCTCACTCTCGGCGTCACCCTGCTGACCTGCGTACTCACCGTCATCGGTGTGCACACCTACGCCAAGGGCAAGGCACAGCGGGCCGCGCTGGTGGAGCGGCTGACGTCCGCCGGGCAGATATCCGCCACCGGCAGACGGCGCCGCTTCCCCAACCTGGACCGCCGGCTGCGGCGGACCCGGACGGGCCGGAAGCTGGAACTGCGGCTGGCGGCGACCGGCATGGACATCACGCCCGGCGAGTTCTTCGCCGCGATGCTGGCCGCGGTGGCCGGCCTGTGGCTGGTCGGGCAGGCGGCCCTGGCCCCCTTCTTCGGGCCGATCGCCGGGCTGCTGGGCATCTGGGCGGCTATGCAGTTCCTCACCTGGCAACGGCAGAAACGCATCGAGAAGTTCATCAACCAACTTCCGGAGATGGCCCGCATCCTGGCCAACGCCACCCAGGCGGGCCTCGCCCTGCGCACCGCGATCGGCATGGCCGCCGAGGAGCTGGAGGCACCAGCGGGCGAGGAACTCGCCAAGGTCGACAACCAGTTGGCGATGGGCGCCACCATGGACGATGCGCTCGGCGAGATGGCCGAACGTCTCCCGTCCCGTGAACTGGTCGTCCTGGTCACCACGTTGGTCCTGTCCAACCGGGCGGGCGGCCAGGTGGTGAGCGCGCTGCGGAACCTGACGGAGACGCTGGAGGAACGCAAGGAGACCCGGCGCGAGGTCCGCACCCAGCTGTCCCAGGTGAACATGACGTCGTACGCGGTGCCGGTGCTCGGCATCGGCTCGCTGTTCCTGATGAACGGGGTGAAGGACGGCGCCCTGGACCGGATGACCGGCTCACCGCTCGGCCAGGCGGCGGTGATCGTCGCGTTCGGCCTGTACACCGTCGGCTTCGTCCTCATCCGCCGCCTGTCGCGGATCGACGTCTGAACGGCTGGAAGGGACTGGACACATGGCACTCCTGCTGGCCCTGCTGATGGGCCTCGCCGTCTGGGGCGTCTTCACCGGCGTCCGCATGTACCGGGCGGAGGCGAAACTCCCCAGCGACCTGGTGCTGGCCCTGGAGGTCGGCGCCACCCGCACCGGCGCGGTCGACTCGCTGATCGACCGCCTCGGCATGCGCTACGCCCCCGCCGTGCTACGGCTGATGGGCCCCAAGCAGGTCGCGAGGTACCGCCGCAAGATCGACCTGGCCGGCAACCCAGGCGGCCTCACCATCGACCGCTACGCGGCGCGCCGCGCGGTCTACGGCTTCCTCGGCGGGCTCGGTTTCCTGGTGTTCCTGCTCCGCGGGCAGTACCTGGTGGCCCTGTTGCTGCTGGCGTTCGGCGCGTTCTGGACGGAGGTCGGCATCTGGTCGGCGATCCGGATCCGCAAGGACGTGATCGAGCGGACCCTGCCGGACTTCCTGGACGTCCTGGCGGTCGTGGTGAGCGCGGGCCTCGGCTTCCGCCAGGCACTGGACCGCGTCGCCTCGAAGTACGAGGGCCCCTGGGCGGACGAACTGCGCATCACGCTGCGCCAGATGGACCTCGGGGTGAGCCGCCGCGAGGCCTTCGCGGAGCTGCGCCGCAGGAACGACTCCGAGCAGGTCGCGATGTTCGTGACGGCGCTCCAGCAGGGGGAGGAGCTGGGGGCGCCGATCGTCGACACACTCGTCTCCCTGGCGAAGGACATGCGCCGCACCGACGCCCAGAACGCCCGCCGCAAGGCCGCCCGAGCGGTACCCAAGGCCACCATGATGATCACGACGTTCATGGTCCCGGCCACGATGATCCTGCTGGGGGCGGGGTTGCTGCTGGGGTCGGGAACGGACTTCGGGTCGATCACCGGGAAGTAGGGGGTGGGGGAGAGACGACGGGACGTGAGGTGAGAGGGGCCGAGAGGTGAGGGTGAGCGAGAGGTGAGGGGGAACGCGCGGATGAGGGCGAGGACGGGAGCCGGGCGTAGGCGACGGGCGGCCGGGTGGGCGCATGGGTACGGGCGCGTGCGGGGGCGTCGGCTTGGGATTGGGATTGGGCAGGAGCGTGGGCTCGGACGCGGGCAGATTCGCGGACCGGAAGTGGAGAAGGGCCCGGGGACCGCGGACGGGTCCGTGGCTTCGGCGGACGGGATCGCCGTAGCGGCGGACGGGATCGCCGTAGCGGCGGCTGACGCCCGTATGACCGCCGACGGCCATCAGCCCTCGCGGTGGACTGCTACGGCCGAGGGTGTCCAACCGTCCAATCCGGCACCGGCACCGGCAGTCGACGGCGACGGGCCTCCGCCAAAGTCCCCGGCGGACGAACCCGAGCCGCCCCTCCCGCTCCAGGTGAACGCCCTCCAGGCCATGTGCCGCCAGGTCTTCGGCTTCCGCCTCGCGATGATCGCGCTGGCGGCCCCCGCCGCCCTCCTCAACGCCAGCCCCGGCCTGGGCGTCCGCCTGGTCGGCGCCGCCGTGGTCGTCACCTTCATGGGCTCGTACGTCCTCTTCCGGGACTGGGAACGCTTCGGCCCTCTGCTCCTGCGCCACCCCACCCTGCTGGCCGTGGACACGCTTTTCGGTTCCCTGCTCCTGATCTCGGCGGGCCCGGACAGCACCCTCGCCTACGTCAGCGTCTGCACGCCTCTCCTCGCGGGCATCGTCTACGGCTGGCGAGGCGCGGCCGTCTTCGCCTCCCTCCAGTCACTGATCCTGCTGCTCGTGCAGGCCACCCTGAAGGACGCCCGCGCCGAACTCGCGGAAGCCCTGCTGCTGCCCGGCCTCTGCGTCATCACGGGAGCCGTCGGCTCCACCCTGCGCAACCTGATGCTCCGCTTCGGCACCGCCACCCAGGCCCTGACCGCCGTCCAGGCCCGGCTGGCCGCGGCGGAGGCGGTGAGCGCCGAACGGTCCCGTCTCGCACGGGAGATGCACGACTCCGTGGCCAAGACCCTGCACGGCGTGGCCCTGGCCGCGGACGGCCTGGCGAACTCGGCGGGCGCCACCCGCATCGACCCCGGTCTCATCAAGCAGCAGGCCGAACTCGTCGCCCGCTCGGCCCGCAGGGCGGCTGCCGAGTCCCGCGAACTCCTGGCCGACCTGCGCCGCGAATCGGACCTCGACCACACCATCGACGTACTCGCGGAACTGGCCGCCCGCACCCACGACTTCGGCGCACGGACCGGGCTACGGACCACCTACCACCCGACCGGCGATCGGACGGAGTTGCCGCCACCGGTGCCGCTCGCCGCGGCCCGTCAACTCCTCACCGTCGCCACCGAGGCCATGGAGAACGCCCACCGCCACGCCGCCGCGACCCGGCTCGACGTCAGCGCGGGAGTGCACGGGGACGTCCTCAGCATCAGCGTGTACGACGACGGCCGCGGCCTCCCTGCGGACACGACCCTCGAAGAGCTCCGCCGCTCGGGCCACTTCGGCCTGGTCGGCATGGTCGAGCGAGCGGCATCGGTGGGCGCCGGCATCCGTATCGGCCAGGGCACGCACCCCAAGGGCACCGAGGTCCGCCTGGAACTCCCCTTGGCGACACCGCCCCCGGACACTGGAAACCTGTGACTCCGACTCGGGAAGCCCTGTGACGAGGACGACGAGACCGCGACGACGAGGATATCGAGGACATCGATGAGTGCGACGACGACGCATTCGAGGACCCCATCACCCCCCACCGCCGACTTACGGGTCGTCGTGGCCGACGACAACCCCGTGGTCCGGGCCGGTCTGACCGCACTGCTCTCCGGCCGCGCGGACATCACGGTCGTCGCCGAGGCGGCCGACGGCCACGAGGCCTGCGAGGCGGCCCGGCGCCACCGTCCCGACATCGTCCTGCTGGACGTCCGCATGCCCGGCCTGGACGGCATCTCGGCGCTCCCGTACCTGGTGGGGATCGCCCCGGTGATGATGCTGACGTACAGCGGTGAACCGGAGATCGTGGAGGAAGCGCTGCGGCGCGGAGCGGACGGCTACCTCGTCCACGGCGAGTTCACCGCCGACCAACTGGTGACCGCCGTACGGGACATCAGGGACGGCCGCCCCCACTTCACCCCCACGGCGGCGGGGGCACTGCTTCGCCGACTCCGTGCGTCAGGTGCGAGCGCATGCGAAGTCCAACCTTCCGTTTATTCCCACCAGCAAAGCATTCCATTGCCCCCGTCAGGTAACTCTTCCCTCTCGTGGATACCATCTCCGCCTAATTCTCCGGAAACAGCTTCACGAGTGCAACCAAGTGTGGGACAGTCGTCGAGATTGCGGTTCCAACTCAGCACGAGGGAGGCGGAGATCATGGACCACATCGCGTCGGGGATGAACAACCAGCAGATCGCCGCCACTTGCTTCATCAGCGAGAAGACGGTCAAGAACCACATCAACCGCATCTTCGCCAAGCTCGCGAGCACCAGCCGCTCCGAGGCGGCCGCGAAGTGGCTGGGCACGGCGTCGGGTTCACACCGAGGGCTGGGGTGACCTGTGCTGACACCAGGGGGGAGTGGCGGGGTTCGTCATTGGGCCCGGATTTGGGCCCAGGGGCCCTCGGCAGAACGGGGTGTTCCGTCGTACGTTGAGGCGATCGCTCGCCGATCGGCCGCCATCGGAGGGGAACACCATGAGCAACTGGATCAACACCACCGCCACGTACCTGCGGAAGCGCGCCGCGCGCGACGACCGGGGGCAGACCGCGGTGGAGTATCTGGGGATCATCGCGGTGGTGGTGGCGATTGTGTTGGCGATCACGGGGACGGATATCGGCAACACGATCTACACCGCGATCACGGACAAGATCAACGAAGTGATCGGTGGTTGATGCGGTGGCCCCATAGGCGCAGCGACGCAGGGCAGGCCTTCCCCATCTACATCACCGTGGTGGCGGGCCTGCTCTTTCTCGCGTTCGCGTACCTCGCGGTCGGCCAGGCCGCGGCGAATCGGAACGGCGCACAGACGGCCGCCGACGCGGCAGCGCTCGCGGCGGCGCAGGACACCCGGGACCAGCTCGCGGGCATGTGGGTGAAAGAGCTACTCGACCCCACCAAGTGGCAGGACATCTTCCACGGGAACGTGCAAGGGATCGCGGACTCCTGTGGGCGCGCGCAGGAGCTTGCCGCGCAGAACGACGCCGGCAAAGTTCAGTGCGACCCGGTGGGGCCCCTGAGCTACACGGTCGCTCTCCAGACGAACAAGTCCGTGGGAGACTCCATCGTTCCCGGCACGGAAGACAAGCACTCAACAGCGTCCGCCACCGCGGTGATCGAGCGACTCTGTGAATTCGAGCTTCCCGGGGAGGACGCCGGGGACGATGTCCTTCCGCAGCTCGATTGCGAGGACAAGGACTGGGATCTGGATCCGGACGACCCGGCCACGCTTCCGGAACCCAAGGACCTCTTCGACGTCCATCTGGCCGACGGACCAGCGAACGACGAGTGATGAAGGAAGCAGAGGAATGAGCATGCGGTTCACTTCGAAGGCCCGCAGGGGGATGGTCGCGTTGACCGTCGTGGCAGGAATGGCCCTCGGTGTGGCTGGCTGCGGCGGTGGAGGTGACGACAAGAAGCCCGAGGCGTCGGCGTCGGCCTCCAAGTCGTCCGGGTCGGGCCCGAGTGCTCAGGAAGGCCAGTCCGATGAGCCGTTGGCCGAGTTGAAGGGCGCGAGCGGTCTGGTCCTCCAAATCACCTCTGCCGCACGCGATGCCGGCGGTTTCGTCACTGTCAGCGGCACCCTGAAGAACGATGGAGCCCAGCGGATCACGGTCCCGGCCGGTGTGAGGGGCGATGAGACGGAAATCCTTCGGCACGGCATGTCACTTGGAGGCGCAAGCCTCGTGGACAGCAAGGCGAAGAAGCGCTACTACGTGTTGCGCGACACCGAGGGACGGCCGCTCACGACTACGGGCTTCTCGTCGCTGAAATCAGGAGAGTCCATCGCCGTCTTTCTCCAGTTCCCGTCACCGCCGTCGGACACGTCCGAGGTGACGTTCCAACTGCCGACATTCGCCAGCGCCACGATCGCCATCTCCGGATGAGGCGCACCATGTCCCCAACCCCACCCCGCCTCGCCCTGATCCTCACCACCGCCTCCCTCATGGCGGCCTTCACCACGACATCGGCCCACGCCGACACACCCCCCAGCGTCCCCCCCGGCACCGAACCCACCGCCTCCGCCCCCGTGAACGTCGACGCCAACGACCCCGACCTGAAGCTCCCCGAAGGCGGGACCCTCGCTGAGCCCAAGGTGTTGGACATCAAGCAGGTCGTCGAGGACCAGAGCGGTGACGAGCGTCGGGAGGACACCAACGCGGACGTGAAGTTCGCGCTCCAGGCCGAGGTGCTGTTCGGCAAGGACAGCGCGAAGCTGGGCGCGGAGGCGAAGGCCCGTATCTCCTCGATCGCGGAGGAGATCAAGACCCAGAACGCGACCCGGGTACGGGTGTTCGGCTTCACGGACGACCTCGGCTCCGCCGCCCACGGCGACGTACTGTCCAAGCGACGCGCCAACGCCGTACAGGACGTCCTGGACCAGGAACTCAACGACCCGAACGTCACCTTCGAGGTGCGTGGCTACGGCGAGCAGTACCCGATCTCCTCCAACGCGACGGAGTCCGGCCGCAAGAAGAACCGCCGGGTCGAGGTGTCCTTCCCCCGGACGGACAGCTGAACGGGAAGCTGAACCGACAGAGGAACTCCGCCTAGACTCCGCCCCCGCCCACCGCGTCCCTCTCCACCGTGACGCGCGCGCCCGCCCGGACGCCCCAGCCCGCCATCGCCCCGGCCGCCGCCTCCAGCACATGCCGGGACCGCAGTCGGGGCAGCCCCAGACGGCCCGGCTTCATGGTGCGCACGGCGAGGACCTTGAGGCCGCGATCGAGGTAGGCGACGTCGATGGGGACACGCATCCGGAAGGTGTGCACGCTGCCGGCGGGGGACAGCAGTATCGCCCCGTCGACGGAGTCCCGCCCGAGCAGCCCTCTCGTGCGGGCCCGGTAGGAGGTCGCGATCTCCAGCGGGACGCTGACCCGTTCCGACCCCTCCGCGCCGTGCACCACCAGCCTGCCCCGTCCGTCGAGCCAGCGCCCCACGCGACGTCACCTCCCTGTGCCGCTTCCCAATACCGACCGAACGTATCCGAGTCTGGGACCGTGGTGACGACTCGTCGTACCCGACCGAACGAGGTGACCGAGACGTGCGAAAGATCGTCCTGATGATGTCGATCTCCCTGGACGGCTACATCGAGGGCCCCGGCCGGGACATCTCCTGGCACCGCGTCGACGAAGAGGTGCACCGGCACGCCAACGACACGGTCGCGAGGATGGGCGGGCTGCTGCACGGCCGGGTCATGTACGAGCTCATGGCCGGGTACTGGCCCACGGCCGACGCCGACCCCGAGGCCGACCCGATCACGACCGAGTTCGCCGGTATCTGGCGGGACATCCCGAAGGTCGTCTACTCACGGACCCTGCGGCACGCCGACTGGAACTCCACGATCGCGCGGGAGGTCGTCCCGGAGGAGGTGCGGGCGCTCAAGGAGCAGCCGGGCGGCGACCTCGGGCTCGGCGGTGCCGACCTGGCCACCGCGTTCCTGCTCCACGACCTCGTCGACGAGTTCCACATCTACGTCCATCCCGTCCTCCTCGGCGACGGCAAACCCCTCTTCCACCCGACCGCCCCCCGCACGGCGTCCCTCCGGCTCACCGAGTCCCGCACCTTCGGCAACGGTGTCGTACTGCTGCGCCACGAGCGGCTTCAGACTTGAGCGCGCCGGGACGTGCCCGGTGCGTCCGGAGCGGGTAGGTAAGCCGTCATGACCACTCTCGGAGCAGTGTTCCGCCCGCAGTTGCCGCCCGAAGACCTGCGATCCGTCGCGCGGCTCGCGGACGACGTCGGACTGGAGGAGCTGTGGCTCTGGGAGGACTGCTTCCGTGAGGGCGGGATCTCCACGGCCGCCGCCGCGCTCGCCTGGACCGAGCGGGTGCGGATCGGGGTCGGGCTGCTGCCGGTGCCGTTGCGCAACGTCGCCATCACCGCGATGGAGGCGGCCACCCTGCACCGGATGTTCCCCGACCGCGCCATCCTCACCGTGGGGCACGGGGTGCAGGACTGGATGGGGCAGGTCGGGGCGCGGGCCGAGTCTCCCCTGACCTTGCTGCGGGAGCATCTCGTCGCGCTGCGCGCCCTGTTGCGCGGAGAGCGGGTCACCACCGACGGGCGGTACGTCAAGCTGGACGACGTCGCCCTCGACTGGCCGCCGGCCCCTGGCGGCACCATCCATGTGCTCGCCGGCGCCACCGGTCCGCGCACGCTGCGCCTGGCCGGCGAGGTCGCGGACGGCACCCTTCTCACCGCGTCCACCCCGCCCGACGGGGTACGACGGGCACGCGCGCTCATCGACGAGGGGCAGGCCGCGGCCGGGCGGAGTGAGCCGCACAAGCTCGTCGTCTACCTCCTCACCGCCACCGGCCCTGACGCCGCCGCCCGACTGCGTGCCGAGCTGACTGACGAGGGCGTGGCCGACGTCCCGGACCTGGGAGTCGCCGGGGACGCCGGCGCCGTCGCCAAGGCCGTCCAGCGACTCGTCGAGGCGGGCGCCGACACGGTGGTGCTCCAGCCGACGGCCGACGAGCCGGACCCGGAGGGCTTCGTACGGTTCGCCGCGGAGGAAGTCCGGCCCCTGGTGCCGTGAGCCCCGCAGGAGTCGAGCCGGCCTGACGTCCGACGGTCGGCTCTGCCGCGCTCAGCGATCCCGAGGCTCCTGAGTCGCCCCGTGAAAATCGGTAGTGTCCCTGACAAGGCACTGCGACGATCGCTCCATGGATCAGCCACCCACACACCTTCAGGATCGGCCCCCCACACACCCGGAGCCCCGCACCTTCGAGGATCTCGTCGCCGAAGGCGCCGCCGTTCCCACCGACGGATGGGACTTCTCCTGGTTCGAGGGGCGGGCCACCGAGGAGCGGCCCTCGTGGGGATACGCGCGGTCGATGGCCGGGCGGCTGGCCGACGCGTCCGCCGCGCTCGACATCCACACCGGCGGAGGTGAGGTCCTCGACTTCGCCCTGGGCGCCGCCGCCCCGAAGGCGCCCGTGCTCACCGTCGCCACGGAGGTCTGGCCACCGAACGTGGCCAAGGCCACGGCGCTGCTCCGGCCGCGCGGCGTCGCCGTCGTCGCGACCACGGACGGCGCGCCGTTGCCCTTCGCGGACGCGACCTTCGACCTCGTCGTCAGCCGTCATCCGCTCCGCGCCGACTGGCCGGAGATCCTGCGCGTCCTGCGCCCCGGGGGCACGTACTTCGCCCAGCACGTCGGACCCGCCAGCGTCTTCGAACTCGTCGAGTACTTCCTCGGCCCCCAGCCGGACGCGTCCCTGAGCGACCGTCACCCCGACCGGGAGCGCGCCGAGGCGGAGGCGGCCGGGCTGGAGATCGTCGACCTGCGCGCCGAACGGCTCCGGGTGGAGTTCCACGACATCGCGGCGGTCGTCCACTTCCTGCGGAAGGTGGTCTGGATGGTGCCCGGCTTCACCGTCGAGGCGTACGCGCCCCGGCTTCGCTCGTTGCACGAGCAGATCGAGTCCGAGGGTCCCTTCGTCGCCCACAGCACCCGCCACCTCTTCGAGGCCCGCAGACCAGGCGAGTGAGCCTGCCTGCCCCCAGGTGATTCACACGGCACAGGCCACCCGTGTCGGGGTGCCGGCGGCGTCGGCGTCAAAGAGACGTGCGCACCCGCCGTCACCCACCCGGGGGAACCCTGCCCTCTGATTTCCGCCCCGAGAACCAGCCGGTTCTTCCCCGGGAAACCGTACCTGCCCCGCCACGTACCAGCCATGACACGGCCCCCGGACCACCACCGCCGCGTCGCCGCCCGACTCCGGAGAGTAGTTGTGGCACGCCGATGCGCGCAGCATCACTTACGAAGGGTTATGGTGGAAACCCCCCCTCGGGCCGGTCCGTCTCCCCCCCACGGACCGGCCCGTTTTTTCTGCCCTGAACGGGCACCCGTGCAGGAGGGACGCACCCGACTCGCTCACGCGGTGCGGACCCCACAAGGCACGCCCACTGCACGCACCGGTACCCTTCGGGTCGCGGGGACCGCATCCGCACGGAGGGGCTGACAATCACGTGAACCTGCGCGACACACTGCGCGGCCTGCTGGTCAGGCTGTACGCACGCCGGGTGGAAGGCCACCTGGACCACGCCCAGGTACCCAAACACATCGGTGTCGTCATGGACGGCAACCGGCGCTGGGCGAAGGCCGCGGGTTCCACCACCGCACAGGGTCACCGGGCCGGTGCCGACAAGATCGAGGAATTCCTCGGCTGGTGCACCGAGACGGACGTCGAGGTCGTCACCCTCTGGCTGTTCTCCACGGACAACTTCGACCGGCCGCAGGAAGAGCTGGTCCCGCTCTTCGGGATCATCGAGGACGTGGTCCGCTCCCTCGCCGCCGACGGCCGCTGGCGGGTGCACCACGTCGGGGCGCTCGACCTGCTGCCGCAGGGGATGCGGGACACCATCAAGGAGGCCGAGGAGACCACGGCGTCCAGAGACGGGATACTGGTCAACGTCGCCATCGGCTACGGCGGCCGCCAGGAGATCGCCGACGCGGTCCGCTCGATGATCCTCGACGCCGCCGACAAGAACACCTCGATGGAGGAGCTCGCCGAGTCCGTCGACGTCGAGACGATCGGCCGCCATCTCTACACCGGCGACCAGCCCGACCCGGACCTGGTGATCCGTACCAGTGGTGAGCAGCGCCTGTCCGGATTCATGCTGTGGCAGACGGCCCATTCGGAGTACTACTTCTGTGAGGTCTTCTGGCCGGCCTTCCGCAAGGTCGACTTCCTGCGCGCCCTGCGTGACTACGCGGCGCGCCACCGCCGTTACGGCGGCTGACGGAGGCCACCCGGAAGGAGTAGCGGCTACCCCCTTTGGGGTGGAAGTAACGCGGAGTTCACCGGCACGCCGTCATATGTGCTGGCATGGCGCGGCAAGTTCGAGGGCATAAGGCAAGCAGGTCGACGCCCGATCCCCGGGTGTCGGATCTCAGCGGGCGGCACGGGGCCGTCCGCCCGGGAGGCCCTTTGCACCAGCCCGACCGTGCGGTCTCAGCGCGGACGAAGCAGTGGAGGGCCGGTCCCCGGCCCGTGCATCGCGGCCGACGACCGGTCCAGCTCCACTCCGTCGCTCCCCGACCTCATCCGAGGGGGTACGTCCTTCCGTGGTGACCAGCACAAAGCGCCGTATGCCAGACCGGCGCACCTATGTTCTCGACACCAGCGTCCTGCTGGCCGACCCGAACGCCCTGAGCCGCTTCGACGAGCACGAGGTAGTGCTTCCCATCGTCGTGGTGACGGAACTGGAGGCCAAGCGGCACCATCCCGAACTCGGTTACTTCGCCCGGCAGGCCCTGCGTCTGCTGGACGAGTTCCGGGTCCGGTTCGGCCGCCTCGACGCCCCCCTCCCCATCGGGGATCTCGGCGGGACCGTCCGTGTCGAGCTCAACCACTCGGACCCCAGCGTGCTGCCCAGCGGCTACCGCCTGGGGGACAACGACTCCCGCATCCTCGCGGTCGCCCGCAACCTGCAGGCCGAGGGGTTCGACGTCACAGTCGTGTCGAAGGACCTTCCGCTCAGGATCAAGGCGTCCTCGGTCGGTCTTCTCGCCGAGGAGTACCGCGCCGAACTCGCCATCACGGACGCCTCCGGCTGGACCGGGATGTCCGAACTGACGCTGCCCGGCGAACAGGTGGACATCCTCTTCGAGGAGGGGCACGTCCACGTCCCCGAGGCCGCCGACCTGCCCGTGCACACCGGCCTGACCATCCAGTCGGAACGCGGCAAGGCACTCGGCCGCATCTCGCCGGAGGGCGGCATCCGGCTGGTGCGCGGGGAACGGGAGGCGTTCGGCATCAAGGGCCGCAGCGCGGAGCAGCGCATCGCGCTGGACCTGCTCCTCGACCCGGACGTCGGGATCGTGTCCATGGGTGGCCGGGCCGGCACCGGCAAGTCGGCGCTGGCGCTGTGCGCGGGTCTGGAGGCGGTCCTGGAGCGCCGTCAGCACAAGAAGGTGATGGTCTTCCGGCCGCTGTACGCGGTGGGCGGGCAGGAGCTCGGCTATCTGCCCGGCTCCGAGTCGGAGAAGATGAGCCCCTGGGCGCAGGCGGTCTTCGACACGCTGTCCGCGGTCACCAGCCGCGAGGTCATCGAGGAGGTCACCGCGCGCGGGATGCTGGAAGTCCTCCCGCTCACCCACATCCGGGGCCGCTCCCTCCACGACGCGTTCGTGATCGTGGACGAGGCACAGTCACTGGAACGGAACGTCCTGCTGACCGTTCTGTCCCGGATCGGCGCGAACTCGCGGGTGGTTCTCACCCATGACGTGGCCCAGCGGGACAATCTGAGAGTGGGTCGGTACGACGGTGTCGTCGCCGTGGTCGAGAAACTGAAGGGCCATCCGCTCTTCGCGCACGTCACGCTGACGCGGTCCGAGAGGTCGCAGATCGCGGCACTTGTGACCGAAATGCTGGAGGAAGGGCACATCTGACCCAAGTGCTCATCTTGCGGTAGTCACCTGTTCGAAGGCGCCGTCCGGTAAAAGGCAGTGAGCCTAGCCGGGCGGCGCCTTGGCGCGTGGAGCTTTCTCAGAATCACCCGGGTCAAACGACATGTGAGCTTTCACACGGCACGCAGAATTGCCTTGCGGTGTCGGGTTACGGCAGAGTCTCACTCCTGTCAGGCCCCGCATACGACACATCTGTGCCCCCAGCGGTACGGCACCCCAGGAACCACACCCAACTCCATACAGTCGTCGTATGCCGCCCGAGTCGCACGCGGCACTCCCGCAGGGGAGTTGTCCATCGGGCCCGCGCCTCCCGTGACCCCGCAGTTGGGAGGCCAGTGCCAGGGGCACGATTGCGTCCGCCAGGGTCACCGAAGCGGGCGATGCTGGAAGGAAACCGTGTGAGCCCGATTTCGGTCAGGGGATTCGCAGTGGCCTCGGCCACGGCGGTCACCGCTGTCGGAAGCGTCGTCGGAGTTGCCTCGGGCAGCACCGCGCAGCCCAACGACGCGGAGGCGACGGCAGCCGACTCGACGCTCCTCGCTGACATCCCCGCGGGTCAGCTGGCACAGGTGCAGACCGCGTCCCTCACGCAGCAGGCCGACACCCAGGCCATCGCCGCGGACGTGAGCGCCAAGAAGGTCGCGGAGGAGACGGCCCGCAAGGAGGCGGCCAAGGAGGCCGTCGCCAAGCAGAAGGCCGCCGAGGTGGAAGCGGCGCAGGCCAAGGCGCGCAAGGAAGCCGAACAGGCCGCCACCCGTTCCGCGCAGCGAGAGTCCATCAGCCTGTCGGTGCAGTCTTCGTACACCGTCGCCGAGGTCCAGGCCATCGCGCGCCAGATCGTCCCCAGCGGCCAGTTCCAGTGCTTCAGCAACATCGTGGACCACGAGTCCACCTGGAACTACAAGGCCGAGAACCCTTCCTCGGGCGCCTACGGTCTCGTCCAGTCGCTGCCCGGCAACAAGATGGCGTCCGTCGCTCCCGACTGGGAGACCAACCCGGCCACGCAGATCAAGTGGGGCCTCAACTACATGAACGAGCGCTACGGCAGCCCGTGTGACGCCTGGTCGTACTGGCAGTCCCACGGCAACTACTGAGCCGACGCCGCGCAGGCCGCTCAACCTTCCGAAGCCCCTCCCCGTCCTACGGGGAGGGGCTTCGGCCATGTACGGTCGGACCCGACGACTCCAGGGGGAGTGGTGAGGAGGGACGGGGGAGGGCGGATCATGTCGCGACTGCCAGGGTGGCTCGGTCGGGTCGGCGCCGGACTGACCGACATGGGTGAGCGGTTGGCCGAGCGCCGCGCGCAGGCGGAGTGGGAGGACGCCGAGCCCGAACGCGCTTCGTACGTCGATGACTTCCCACCGCCCGACCATGACCACACCTCACCGGCCCCGGACCACACGGCCGCCGTCGGCGCCGCCCGGCAGGATCCCGTGCAGGCCGTGCCGTGGGGAATGCGGGTCGCGGCCGAGGCAGGCTGGCGGCTGCTGGTACTCGCGGGCACGGTCTGGGTCCTCATGCGGGTCATCAGCGCCGTACAGCTGGTGGTACTCGCGTTCGTGGCGGCACTCCTCATCACGGCGATCCTGCAGCCGACGGTGGCGCGGCTCATGCGGCTCGGCTTTCCGCGGGGTCTGGCCACCGCGCTGACCGCGGTCCTCGGGTTCGTCGTCATGGGCCTGATCGGCTGGTTCGTGACCTGGCAGGTCATGGAGAACATCGACAACCTCTCCGACCAGGTCCAGGACGGCATCGACGAGTTGCGCAAGTGGCTGTTGAACAGCCCCTTCCACGTCACGGACAAGCAGATCAACGACATCGCGGAGAACCTGCGGGAGGCGGTCGGCGCCAACACCGACCAGATCACGTCGGCGGGCCTGGAGGGCGTCACGGTCGTCGTCGAGGCGCTCACCGGCATCCTGCTGGCGGCCTTCTCGACCCTGTTCCTCCTCTACGACGGCCGGCGCATCTGGGAGTGGACGCTGAAGCTGGTCCCGGCGGCCGCCCGGCCGGCCATGGCGGGCGCGGGCCCGCGGGCCTGGCGGACCCTGACGGCCTACGTCCGCGGCACGGTCATCGTGGCCCTCATCGACGCCATCTTCATCGGCCTGGGCATCTTCTTCCTCGACGTCCCGATGGCGGTCCCGCTCGCCGTCTTCATCTTCCTGTTCGCCTTCATCCCGCTGGTCGGCGCGGTGGTCTCCGGCGCGCTGGCGGTCGTGGTCGCGCTGGTGACCCAGGGCGTCTTCACGGCGGTCCTGGTGCTGGCGGTGGTGCTGGCGGTGCAGCAGATCGAGGGCCACATCCTGCAGCCGTTCATCCTGGGCCGGGCCGTCCGGGTGCACCCGCTGGCCGTGGTGCTGTCGGTCGCGGCCGGCGGGATGGTCGCGGGGATCGGCGGCGCGGTG
Organism: Streptomyces sp. NPDC006332; assembly: GCF_040612855.1. Lineage (NCBI taxonomy): Bacteria > Bacillati > Actinomycetota > Actinomycetes > Kitasatosporales > Streptomycetaceae > Streptomyces > Streptomyces sp. NPDC006332. The sequence goes on from NZ_JBEXRA010000023.1 coordinate 132,010, forward strand.
GTGGCGGTGCCGTTGGTGGCGGTGACCAACACGGTGGTCGGGTATCTGCGGTCGTACTCCCACGAGATGGCGCTGAAGCAGTCGCCGCGGCCGAGGGGTGCCACCGCGATGGGGGCGGCCCCGGTGGACACACCCCCGCGGCCGTCTCCGGTGGACACGCACCCGAAGCAGTAGCTCACGCGTCGGGCCCCGTCCACAAGGCAGGTGGACGGGGCCCGTTGACGTGGCCGGGGTTACTCGGCGAGTACCGCTTCCGCGTCCAGCGTCACGCCGGTCGCCTGGATCACGGACGCGATCTTGAACGCCTCCTGGATGACCTCACGCTCGAGGCCGGCCTTGCGGAGCACCTGCTCGTGCGAGTCGAGGCACATCCCGCAGCCGTTGATCGCGGACACGGCGAACGACCACAGCTCGAAGTCGACCTTGTCGACGCCGGGGTTGCCGATGACGTTCATCCGCAGACCGGCGCGCAGGTTGCCGTACTCGTGGTCGGACAGCAGGTGCCGGGTGCGGTAGAAGACGTTGTTCATCGCCATGACCGCCGCGGCGGCCTTGGCCGCCGTGTACGCCTCCGGCGACAGGTTCTCCTTCGCCACCGGCTCCAGCTCGCGCAGCACGATCGGCGAGCGCGAGGCGATGGCCGTCGCCAGCACCGTGCCCCACAGCTGCTGCGCGGGCAGGTCGGAGTTGCCGATGACCGAGCCCAGGTTGAGCTTCAGGTCCTTCGCGTAGTCCGGCAGCGCGGACTTCAGATCACTGAGGGACATCCCGGATCACTCCCCGGCCAGCAGCTTGACCGGGTCCAGCGTCTCGTCGCCCTGGCTCCAGTTGCAGGGGCAGAGCTCGTCCGTCTGGAGCGCGTCCAGGACCCGCAGGACCTCCTTGGGGTTACGGCCGACGGAGCCGGCGGTCACCATGGAGAACTGGATCTCGTTGTTCTGGTCCACGATGAAGACCGCGCGCTTGGCGAAGCCGTCCTCGCCCTCGATGCCGAGGTCCCGCATCAACTCGTGCTTGGAGTCGGCCATCATCGGGAAGGGCAGGTCGCGCAGGTCGTCGTGGTCCTTGCGCCAGGCGTGGTGGACGAACTCGGAGTCGCCGGAGAAACCGAGGACCTGGGCGTCACGATCGGCGAACTCGTCGTTCAGCTTGCCGAAGGCGGCGATCTCGGTGGGGCACACGAAGGTGAAGTCCTTGGGCCAGGCGAAGATGACCTTCCACTGACCCTCGTAGGTCTTGTGGTTGATCTGCTGGAACTCCTTGCCCTTCTCCAGCGAGACACAGGCGGTCAGATCGAACTCGGGGAACTTGTCACCGACAGTGAGCACATGCTCTCCTTGCAGCGCGGGAACGCCCGAATTGCGTGGACGTTTCCTTGGGTTGGTCGTTTTCGATCGTGGCACAGGGTGCATTGATTATGGAAATAGCTATACTCGGTCGATCTGATCGAAGGGGGCTATCAGTGACCATGAGTAAGAAGAGGCAGCCGAGCCTCGCCCAGTTGCGGGCCTTCGCCGCTGTCGCCGACCACCTCCACTTCCGGGACGCGGCCGCCGCGATCGGCATGAGCCAGCCCTCGCTCTCGGGTGCCGTCTCCTCGCTGGAGGAGACACTCGGAGTCACGCTGCTGGAGCGCACCACGCGCAAGGTGCTGCTCTCACCGGCCGGTGAGCGTCTCGCCGTACGCGCGAAGGCGGTGCTGGCGGAGGTGGGGGCGCTCCTGGAGGAGGCCGAAGCCGTACGGGCGCCCTTCACCGGTGTGTTGCGCCTCGGCGTCATCCCCACCGTCGCCCCCTATCTGCTGCCCACCGTGCTGCGGCTCGTCCACGACCGCTATCCCGACCTCGACCTCCAGGTGCACGAGGAGCAGACGGCCAACCTCATCGAGGGGCTCACCAGCGGACGCCTCGACCTGCTGCTGCTCGCGGTGCCCCTCGGAGTCCCCGGTGTCGTCGAACTCCCCCTGTTCGACGAGGACTTCGTGCTCGTCACCCCCCTCGACCACCGGCTCGGCGGACGCCGTGGCATACCGCGCGAGGCCCTCAAGGAGCTCAACCTGCTCCTCCTGGACGAGGGTCACTGTCTGCGCGACCAGGCCCTGGACATCTGCCGGGAGGCCGGGCGCGAGGACGCGCCCGTCACGACCACGGCGGCGGGACTGTCCACCCTGGTGCAGCTGGTGGCCGGCGGTCTCGGGGTCACGCTGCTGCCGCGTACCGCCCTCAAGGTCGAGACCACCCGCAACGATCAGCTCCGCACCGGCCGCTTCGCCGAACCCGCCCCGACCCGCCGTATCGCCCTCGCCATGCGGGTCGGCGCGGCCCGCGGCGCGGAGTACGAGGAACTGGCGGTCGCCCTGCGCGAGGCGCTGCGGCCCCTGCCGGTGCGGGTGTGGGGTTCGGAGGGCGCGGGAGAGCCGGGAAACCCGGCGGGGACGGGCCGACCGGAAAATCGGTCAATTGAGCGCCGAGTGACGTCAGATACCGGGCAGGACAACGCCAGTTGAAAGGCGTGTGATTTCAACTTCCGTCAGCTGACGACAGCTCGGAATACTCCCGTCGGAATATGCTCCCGGCCTGATACACATTCCTCCCTGAGTGCTACGCGTCAGGCGTATGTGCGACATGTCAGGGAGAGTGATGTCGGGCTACGGACTGCTCGCGCCGGCCCTGGCGGAGTGCGGGCGTGAGCGCTTCACGGGGGAGTTGCGGATCACCGGATCCCCCGGCGGCACCGTCCACTTCCGGGACGGCCTCGTCATCGCCGCGGAGTCCCCCGGCGCACCGGGCCCCGAGGCCCTGCTGCTGCGCTCCGGCCGGGTCAGCGGCGAGCAGTGGGCGGAGCTGGTGCGGGAGTCCGGCGGCTCCCGCTGGCCGGCCGCCGGGCTTGTCGCCCACGGGTACGCGGGCGCCGCCCAGCTCAAGGTCGTCTGTGTGATGGCGCTGCACGACGCGGTGTTCGCGATCGCCGTGGGCCGGGTGGAGGACTGCGAACGCGCCCCGGCCGCCGAGCCGTTCGCCCAGGTCACCGCGGGGGAGCCGCCCTCCCGGCTGCTGCGGGAGGCGACTCGCCGACTGGCCGCGCTCGCGGCGTTGCCCCGCCCCGTGCACCCCGACCGCGAACGCCCACTGCCGGCGAACGGCGGTGCGGCGGGCCCGCACGGCGCCCTGCGCGGCGACCTGCTCGCTCATGCCGACGGCCGGCGTACGAGTCGGGACCTGGCCTTCCGCACCGGTCGCGGCGTCTACACCGCCACCGTCGAGGTCGCCCGGATGCTCGCCGAGGGGGTCCTGGAGTGCCCCGCGGAACCTCCTGTGATCCCGGTCCTGCGCATCCCGCCCGACGGCCGGGGCGTGCGCCCCCGCGTGCCGGAACGGCCCGCCGAAACCCTCCCGCCCCCGCCACCTCCGATGCCCGGCGCTCTGCCCCGCCGTAAACCGGGCGGATTCTTCCGCCTACGGAACGGAATACCGAAATGACAAACAGTCCGATCAGATGCGAACAGAAACAGGGGAGTTGAGCCCATGGATCACCAAGCTCTCGCACTGGAAATGCGCGGTCTGCGCGAACAGGTCACCGGAATCACCGACACCGCCGTGGCCGCCGCGGACGGACTGCTGATCGCCGCCGACACCGCCGACTCCATCGACCCGGAGGGCCTCGCCGCGCTCGCCGCGGCCGGCCTCGGCCTCGCCCGCCGTACCGCGCAGGCGACCGCCCGCGGCACCCTGCGCCGCACGGTCACCTACGGCAGCCACGGCTGCGCCGCCTTCTACGCCGTCGGCGACACCGCGCTGATGGTCGTCCTGGGGGACGAGGGAATGGACGTCGACGACCTGCACCGGGCGACCCAGCCCACCCTGCGCCGGATCGACTCGATCCTGACCGAGAAGGCAGCCGAAGGAGTCTGAAGGGATGGCGACGAAGCGTATGACCTCCGGTTTCTCCGACCAGGTGATGGGCCTGGTCAAGTCCCTGCGTGCCGACGCCCCCGACTGCGTCGCCGCGGGCCTGGTCGACATGTCGACCGGCATGCTGCTGTCGTACGAGACGGTCGAGACCCATCCGCCCGAGGTCCTGGACCTGCTGGCGGGCGCGACCCTCGACTTGTTCCAGGGCCGCACCGTCGTGATGATCGAGGACGTCTTCAAGGAGCGTCGGGGGATCACCAGTGACCAGCACTTCTTCCAGGAGATCCTGGTCAACAGCGAGAACCTCACCCACCTGTTCGTGCGGATGAACGAGCAGCAGGACGTCGTCGCGGTGGTGGTCTGCCGTAAGTCCGTCAACGTGGGCATGCTGTTCGCCCAGGTCCGGCGGGTGATCAAGGAGTACAGCCTCTGAGAACGACACTGGGCCCCTCCGGGACGGAACGATCGGAGGGGCCCAGTGCCGCGTCGGTGTCCTACTCGGTGCGCAGCCCGTCCGGCCGCATCAGCCTCAGCAGCGGCGGCAGGCTGAGCAGGGTCACCACCAGGACGACCGCCGCGCCCACCCCGATCATGGACAACACGCTCGGCCAGTCCACCCGCACGGTGGTGTCCGTCATCCGCAGCAGCACCGCGCCCAGCGTCACCCCCACCGCCGACGCCAGCAGCAGACCGAGCGCGATCGGGATCGCCGTCTGCCACAGCACCGACAGGCTCAGCGTGCGCCGTCGGGTGCCGAAGGCGACCAGCGCCGACAACAGCTTCTTGCGCTCCCGCAGTTGCTCCAGCTGCGACACCAGCAGGCTCGCTCCGATCAGCGCCAGCACACAGGCGGCGCCGGCGAACAGGCCGGTACGGATGGCCGTGTACTTGTCGGACCGTTCGACCGACTGCCAGACCATGGGGTCGCTCAGGGGGGCGACTTTCGCCGTGGTGTTGCGCACCAGGTCGTACACGTCCGGCACGGACTGGTCGAGCTTCAGGTACAGCTGGCCGCTCAGGCCCGGGGTGTTCCCGCTCGGCAGCGCCTTCGGGGTGAGCAGGAAGCCACCGCGTGCCGACCAGGTCGGGTCGTCGTCGAGGCTCCGCGCCTCCTTCATGCCCGACGGCACCACCCACGGGGTCTCCGCGCCCTTCTCGGTGCCCTCGTAGGACGGGTCGAAGTACAGCGTCCGGCCCGCCTTCGCCAGCTTCGGGGTGTCGGTGTCGGACTCGTCGCCCCGTGCGACGAACACGTCACCGTCGCGGCATGAGGGCAGGTCGGCGAGCTCACGCAGCGCCTCGCAGTCCCCGACGGTGACCTGGGCGCCGAGCTCCGGATCCGTGCGCCGCTCGCCGGCGTACCCCTCGGCGTACGCGTAGACGTGGCGCACACCCTCGGTCCGGCGGAACTTCTCGGTGGCCGGCCCGAGCGGAACCTCCTTGGGCATCGTCACCTGCATCTGGGCCCGTGAGACGTCCTGGCCGGTGTCCTTCGTGTAGTCGTTCTCCACACCGGCGAACAGCATCTGCAGCGCGATCGCCCCGGCCACCGCCACCGCGATGCCGTTGACCATGCGGGCGGCCGTACCGCTGCTCAACTGGAGCCTGCGCACGGCCAGTTGCCAGGCCACCCCGCCGCCGCCGAGCCGTCCGACGACGACCTCGACGATCCACGGCAGCAGCGCGGTCACCCCGATGAGCAGGGACATGACACCCCCGGCGACCAGGTACTGGTTGAAGTCGCCGCCGTCCCGGCCCTGCCCGACCATCGGATAGAGCAACGCGAGCCCGCCCAGCGGCAGCAGCAGCCGCCACCACAGCCGACGCCGGGACGGCTTGGCCGCGCGCACCACGCCGAGCGGCTCGATGACGACGGTGCGCAGCGCGAACAGCGTCACCAGTACGGCCGCCGCCGGCACGGCGAGGCCGACCAGCAGGGCGAGGGCGGGGGAGGGGTTGAGGTAGCTCGGGAACACGCTGAGGTCGAACACCTCGACCGATCCCGCCACTTGACGGCCCACCATGAAGAAGCCCGCGCCCAGCACCAGCCCGAGTACCGCGCCCGCGAGGGCCTCACCGGCGGCGATCCGCCGGGTCGAGCGGCTGTCGGAGCCGACCAGCCTGAGTGCCGCGAGCCGCCGGTCGCGCCGCTCGCCGCCGAAGCGTACGGCCGCGGCGATGAACACGGCGACCGGCATCAGCAGCACCACGAACACGACGAGGATCAGCAGGATCAGGACCGGGTCCGTCTGGTCGGGGGACGGGTTCACGTCTCCGAACCGGTCGATCCGGACGACCCGTACGCCGTGGAGGCCATCGGCCGCGAGGCCCTCAGCGCCCCGGTAGTAGGCGAGGTCGGCGGAGCCGATCAGCCCGCTCTCGCCGATGGTGGCGACGATCGGGCCCGTCAGCCGCTCACGCAGCAGCTTTCCGCTGTCCGACTCCAGCAGCTCCTTCAGCGCGGGCGAGACGACCAGGTCGCCCACCCCGGGGAACTTCTCCACCCCGGGTGGCAGCGGCGCCCGCGACCCCTCGGGCTCCAGCTCCCGGCCCCGGATGTCCTTGTCGCGGAAGGTCGTGCCCGTGTCGGCGACGAGCAGGGTGTCGTCAGCCTTCGGCATGACCTGGGCGCCGCTGGTGTAGTCGCTGCGGGCGCCCTCCCGTTCGTGCCGTACCGCCAGCGCGTTCGGGATCGCGGTGGTCAGCAGCAGCAACGCCACCCCGAGCCCGACCCCGACGGCCGTCAGCATCGCCCGGACCCATCCCTCCCGCCCGCCGGCGAAGGCGAATCTGACCCCCATGGCAAGGTCCCGCCACCACTGCCGCACGTTCATATGGCCCGCTCCATGTCACGGGACTTCCCGTCCCGTACGACGATCTCGCGGTCGGAGTAGGCGGCCACCCGGGCCTCGTGCGTGACCAGCACGACGGCGGCGTTGGTGGACCGGGCCGCCTCGGTGAGCAGCTCCATCACCCGCTCGCCGTTGTAGGAGTCGAGCGCGCCGGTCGGCTCGTCGGCGAACAGCACCCGCGGTCCGGTGACCAGCGACCGGGCTACGGCGACCCGTTGCCCCTGCCCGCCGGACACCTCACCGGGCCGCTTCTTGCGCAGGTCGTCGACCTCCAGCCGCTCCATCCAGGACAGCGCGGCCCGCTCGGCCTCCTTGCGGGAGGTCCCGTTCAGCCGCAGCGGCAGGGCGACGTTCTCGACGCAGGTCAACTCGGGGACGAGCTGCCCGAACTGGAACACGAACCCGAACTCGCTGCGCCTGAGCGCACTGCGCTGGGCGTCGTTCATGGTGGCCATCTCCTGGCCGTTGTACGTGATCGACCCCGAGTCGGGCGTGACGATCCCGGCGAGACAGTGCAGCAGCGTCGATTTCCCGGACCCGGAAGGGCCCATCACGGCGACGACCTCGCCGGGGTGGATGGAGAACTCGGCGCCGTCGAGCGCGAGGGTCGGACCGTAGGCCTTGCGCAGCCCGTCGGCCGTGAGCAGGGAACCGGCGGGATGAGTCACTTGGCCACCACCTCGGCGAGTTTGTCGAGCCGTGCCGCCGTCAGTTCGAGCCAGCGCAGGTCGGCCTCCAGATGGAACAGGGCGTGGTCGCAGATGAGCTGGTCGGCCAGATCGCCCTTGCGCTTGCGGTCGGTGAGGATCCGCATCATGCGCAGATGCTCGCCCCGCTGCGTGTCGAGGATGTCGGCCGCGTCGCGCCGCGTCAGCAACGCGAGGACGACCTTGGTGTACAGCGTCGACTGGAGATACGGCTCGGGCTTCTCCGGCGTCGCGAGCCACTGCCGCACGTCGGTGATCCCGGCCTCGGTGATCGCGTACCGCTTCCGCTCCGGACCGTCGCCGGGTTCGATGCCTTCGACCTCGACGAGACCGTTCTTGAGCAGGCGGGACATCGTCGAGTAGACCTGGCCGTAGTGCAGGGGCCGGTCGTGACCGAACTTCTCGTCGAAGGTCCGCTTCAGGTCGTAACCGTGACGCGGGCCGGACTCCAGGAGTCCCAGGAGAGTGTGACCGATGGACATGCGGACGACTCTACATAGGGTGTATACCCCGCATGTATACGTCGCGTGCGCGGGCGGTGGCGGGGGGTACGGTCGCGCAGGTGGGAGCCGATTGTCACGGTTCTGCGACAGGCCCCGCCTCGCCGGGCGGACGGCCCCGGCGAGGCAACGGCCCGGTGTCCTTGGGCAGTCGGCCCGCATCGGCGAGGGCCTTGCGCAACAGGAACTCGATCTGGGCGTTGGCGGAGCGGAGTTCGTCCCCGGCCCACCGGGCCAGTGCCTCGTACACCAGCGGGTCCAGCCGCAGCAGCACCTGCTTGCGCTGCTGCGGCCGCCGCTTGGGCGAGGGCCCCTCGGACGGTGCCGTCACTGGTAGAGGGTTCCCGTGTTCAGTACCGGCTGCGGTGCGCGGTCGCCGCACAGCACCACCATCAGGTTGGACACCATCGCCGCCTTCCGTTCCTCGTCCAGCTGGACGATGTCCTGCTCGGTGATCCGGGCCAGCGCCGCCTCGACCATCCCCACCGCGCCGTCGACGATCTGCCGCCGGGCCGCGACGACCGCCCCGGCCTGCTGTCGCTGGAGCATGGCCGAGGCTATCTCCGGCGCGTAGGCGAGGTGCGTGAAGCGCGACTCGATGATCTGCACGCCGGCCGCCTCCACCCGCAGGCGCAGTTCGGCGGCGAGCTTCTCGGTGATCTCCTCGGCGTTGCCGCGCAGCGAGAGGCCGTCCTCCTCGTGGGCGTCGTACGGGTACTCGATGGCGATGTGGCGCACGGCGGCCTCGGTCTGGGTGGCGACGAACTCCAGGAAGTCGTCCACCTCGAAGCTGGCCTGGGCGGTGTCCTCGACCTTCCACACCACGACCGCGGCCAGCTCGATCGGGTTGCCGTAGGCGTCGTTGACCTTGAGGACCGGCGTCTCGTGGTTGCGGACCCGGGTCGAGATCTTGGCGCGGGAGGTGAGGGGGTTCACCCAGCGCAGCCCGTCCTGGCGGATGGTGCCCCGGTAGCGCCCGAAGAGCTGGACGACCCTGGCCTCGCCCGGCGCCACCGTGTTCAGGCCGCACAGGGCGATGAAGGAGGCGAGGCCGAGCAGGACGCCGACGGTGATCAGGGTGGCCTTGGCGCCGGTCGCGGACGCCGTGCCGCCGCCCACCAGCATGCCGACGCTGAGCAGTAGCCCGACCAGGCTCAGCAGCAGCGCGAGGCCGCCGCCGACGCTGTGTGCGGTGAACTCCCGCACGCGTGGCGCGGGCATCGCGGGCACGTCGGCGGTCGTGCCCACCGCCGGAGCGGAGTTGTTCGTGGTCATGGAGTCCCCCCAGAAAGCTTGGATCTATCTAAGTGATATCACTTTACCCCTTCCTCGCAACCCTTGCTCCCTTTCGCACGTCGGTTCTAGTGGGACGGGTGCTGATTGTCACGTCAGCAAAAGACAGGATCGAAAGCCCTTTGTCACACCAAGCGGTGTTAGCTTGCTGAGCTGACCTGAGCCAGGACCTGTGTGACAACAGCTAAAGAAGCGGAGCGAGCGGACTCATGGGACGAGCCGAAGAGAGACGGGCGCGACAGCGTGGTGGCCACCGCGTTGCCTCCACCAGCTCGTCCTCGTCGCCGACTACGGGTGTCGAAGGTGGCGGCCGGGCCGCCGCCCGCAAGGCGGCCAAGGGCCGCGGCGGCAAGTCGGCGAAAGCGGGCAAGCCGAAGAAGAGCGGCATACGCAGGCTCTTCACCTGGAAAAAGGTCCTCGGTACCTTCTTCGGCTTCTGCCTCCTCGGCATCGGCGCCTTCATCGTGCTGTACATCATCGTGCCCGTCCCCGACGGCAACGCGGCGGCGCTGGCCGCGCAGCAGCAGAGCAATGTCTACAAGTACAGCGACGGCTCGGTCCTGGCCCGTTTCGGCAAGGTCAACCGCGAGATCGTGGACCTGTCCAAGGTGCCCAAGGACGTCCAGCACACCTTCGTCGCCGCCGAGAACAAGTCCTTCTACACCGACTCCGGCATCGACCCGAGGGGCACGGCCCGAGGTCTGTACAACACGCTCATGGGCCGGGGCGCGCAGGGCGGTTCGACGATCACCCAGCAGTACGTCAAGAACTACTACCTCAGCCAGGAGCAGACGGTCACCCGCAAGCTCAAGGAGATGGTCATCTCCCTGAAGGTGGACCGCCAGAACTCCAAGGACGACATCCTCGCCGGCTACCTCAACACCAGCTACTTCGGCCGCAACGCCTACGGCATCCAGGCCGCGGCCCAGGCCTACTACCGGGTCGACGCCGAGGACCTCTCCGTCGAACAGGGCGCCTATCTCGCCGCGCTCCTCCAGGCGCCGAGCCAGTACGACTGGGAGGTCGCCAGCGAGACCGGCAAGAAGCTGGTCAAGGCCCGCTGGAACTACGTCCTGGACAACATGGTCGAGGAGGACTGGCTCAAGAAGGCCGATCGCGACGCCATGGAGTTCGAACCACCGGAGAAGCCGAAGGGCGCCGCCGGTCTGGAGGGCCAGAAGGGCTACCTGGTCGACCTCGCCAACACGCAGCTCGAGAACCAGCTGATGAAGCAGGAGGGCATCACGCGCTCCCAGGCGGAGGCCCAGGTGATCGGCAAGGGGTGGACCATCACCCTGAACATCGACAAGAAGAAGCAGGCCAAGCTGGAGAAGGCCGTCAAGGAGCAGCTGACCAGCAAGCTGGATCCGAAGAAGCGCCCGGTCGACAAGGACATCCAGGCCGGCGCGGTCTCCGTCGACCCGAAGACGGGCGAGATCGTCGCTCTGTACGGCGGTGTTGACTACTTCAAGCACTTCCGGTCCAACGCGACCCGGGCGGACTACCAGCCCGCGTCGACCTTCAAGCCGGTGATCCTCGCCGCCGCCCTGGAGGACGAGGCGGTCACGCAGTCCGACGAGCCGATCACCCCGAGCACGATCTACGACGGCACCAGCAAGCGCCCGGTCGTGGGCAGTGACATCGCGTTCGCGCCGGAGAACGAGGACGACCGCGACTACGGCGACGTCACCGTGCAGAAGGCGATGGACGATTCCATCAACTCCGTCTTCGCGCAGATGGGCGTGGACGTCGGCATGGACAACGTGCTCAAGATGGGCGAGAAGCTCGGCATGGACACCGCCGAACTACCGGCGGTGCCCGCGCAGACCCTCGGCAGCATGGGCGCGAGCCCGCTGCAGATGGCCGGGGTCTACGCCACGCTCGACAACCACGGCAAGCAGGTCACGCCGACCCTCGTCAAGTCGGCCGAGCACGCCACCAGCAAGGTGGAGATGCCCGACCCGATCGGCGACCAGGTCCTCACGCCGGAGACCGCCGACACGGTCACGTCGGTGCTGACCGGCGTGGTGGACGACGGTACGGCCCGCAAGTCGGTGCGGGAGAACTCGGCGCGCGACGGTCGGCAGATCGCCGGCAAGACCGGTACCTCCGACGACAACAAGTCGGCCTGGTTCACCGGCTACACGCCCGACCTGGTCACCTCGGTGGGCCTGTTCGGCGAGGACGAGAAGACCCGCGCGCAGACCAAGATGTACGGCGCGGGCGGCAAGGTGCGCGTCGCCGGAGGCGGGTTCCCGGCGCAGATCTGGGCCATGTACACCTTCGGCGTCTCGGCCAAGAACACCAAGTTCGACCTGGACACCGACCAGGGCGCGGCGGTCAAGCCGACCAAGTCGCCGACGGTCACCCAACAGCCGACCCGGTCTCCGTCGAGCAATCCGACGACGAAGCCGCCGACATCGTCGGCGCCCCCGCCCTCGTCGTCCCCGGCGTCCCCGCCGCCCAGCCAGACAACGACGACCGCACCGCCGAGCAGCCCACCGGCGAGCTCGCCGGCCCCGACGACGAGCCCACCGGCCGGGGGCGGCGGCACCTCCGACGACCCGGCCCAACCGGACGGGGACGAATAGCAACGAGAAGGGGCGGCACCCCCTCCAAGGGCCTGCTCCAGGTGATCGACCCGACCTTCGCCGCGTACCACGTGGCCGGCACGTCCTTCGACCCGTTCGACCCGGTCGC
>NZ_JBEXRA010000024.1:0-134330 GCF_040612855.1 Streptomyces sp. NPDC006332
CGCCCGGTTTTCGCCGGTCATGGGGTCTTGGTCGGGCGGAAATTCGTTAATGATCAAGCGGAACAGCTTGGAATCGGACCCTCGGGTCTATTAACCACGCGCGCGTGGAGCCCCCAGTGCCGAAGTCGCTTGTCAGTGGCCGAAGTTGAACCAGTTGACGTTCACGAAGTCGGACGGCTGGCCGCTCGTGAAGGTGAGATACACGTCGTGCGTCCCCGTCACCGAACTGATGTTGGCCGGGACCGTTCGCCAGGACTGCCAGCCGCCGGTGCCGGCGACTGCGAAGCTGCCGACGGGCGTGGCGGTACGGCTGTCCAGGCGGACCTCGACAAGTCCGCTGACGCCGCCCGACGCGCCGCTCGCGACCCGGGCGACGAACTGCCTGGCCGCCGTGGAGCCGAAGGTGACGCCCTTGTACAGGGCCCAGTCGCCGTTCGCGAGGGAGCCGATGTTCTGTCCGCCGCCGGTGTCCGACGTGGTCTCGGTGGCCGTACCGGACTGGGCGTCGTACGACTCGGCCTGGATGGTGCCGTAGGCGTCCCGGTTGCCGGGGGGCGGGGGAGTGGTGCCGCCTCCGCCCGACGACAGCACCTGCACGTAGTCGACGACCATCGGCACGCCGGAGCGGGTGTCGCCGTCCAGGCCGCCGCCGAAGGCGTCCGGGAAGGCGCCGCCCATCGCCACGTTCAGGATCAGGAAGAAGCCGTGGTCGGTGGCGTTGGTCCAGGTCGTCGCGTCCACCTGGTTCGCGGTGACGGTGTGGAAGTTGACGCCGTCGACGTAGAACCGGATCGCTTCCGGGCTCGCCGAACGGTCCCACTCCATCGTGTAGGTGTGGAAGCCGGACTGGCAGGTCGTGTTCGGGCAGGCGGTGGAGTTGCCGAGGCCCGTGGTCTCGTTGCAGGGGCCGCCCGGGTTGCTGCCGCAGTGCATGGTGGCCCACACCGTGTTGCGGCCCTGGACGTTCTCCATGATGTCCAGCTCGCCCACGCCCGGCCAGTTCTGGTAGTTGCCCCGGTAGGGCGCGCCCAGCATCCAGAACGCGGGCCAGTACCCCTCGGCGGCGGTGCCGGTGACGTTCGGCATCTGGAGGCGGGCCTCGACGCGCAGCTTGCCGCCCGCCGGGGGCTGGAAGTCGGTGCGGTTGGTCTCGATGCGGCCCGAGGTCCACCTGCCGGAAGCGTCACGCAGGGGGGTGATGCGCAGGTTGCCGTTGCCGTCGAGCGAGACGTTGCCGGTGCTGTTGGTCATCGTCTCGACCTCGCCGGTGCCCCAGTTGGCGGGGCCGCCCGGATACGAAGTCCCGGTCGCGTACTGCCAGTTGGAGGTGTTCACGCCGGTGCCGGCGCTCCCGGTGAAGTCGTCGAGGAAGACCTGCGTCCAGCCCGACGGGGGCGTGGGTGCGGAGGCGTTCGCGGAGGGGGAGGCGACCGTGGCGGCCGCCGCCGCGAGGCCGAGCGTGCTGACGACGGCGACGAGTGCCCGTCGCAGCGGGCGTCGCCGTCTGTGGGGTGTGCCGGAGGTGTCAGTCATGGGGGGCCTCTCGGGTACGAGGGGGAATGCGCGGGTGCCTCGAAGAGCACCGCCCTGACGTCTGAGAGCGCTCTCAGGGTGCGCGGTCAATGTGCTCCCCGGCACTGGGGTCGTCAAGAGGTGAAACCGAGAAAGTCTTTTTGGCGCAGGTGAGTTGACACGGTGAACGGCCACGGGGACCGACGGTGGGCGGGACCGCGGCGGGGACCACGTGGTCAGGTCAGCAGGCGCGCGCCCGTCCTCATCGCTGCGAGGCTGCCCCTCCGGCGGACCTCGCCCCGCCCCGCGGCCGTCCCGCGTCCGGCTGCCACCCCAGGGCCCGGGAGATCCCACGCGCCGCGAGCCGCACCGCCGGGACGAGCACCGGCACCTGGGCGCCGTCCTGCGGCACCACCACCGACACCGCCGCGACGAGGGTCCCGCCCGGTCCGCGCACGGGCGCCGCCACCGACAACGCGTCCTCGGTCACCTGACGGTCGCTCACCGCCACGCCCGAGCGCCGCACCTCGGCCAGCGTCCGGCGCAGTCGTCCGGCGTCGGTGAGGGTGTACGGGGTGAGGGAGGCGAGCGGCCTGGCGCAGTACTCCTTCTGCAGTTCCGCGTCGCCGTACGCGAGCAGCACGAGTCCCACCCCGGTGACGTGCAGCGGCCAGCGGCCGCCGACGCGGATGTGCACGCCGACCGACGAACGGCCCGAGATCCACTCGGTGTAGACGACCTCCGAGCCGTCGCGCACCGCCAACTGCACGTTCTCGTGCGTGGCCTCGTACAGGTCCTCCAGGTGCGGCAGCGCGGCCTGGCGCAGCGCGAGTCCCCGGGGCGCCAGGGCGGCGACCTCCCACAGTCGCAGTCCGACGTGGTAGACGCCCGAGTCGTCCCGCTCCAGGGCACCCCACTCGGTGAGTGCGCCGACGAGCCGGTGGGTGGTGGTGAGGGACAGCCCGGCCCGGCGGCTGATGTCCGTCAGGCACAACGCCGGGTGGTCGTGGTCGAACGCGGCGAGGACCGACAGCAGCCGGTCGGGCGCGGAACGCGCCGCCTGCGACAGGGCGGCGTCGGCGGTCGTCGGCATGGCCTCACCCCAGCCCGGTCTCGGCGACTCTCTGCAGCAGCGAGTGGAGCACATCGCGCTCGGCGGGGTCGAGGGGCTGGAGCAGCTCGTTGGTGACCCGCAGTCCGGCCTCGTCGGTGTCGCGCAGGAAGGCGCGGCCGTCCGCGGTGAGCACGACGATGCGGCTGCGCCGGTCGTCGGGCGAGGGCCGGCGCTCCGCGAAGCCCAGCTTCTCCAGGTCGTCCACCAGTCCGACGATCGCGCTCGGGTCGTAGCCGAGGGAGGTGCTCAGTTCACGTTGCAGGGCCCCCTCCGACGTGGTGAGGAAGCGCAGCAGCGCGTAGTGGCGCAGGCGCAGGCCGGATTCCTGGAGGGAGGCGTTGAACAGCTGCCCCGAGCGCAGTCCGAGCCGGTAGAGCAGGTAGCCGGTGTCCGCGTGCAGGCCTCGCATCCACGGCTCGTAGGCGTCGATCGGAGCGGGGCCCGCGGCAGGGGGCGTCGGGTGCGGCTGGCGGGCGATGGTGGTCTCCCTGGTCGGGGCCCCGTCGGGGCGGTCGTGCGGGGCGCGTCGTGCGGGCGCGTCGTGCCTGGTGCTCCCAGTCTGACGCACCTGCCCGGTCGACAACAACTATTGACGTCAACAATTATTGCTCTTAGCTTCGATCTCGGCGGCCGTATCGAGCCGCTCCAAGCAGCTCCGAGCCGTTCCAACCGCACCAAGCCGCATCACTCGCGTCAGTTTGTGAAGGGACCCGCCCGTGCCCAGCATCGATCTCACCGGCAAGGCCGCCGTCGTCACCGGCAGCGGCCGGGGCCTCGGCCTCGCCTACGCGCACGCCCTGGCCGCCCACGGCGCCTTTGTGGTCGTCAACGACATCGACGAGGACGTGGCCGAGCAGGCCGTGAAGTCCATCACCGCGGCCGGTGGCACCGCCGTCGCCGAGGTGGTCCCGGTCGGCACAACCGAGGCCGCCGACCGGCTGGTGGGCCGCGCCGTGGCGGAGTTCGGGCGCCTCGACGTCCTGGTCACCAACGCCGGCATCCTGCGGGACAAGGTGCTGTGGAAGATGACCGACGACGACTTCGACGCGGTGATCACCACCCACCTCAAGGGCACCTTCACCTGCGCCCGTGCCGCCGCCGTCCGTATGCGCGAGCAGGGCGAGGGCGGCAGCCTGATCCTGGTCGGCTCCCCGGCCGGGCAGCGCGGCAACTTCGGGCAGACGAACTACGCCGCGGCCAAGGCGGGCATCGCCGCGATGGCCCGTACCTGGTCCATGGAGCTGGGCCGCGCGGGCATCACCGTCAACGCGATCGTGCCGGTCGCCGCGACCGCGATGACCGAGACCATCCCCGCCTTCGCCCCGTACGTCGAGGCCATGAGGAACGGCGAGCCGCTGCCGGGCTTCCTCCGCAAGGGCGAGGGCTTCGGCACCCCCGAGGACTGCGCCGCGCTCGTCCCGTTCCTCGCCTCCGAGGCCGCCCGGGGCATCACGGGCCAGGCCATCGGCATCGGCGGTGACAAAGTGGCACTCTGGTCGCATCCGCAGGAGATCAGCGCGGCCTACGCCGACGGCGGCTGGACCCCCGAGACCCTGGCCGACGCCTTCCCCACGTCGGTCGGCGCCGAACTCCAGAGCGTCGGCATCCCCGCCCCGAAGTTCCCGGAGGCCTGACCATGGCGACCCTCAACGTCGAGGATCTCGTCGCGATCGACGTCCACACCCACGCGGAGGTGTCCTCGAAGGGACACTCCTCGCTCGACGACGACCTGCACGACGCCTCCTCCGCCTACTTCAAGGTCGAGGGCAAGCGCAAGCCGACCCTGGAGGAGACCGCCGCCTACTACCGCGAGCGGCGGATGGCCGCCGTGATCTTCACGGTGGACGCGGAGTCGGCGACCGGCACGCCGCCCGTCCCGAACGAGGAGGTCGCCGAGGCGGCCGCCGCCAACGCGGACGTCCTCATCCCGTTCGCCTCCATCGACCCCTTCCGGGGGAAGGCGGGGGTCAGGCAGGCCCGCCGCCTGGTCGAGGAGTACGGGGTGAAGGGCTTCAAGTTCCACCCCAGCATCCAGGGCTTCTTCCCCAACGACCGGTCCGTGGCGTACGCCCTCTACGAGGTGATCGAGGAGACCGGCACCATCGCGCTGTTCCACACCGGCCAGACCGGCATCGGCGCCGGTGTGCCCGGCGGGGGCGGGATCCGGCTGAAGTACTCCAACCCCCTGCACGTGGACGACGTGGCCGCCGACTTCCCGCATCTGAAGATCATCCTGGCGCACCCGTCCTTCCCCTGGCAGGACGAGGCCCTCGCGGTCGCCACCCACAAGCCGGGCGTGCACATCGACCTGTCCGGCTGGTCGCCGAAGTACTTCCCGCCGCAGTTGGTGCAGTACGCCAACACCCTGCTCAAGGACAAGGTCCTCTTCGGCTCCGACTTCCCCGTCCTCACCCCCGACCGCTGGCTCGCCGACTTCGAGAAGCTGTCGATCAAGGACGAGGTGAAGCCGAAGATCCTCAAGGAGAACGCCGCCCGCCTGCTCGGGCTGACGAAACCGTAAGGGGCGTCACGATGCGTAACGAGGGACTGGGCTCGTGGCCCGCACGCCGGGCCCGCAAGACCCCGCACCGCACCGCCCTGGTCCACGGTGAGCAGGTGACGGACTACCGCACGCTGCACACCCGCACCACCCGCCTCGCGCACGCCCTGCGCGCCCGGGGCGTCCGGCGCGGCGACCGCATCGCCTATCTCGGCCCCAACCACCCCTCCTACCTGGAGACACTGTTCGCGGCGGGCACCCTCGGCGCGGTCTTCGTCCCCCTCAACACCCGCTTGGCCGGCCCGGAGATCGCCTACCAGCTCGCCGACTCCGGCGCCAGGGCCCTCGTCTACGGCCCCGCGTTCCAGGGGCTGGTCGCCGGGCTGCCGGGCAACAGCGACGTCCGGACCTATGTCGAGGTCGGCGCCGAGTACGAGCAGATGCTCGCCGAGGCACCGGCCGAGCCGATCGACGAGCCGGTCACCCCCGACGACACGTGCATCATCATGTACACCTCGGGCACCACCGGACGCCCCAAGGGCGCGATGCTCACCCACGGCAACCTGACCTGGAACGCGGTCAACGTCCTCGTCGACACCGACCTGATCGCCGACGAACGCGCCCTGGTCTCCGCCCCGTTGTTCCACACGGCCGGCCTCAACATGCTCACCCTGCCGGTCCTGCTCAAGGGCGGCACCTGTGTCCTGGTCGAGGCCTTCGACCCGGAGGCCACCTTCGACCTGATCGAACGGCACCGGATCACCTTCATGTTCGGGGTGCCGACGATGTTCGACCAGGTGGCCCGGCATCCGCGCTGGCCGGACGCCGACCTGTCCTCCCTGCGGATCCTCACCTGTGGGGGTTCCCCGGTGCCGAGCCCGCTGATCGCCGCCTACCAGGCGCGTGGCCTGACCTTCCTGCAGGGCTACGGCATGACGGAGGCCGCACCCGGCACGCTGTTCCTGGACGCCGAGCACGCCCTGAGCAAGGCGGGTTCGGCCGGGGTGCCGCACTTCTTCAGCGACGTCCGGGTCGTCCGGCCGGACCTCGCTCCGGCCGACGTCGGCGAGACCGGCGAGGTCGTGGTGCGCGGACCGCACGTCATGCCCGGCTACTGGGGGCTGCCCGAGGAGAGTGCCGCCGCCTTCGCCGACGGCTGGTTCCGCAGCGGGGACGCGGCCCGGACCGACGAGGACGGCTATGTCTTCATCGTCGACCGCATCAAGGACATGATCATCTCCGGCGGCGAGAACATCTACCCCGCCGAGATCGAGGACCTGCTCCTCGCCCACCCGGACATCGTCGAGTGCGCGGTCATCGGCGTACCCGACGACAAGTGGGGCGAGGTGCCGCGCGCGGTGGTCGTGCCGCGCGAGGGCGCCGCGCTGGATCCCGACGAGGTGCTGGCCTCGCTGGCCGGGCGGCTCGCCAAGTACAAGATCCCCAAGTCCGTGGTGGTGGCGGACGAACTGCCGCGCACCGCCTCCGGGAAGCTCCTGAAGTCCCGGGTGCGCAACCGTTACGGAAATCACCAACTCCCTTAAAGGAATCGGCTACTTATGAGCATCACCGTGAACGGCCTCGACGAACTGAAGAAGCTGGCCGGAAGTGACCTCGGGGCCAGCGAGTGGATCGAGGTCACGCAGGAGCGGATCAACACGTTCGCCGACGCCACGGGGGACCACCAATGGATCCATGTGGACCCCGAGCGCGCGAAGGAGGGCCCGTTCGGCGCGCCCATCGCCCATGGATACCTGACGCTTTCCTTGTTCATCCCGTTGTTCACCGAGCTGCTGGATGTCGAGGGTGTCTCGACGAAGGTCAACTACGGGCTGAACAAGGTGCGCTTCCCGTCCCCGGTGAAGGTCGGGTCGAAGATTCGGCTGGTGGGGAAGCTGGCCTCGGTCGAGGACGTGCCGGGCGGGGTGCAGATCACCGTCGACGGGGCCATCGAGATCGAGGGTGGTGCCAAGCCCGCGGCGGTGTTGCAGAGCCTGTCGCGCTTCTACGCGTGAGCGGTTTCGCCGGCGCCGTGGCTTCATGTCGCCGTAGGGGCTGAGCTTTGTGGGGAACCGCGCGGCCGTTGTGGCTGGTCGCGCAGTTCCCCGCGCCCCTTGCGGGACGCCTCAGTTGCCGACCACGTCCACGAAGATCGGGTTGGAGTAGAACCAGGTGTCGGCCCACGGGTCACCGTCTCCGGGGACGTGCGGGATCGGGCCGTGCGGGTCGATGGCGGCACCCAGGTAGCCGGTACCGTTGCGTTTGCCGTCGCTGCCGCGCAGGCGGACGTAGAAGGACTCGTCCCCGGCGGTGACCGGGATGCGCAGGGTGTACGTCCCGGTCCGGCCGGAGACGTCCTTCGTCTGGACGACCTTGGTGTCGGGAGCCTGCCAGGTGTCCCGGTCGGTCACCGGGCCGCGCACCGCGCCCCGGATCAGGTCCACGTGGGCCAACTGGGGCAGGATTCCCTGGGTGTTGGGGCGGGAGGCCGTGGTGACGGTGACGTTCAGGGTGAGCTTCTCGCCCTTGCGGACCCGCACTCGGCCGCCCAGTGTCACACCGGGACCGAAGTCGCGGTCCCGCTGCAGTCGCACGTCGAGACCGTCGAGCAGATGCCCGTGGTCGAGCCAGACCCGGCCCGCGCGCAGGCCCGCCATCACCGCGCGGTAGCCGTAGCGGGTCACGCCCACATGGGTGCGGCTGAACTGGCCGGGCCAGAAGTCACCGCCGGGCTGCGGGGAGTCCGTGTTCACGGGGTCGGGGATCTTGCCGGTGTTGTCGAAGTTCTGCCCCGGCAGCCAGTCGCCGTTCTTCCACGTGTCGAAGACGACCCGGTGGACGTCGGAGTTGGTGGTGATGGTGAACAGCTTGCCCTCGGCGAGCATCGCGTCCCACATGCCGCCGACCGTCGACGTCATCCAGTCGAAACCGCCGTACAGCACGTACGTGTCCTCGGGGTAGCCGGCCCAGGAGTTCACGGACGGCTTGTTGGTGTACTCGCCGCGCTGTGAGGTGGGGCCCTCCCAGCCGGGGATGCCGCCGCCCTGTGCGCCGGGCGCGCCCTCCATGCCGATCATGATCTCGGGAGCCGCGTCCCGCCAGTTGCGCATCTCGTGCGGGGAGTCGATGCCCAGCCGCATCGGATGGTTGGCGAAGACGAGGACGTCGTCGATGTAGCCCGTGCGGCGCTGTTCGGCGAGCCACTGGATGGCCTTGACCGCGTGCGCCTCGTTACGGGCCGTGTTCGGGTTGTCCGGGGCGCCGTCCGTGTAGTTGAGCAGCTTGCCGTCATAGGCCAGCTCGAACTGGGTGAGGACGTCGACCTCGTGGGGACCGGGCGCGGCGAAGATCGTGCAGTGCTCGGCGGCCGGGATGTACCACTCCAGGCCCTGGAAGATCAGCTGGCGGGGGTTCTCGGCGCGCGCCTTGAGGATTTCCTGGTGCTCCATGGCGGCGCCGTACCAGGCGTGCCCGAAGTTGGAGTGCTCGTTGAAGACCATCCAGTCGAGGCCGTACTTGGCGGCCGCGGTGGCCAGCTGGGAGAAGGTGTACTTCGCGTCGTGGCTGTAGACGCTGTGCACGTGGTGGTCGCCGACCAGGTAGGCGAGGCGGGGGTCGCCGCCGCCGAGCGGTCTGTCGTCCGCCGCTGCCGCCACCGCGGGCGTGGCCGCCGAGCCGAGCGCGAACGCCGCCCCGAACAGGCCGGCGCTGCGCAGCAGCCCGCGCCGGGAGACACCCTGCGGGTCGAGTTCGGAGGGGGAGACGGACGGGTCGGCCCAGGCGGGCAGCTGTTGCTCTGTCATGGTTCTCGCGCCTTTGCTTCGGGACGTCAGTGGTTCATGAACGAGGTGACGGGCAGCGCCCGTTCGACGATCCGGACGTCGCCGAGCCGTCCGTGCAGGATTTGGTCGATCTTCCCGGCGTACTCGTAGCCCCCGAGCAGCCACGGCAGCCCGACGGAGGTGAGCCCGACGGCGGTGGCGTGCGGATTGCGGGCGACGGGGCAGCCCTGGACGTACATGATGGTGTGGGAGCCGTCGTTGACGACGGCGACGTGCCACCACACCTCCCGGGCCGTCTCGTCGCCCCAGTTCGTGGCGATGCCCTCCTGGTTGAGCGGCCGGACCGCCCACTGCGGGCCGGGCCCGTCGGACAGCGACAGCGTGGCGAGCGGCTCGTCGGGATCGTCCGCGGTCTTGCCCGCGGCACCGCCCGTGCCGGTCCGGCTGACCAGACCCGACCATGCGTTGTGGTCGGGGTCCCAGTCGGCCGGGAGGCGGTAGAACGCCTCGATGGTGTAACCGGCCTTGAAGGTCGCGGAGTTGAGGGGCGCCCCGTCGACCGTGCGCAGGTAGGCGCCCTCCAGCGGGGACTTGTACCCCTGGAACTCGAGGCTGCCGTGGCCGGGCTGGTCGGGGTGGTGGTCCGCCGACCAGCCCAGCGAGCCACCGCCCACCGACACCAGGGTCAGGTCGTTGCCGCGGCCGGACAGGTCACGGACGGTGCCGGACACGGGCGACTCGAAGCGCCAGTAGGCGACCGTGCCAGGGACGAGCATTTTCGACACGGGGCGGGCCGGGCGCGCGGGCACCGGGTCGAAGCCGGAGAAGCGGTCGGCGAAGTCGATGTCGACGGAGAACCGGTCGGCGTCGCCGCTCAGCTCGATCTCCTGCCGCTCCAGTTCGTTGAGCCCCTTCGCGGCACGGCCGAGGATCCACGGGGAGACCGTCTCGACGTCGATGACGTCACGGTCCAGGTCGAAGTGGTAGAGGCGGATCATCGCCGCGCCGCCGAAATACCTGTTCTGATAGTTCGTCAGATGCAGGTGGACGTCGTTGCCCGCCGCGTTCTTGCGGGTGGCCCGGCCGGCCGGCCAGTAGTGCCCGTTGAGGGTGAGGAAGATCTGGTCGTGGTCCGCGATCAGCTGGTCCCACAACTGCTGTCCGTAGTCCGACAGGGTGTCGTCCTCGACGACCAGCTCGTGCGTGGTGAGGACGACCGGGGTCTTCGGGTGCCGGGCGATGACGTCCTTGGCCCAGGAGAAACCTTTCGCCGACAGCCTCCAGTCCAGGGCGAGCACCAGCCACTCGCGGCCGCCCGCCTTGAACAGGTGGAAGGTGTTGTAGCCGTCGGGCGAGGCGCCGCCGAAGGTCGGCTTGTCCTTGAACCGCTGCGGCCCGAAGGCGTCCAGGTACGGCGTCGGCCCCCGCTGGTCGTCCGTCGAGGACTTCACGTCGTGGTTGCCGGCCAGGACGCTGTAGCCGACGCCACGCCGGTCCAGCAGCCCGAACGCCTCGCTGATCGCGGTGACTTCGACCTGGGCGCCGTTCTCGGTGAGGTCACCGAGGTGGGACAGGAAGACGATGTTGTCTTCCGTGCCGTGCTCCAGGAGGTAGCGCAGGGACGCCTCGATGGGCGCCTTGTCGATGCTCGGCCCGTCGAAGAGGTACTGCGTGTCGGGCATGACGGCGAGGGTGAAGCGGCGGCTGTCGGGATCGGGCCGCCAGCCCGCCTCCGCGGCCGTGGCCGCCTCGGCGGCCGTCGGCAGCGCGAGACCCGCCGTGGCCGCCGCGCCCAGCAGCGCGGTCGCCCGCAGGAAACCGCGTCTGCCGGCACCGGCCTGCGCGGCCTCGCCCTGGTCGTGCTCATGGGAAACGCACACGTGTGCTCCGTAACACTGCGTAAAGGTGACAGAGGAGGTGTGGGGGGTTCAGTGGGCGCGCAGGGTCCAGCTCCAGCGATGGGTGCCCGGTGCGAGGAGGTAGGAGGGTGAGGTGTCCGGACCGCACGAGGCGGTGCCCAGGCCGCGGTGGGCGGCGTCGAGGTGGACGACGCACCCGGCCCGTGGGGCGAGTTCGTCGTGATGGGTCACGGAGGTCAGGTCCTCCGCGCGGTAGCGGGTCACGGAGACCTGCCGCGGTGTGTCCAGTGCGACTGTCAGCCCGGTGACGTCCGGTGCCGACAGGGTGAAGCGCCGTACGCCGTGCCGCCCACCGCTCTCCTGCGGGCGCAGGTAGGGGGTGAACAACTCGTCCACGGGGACTGAGTGGTGGCCGACCGGTGCTCCGAAGGCGCGGTCCGGATACGACTCCCAGGGGCCCTGCCCGTACCACTCCATCAGGTCCAGGCCCGCCACCGTCTCGAACACGGAGCCGACCCGGGCCACATCGGTGAGGGCCTGCGGCAGTTCGGCCGACTCCTCGACCTGGATGCCGCCGTCGACCGGGGTGAACACCTGCGTGTGCCGGATGACACCGGCGGCCGCGGCGTACTCCGCGGACACCGTGACGCGGCCGTCCGCCCGGCGCACGTCGACGAGCTTGCGCACCAGCGTGTCGAGGCCCCAGGCCCGCCAGTTCGCCGCCATCCCGCCGAGTTCGTCGTTGTCCGTGGGGGCCCGCCACAGCGACAGCGTGGGCGCCGAGGCGAGCAGGGGATGGACCAGCAGGCCGTCGCCGTCGACCTCCACCTCGACCGAACGGTTCCGTACGGGCGGGGGAGTGGTCTGGGGGGCAGCCGCCCGCAGCCGTACCTGCGGCAGGCACACCACCGTCCCGCGCGGGGCCCATGGCTCGTCCCCGGCGGTGGTCACGCGCAGGGTCAGCCACGCCTCCCCGCCGTCCTCGGGCAGCTCGAAGGGCAGCGGCACCGCCGCCGTCTCGCCCGGCCGCAGATCGGGCAGCTCGGCCGGCGCGGTCAGGGTGCCGCCGTCCGCCAGGGACAGCCGCCACTCGCCGGACAGCCAGTCCAGGCCGCGGAAGTGCTGGTGGTTGCCGATGACGACGCCCTCGTGCCGGAGGCACTCCAGCCGCAGGGGCGCCGCGATCTCCCGGTGCTCGTACATCACGGGCTTGGGAGTGCGGTCCGGGAAGACCACCCCGTCGGCGATGAACGGGCCGTCGTGGATCGTCTCGCCGAAGTCACCGCCGTACGCCCAACGATGTCCGGGCGCGGCGACACCGTTGTCATAAAGGCCGGCGCCCCCACGCCCGACCGGTCTGCCGTCGTTCACACGCTGGAGGATTCCGTGGTCCCAGAACTCCCAGATGAATCCGCCCTGAAGGCCCGGGGTGGACTCGATGGCCGCCCAGTGGTCGGCCAGCGTGCCGTTGCTGTTGCCCATCGCGTGCGAGTACTCGCACTGGATCAGCGGCTTGGTCTGCTCCCCGGACAGCGCGTGCGCCACGCAGTCCTCCAGCGGCGCGTACATGGGGCAGGCGATGTCGGAGGCGAGGCCCGGGTCGGCCCAGCCCAGCTTGGCGGCGCCCTCGTACTGGATCGGCCGGGTCGGATCGTGCCGGCGCACCCAGCCCGCCGCCGCGTCGTGGTTCGCGCCGTAGTCGGACTCGTTGCCCAGCGACCAGATGATCACCGAGGGGTGGTTCTTGTCGCGCAGCACCATCCGGGAGACCCGGTCGACGAAGGCGTTCAGATAGCGCGGGTCGTCGGCGATCTCGTGGGCGTGGTCGTGGGACTCGATGTCGGCCTCGTCCACCACGTAGAAACCGAGCTCGTCAGCCAGGTCGTACAGCGCCGGGTCGTTCGGGTAGTGCGAGGTGCGGACCGCGTTGAAACCGAAGCGCTTCAGCAGCACCAGGTCCGCGCGCATCTCGTCGTGCGTCACCGTCCGCCCGGTCAGCGGATGGAAGTCGTGCCGGTTGACGCCCCGGATGTACACCCGCTCGCCGTTGACCAGCAGGTCCCGGCCGACGATCTCGACGTCCCGGAACCCGATCCGGTGGTGCGAGGTGTCGGCGACGGTGCCGTCGGCGCGGTGCAGCCGGACGGCCAGGTCGTACAGCTCGGGCTCCTCGGCGTTCCAGAGGCGTACGTCCGCCGCCGTGGTCAGCAGCCGCGCCTCGCCGAGGAAGTCGGAGACCCGGTCGTCCTCGGTGTTGACCCGGTCGAACTCCGCGTCCTGGGAGAGCGGGCGACCGTCCAGCTCGCCGCTGACGTACCACCCCTCGGGCAGCGCCCCGCCCGTGTCCCGCACCTGGCAGTCCACCCGCAGGTCGCCGTTCCGTCCCGCGCGTACCGTGACGTCCGCGAGCCGCAGCGGGTCGGTCGCGTACAGCAGTACCGACCGTGTGACCCCGCCGTGCCACCACTGGTCCTGGTCCTCGATGTGCGAGGCGTCCGACCACTTCACGACCGTCAGCCGTACGGTGGCCCGCTCGCCGGGGCGCACCGCCTCGGTCAGGTCGAACTCGGCGGCCAGGTGTGAGTCCTTGGAGATGCCCACCGCGCGCCCGTCGACATGCACAAGCAGCACGCTCTCGGCGGCCCCGACCTGGAGCACGATCCGCCGCCCGGCCCACTCGGCGGGCACGTCCACCTCACGCTCGTACACGCCGGTCGGGTTGGCCGCGGGTGTGGCGGGCGGGAACTGGGGGAACGGCATACGGACGTTGGTGTACTGCGGGAGGTCGTCCGTGCCCTGCGTCGTCCAGGCGCCGGGGACGTACGCGGACGACCAGTCGCCGGCCGGCGGCGCGTCCGGCGCCGGCAGCAGCTGGAAGCGCCACTCGCCGTCCAGGTCCAGCGCGCCGGCGCGGCGGTCGACGGCGTTCATCGGCAGCCGTCGCCAGGAGGTCACCTCGGGTGTCTCCCAGGGGCGCAGCGCGAGCAGCGGGTCCGTCACTTGATCGCTCCCTTGCCGAGGTCGCCGATGATCTGCTTGGCGCCGATCGCGAACACGATCAGCAGCGGGATCAGGGCGAGCAGCGCGCCGGTCATCACCATGCCGTAGTCGGTGGTGCCGTGGACGCCGTTGAGCTGCGACAACGCGACCTGGAGGGTGACGTTGTCCGGGTTGGTCAGGGAGATCAGCGGCCAGGCGTAGTCGTTCCACTGGCCCATGAAGGTGAAGATGCCGAGGAAGGCCAGGCCCGGGCGGACCACGGGGAGCGCCACATGCCAGTACTGGCGCAGGAAGTTCGCGCCGTCGATCTTCGAGGCGTCCAGCAGTTCGTCGTGGATCGCGCTCTTCATGTACTGGCGCATCCAGAAGATGCCGAACGCGTTGGCCGCCGCCGGCACGATCAGCGCCGTCATCGAGCCGATCCACCCGATCTTCGCCATGATCACGAACTGCGGGATGATCGCCATCTGCGTCGGCACCATGAAGATCGCCATCAGCAGGACGAACAGCGCCCTGCGGCCCGGGAACTCGAACTTGGCGAAGACGAACGCGGCCAGCGAGTCGAAGAACAGGACCAGGAAGGTCACCGAGCTCGCCACCAGCAGCGAGTTGAACATCGAGCCGAAGAAGTCGATGTTGTCGAAGAGGCTGCGCACGTTCTGCAGGAAGTGCGAGCCGGGCAGCAGCTTCGGCGGATAGGAGAAGATCTCGGTCGACGTGTGCGTCGACATGATGAGGGCCCAGTAGAACGGGAAGGCCGACAGCAGCAGACCGATGACGAGGACCGCGTGCAGCGCGATGCCCCGGCGCCGGGAACCCCGGATGCCCTTGGAGTCTTTGGTGTCCTGGACGGATGCCATGGTGTCCCGGCCTCCCTAGTCTTCGTCCCGGCGCTGCACCAGGCGCCAGTTGATGATCGAGAAGATGACGACGACGAGGAAGATGCCCCACGCCACAGCGGCGCCGTAGCCGAAGTCGTTGTTGTCGAAGGTCTGCTGGAAGAAGTAGAGGACCATCGTCCGGCCCGCGTGGCCGGGACCGCCGGAGAACGTCGAGTCGTTCGAGGTGTTCTGCAGCAGCACCTGCGCCTCGGTGAAGCTCTGCAGTCCGGTGACCGTGGAGACGACGAGCACGAACAGCAGGGTCGGCCGCAGCATGGGCAGCGTGATCCGGAAGAACGTCTGCACGGGCCCGGCGCCGTCCACCCGCGCCGCCTCGTACAGCTCGCTCGGGATGGTCTGCAGACCCGCGAGGAAGATGATCGCGTTGTAGCCGACCCACTGCCAGGTCATCAGTGTGGCAATGGCGACCTTGATGCCCCACGGCGTGTTCAGCCAGGCCACCTGGTCCAGGCCGACGGCTCGCAACAGGGCGTTCACCAGGCCGAAGTTGGTGGAGAACACCGAGCCGAACACGATCGCGATCGCCACCACCGAGGTGACGTTCGGCAGGAAGTAGGCGAAGCGGTAGACGTTCTTGAACCGGACCGCCGAGTTGAGCAGCACGGCCGTGATCATCGCCAGGAAGATCATGGGGAAGGTGGCCAGCGCCCAGATGATGATCGTGTTGCCGATCGAGCTCCAGAAGTCGCTGTCGCTCACCAGGTACCGGTACTGCGACAGGCCCGCCCACTCCATCGAGCCGAGGCCGTCCCAGCGGTGGAAGGACAGGTAGAGCGAGAAGCCGACGGGAATCAGGCCGAAGGCGAGGAACAGCAGATAGAACGGTGAGATCGCGGCATACAGGTGCCAGTACTTGCGCCATCCCTTCTTCGGCCGCGTGGCGGGCGGGGCCGCCACCGCCACGGGGGGCCTCTCCAGCGCGGGGACGGTGGCCATCAGTAGCTCACCCCCAGGTGCTGCGCGATCCGCCGGCACTTGCTCATGGCGTCACTCCAGGCCTTCTTCGGGTCCTTTCCGAGGACGCCGACGTTCTTGATCTCGTCCTTGATGGGCTGCCCGAGCGCCACGTCGAACGGGCTGTTGTAGGCGACCGCGATCTTCTGCGCGGCGGGCCCGAAGACGTCCGTGGTCACCTGGCCGCCGAAGAAGGGGTCGGGCTCGCGCAGTTGTTTCATGCCGTACGAGGCGGGGGTGGACGGGAAGAGGCCGGCGTCGACGTAACCCTGGGCCTGGTTGGAGGCGTTGAGCATCCACGCGATGATCTCGAAGGCACGCTCGGGCTCCCGGCACGCCTTGGTGACCGACAGGAACGAACCACCGTTGTTGGCGGGCCGCACAGGCATGTCGGCCACCCGCCACCTGCCCTTGGTCTTCGGCACGCCGTTCTTCAGGTCGTAGGTCGCCCACGAAGCGCCCAGCTGGCTGGGCAATTTGCCGGACTCCACCGCCGAGAGCTGGTCCGGGGTGCCGGTGACCAGGTTGGAGACCAGCCCCCGCCGCTTGGCCTCCACGGCCAGTGCCCAGGCGTCGCGTACGTGCTCCTGGTCGCCGATGAAGACGCGGTCCTTGTCGACGTAGCGCTTGCTGCCCTGCTGCACCACGTTCTCGAAGACACTGTTGACGTCGGTGAGCAGGGAGGTCCCCGGAACGCGCTGCTTGAGCCGCTCACCCGCCGCGAAGAACTTGTCCCAGGTGTCCAGCTCCCGGGACACGTCGGCGGGCTCGTACGGCAGCCCCGCCTTGCGGAAGACCTCGTACTGGTAGAGGTGCGCGACCGGACCGCAGTCGATCGGGAAACCGATCATGGAGCCGTCGTCGGCGATGCCCTGTTGCCACTTCCACGGCAGGTACTGGCTCTTGTACTTGTCCGCGCCGAGGGTCCGCAGGTCCACGAACTGGTCCGCGTTGGGCAGGTAGGACGCCATGTCCTCGCCCTTGAGGCCCGCGATGTCGGGGACGTGGGCGCGGCCGGCCATCGTGGTGATCAGCTTGGACCGGTAGTAGCCGCCGATCTTGACGGCCTTGAGGTCGACCGTGCTGTCGTAACGGGCCTTGGCCTTGCTGATGGCCGTGTCGCCGAGGCCGCCGTCCCAGTACCACAGGACCATGGTGCGGCCGGTCGAACCGGTCGGGACGGCACAGCCGGACGCCAGACCGCCGAGCGCTGTGGCGGCCGTACCGGCCAGGCCCGCGCGCAGCAGTCCTCTACGTGAGAGCCGCAAAGCTCCCACCGCCTTTCGGATCTGTCAGTACTTCGCTTGTGGGGGGTCAGTGATGAGGGGCGGGCGGGGTGACGGGGGCGTGTCGCACCGGAGGACCGGGGTCCGCCGGCAGCCGCTCCGCCAGGAAGCCGTACGCCCGCTTGAGTTCGGGGTCGGTCAGGGCGCGCCACCAGCGGTCGACGCCGTACCAGCCGGGGGCCGCGAGGGCGCCGCCGTGATGGCGTACGGACAGTCCGGCCGCCAGGACCGCGAAACGCAGCCGCTCCTCCAGCGGCCAGCCGCCGAGCGAGGCAGCCACGAAGCTCGCGCCGAACACGTCCCCGGCGCCCGTCGCGTCCAGGACGTCCACGGCGAGCGCCGGCACGTCCGCGTACTCGCCGGTCGTCTGGTCGACCGCGACCGCGCCGTCCCCGCCGCGGGTGACCACGGCCACCGGGACCAGTTCGGCGAGGGTGCCGAGGGCCGCGACCGCGCTGTCGGTGCGGGTGTAGGCCATCGCCTCGGTCTCGTTGGGAAGGAAGGCGTGGCACAGCGCGAGCTGGTCCAGAAGAGCGGGCGACCACTCCTGGGTCGGGTCCCAGCCGACGTCGGCGTAGATCCGGGTGCCGTTCGCGGCGGCCTTGGCGAGCCAGCCGGGCGGTTCGGCCTCCAGGTGCACGAGGGCCGTGCGCGCCGCGGGCGGGTCGCCCATCAGAGTGTCCTGCGAGTACGGCGGCTCCTGGCCGTGGGTGACGAGGGCCCGGTCGTGACCGTGCGCCAGCGCGACCGTGACCGGCGTGTGCCAGCCGTCCGCGACCCGGGAGAGCGTGAGGTCGACGCCCTCCTGGCCGGCCAGGACCTCCTGGCAGTACGCGCCGTAGAAGTCGTCGCCGAAGACCGTGGCCAGGGATGTCCTGAGGCCGAAGCGGGAGGCGGCGACGGCCAGGTTGGCGATGCCGCCCGGGCCGCAGCCCATGCCGGCTGTCCAGATCTCCTCGCCGGGTGTCGGCGGCTTGCCCAGACCGGTGAGGACGAGGTCGTAGAAGAGCAGCCCGGTCAGCAGCACCTCGGGCCGGTCGTCATCCACGTGAAAGGTCCTCTCATCCGGAGAGCTCGTCAAAACTCTTCATTTCGTGACCGGAATCGTGCGACGATCCGCGAGCTTGGTCAATACCTGAGCAGAACTGAGCATAGAAATGATTGAAGATGACGAGTAGTGTTCACGTCGTGCTGGCAGAACGACGACATCAACTCATCCTCCGGGCCCTGCGCTCCGGTGGCCCCGCGGCCGTGACCGATCTCTCCGAGCAGCTGGGCGTGAGCCCCGCCACGATCAGGCGTGACCTGGTCAAACTCGAGGACGACGGCATGCTGACGCGGGTGCACGGCGGCGCCGTGGCCGATGAGGGCGACCAGCCCTTCGCCGAGGTCGCCGAGGTGCGCGTGGCGGAGAAGGACGCCATAGCCGCGCGGGCCGCCGCCATGGTCGCGGACGGTCAGTCGGTGCTGCTCGACATCGGCACCACCGCCTACCGCCTGGCCCGGCAGCTGCACGGCCGCAGGCTCACCGTGATCACCAGCAACCTGGTGGTCTACGAGGAGCTGGCGGACGACGAGGGCATCGAGCTGGTGCTGCTCGGCGGCATGGTCCGGCGCGAGTACCGGTCCCTGGTCGGCTTCCTCACCGAGGACAACCTGCGCCAGCTGCACGCCGACTGGCTCTTCCTCGGCACCAGTGGCGTGCGCCCCGGTGGGCAGGTGATGGACACGACCGTCGTCGAGGTCCCGGTGAAACGGGCCATGATCAAGGCCAGTGAGAAGGTCGTCCTGCTCGCCGACTCGGCGAAGTTCCCGGGCACCGGCATGGCGAAGGTGTGCGGTCCCGAGGACCTGGACGCGGTGGTGACGAACGCGCCGGTGAACCCGGCGACGCTGGCCTCCTTCGAGGAGGCGGGCGTCGACGTGGTGCCGGCAGGCAAGAACGGAAAGGCGGACGCGGCGTGAAGCTGACGATTCTGGGTGGTGGCGGGTTCCGGGTGCCGCTCGTGTACGGGGCCCTCCTCGGGGACCGCGCCGAGGGCCGCGTCACCCATGTCGTGCTGCACGACCTGGATGCCCGCAGGCTGTCCGCGGTGACCCGGGTGCTGGCCGAGCAGGCCGCCGGGGTGCCCGACGCGCCCGAGGTGAGCGCCACGACCGACCTCGACGAGGCACTGCGCGGCGCCGACTTCGTCTTCTCCGCGATCCGCGTCGGCGGCCTCAAGGGCCGGGCGAACGACGAGCGGGTGGCGCTGGACCAGGGCGTCCTCGGGCAGGAGACGGTCGGCGCGGGCGGCATCGCCTACGGTCTGCGGACCGTTCCGGTCGCCGTCGACATCGCCCGGCGGGTGGCCCGGGTGGCCCCGGACGCCTGGGTCATCAACTTCACCAACCCGGCCGGCCTGGTCACCGAGGCCATGTCCCGCCACCTCGGCGACCGGGTCATCGGCATCTGCGACTCGCCGGTCGGCCTCGGCCGCCGTATCGCCCGGGTCCTGGGCGCCGACCCCCGCGAGGCCTGGATCGACTACGTCGGCCTCAACCACCTCGGCTGGGTGCGCGGCCTGCGGGTGGCCGGCCGGGACGAGCTGCCGCGTCTGCTCGCCGACACCGACCTGCTCGGCTCCTTCGAGGAGGGCAAGCTCTTCGGCGTCGACTGGCTCCAGTCCCTCGGCGCGATCCCCAACGAGTACCTGCACTACTACTACTTCAACCGGGAAGCGGTCCGGGCCTACCAGCAGGCCGAGAAGACCCGCGGCGCGTTCCTGGCCGACCAGCAGGCCCGCTTCTACCAGGAGATGGAGCGCCCCGACGCGGCCGCCCTGACCGCCTGGGACCGCACCCGGGCCGAGCGCGAGGCCACCTACATGGCCGAGAACCGGGAGACGGCCGGCGCCGGCGAGCGCGACGCCGACGACCTCTCCGGCGGCTACGAGAAGGTGGCCCTCGCCCTGATGCGGGCCATCGCCCGCGACGAGCGCACGACCCTGATCCTCAACGTCCGCAACCAGGGCACCCTCTCGGTGCTCGACCAGGACGCCGTCATCGAGGTCCCCTGCCTGGTCGACGCCAACGGTGCCCACCCGGTCGCCGTCGCCCCGCTCCCCGACCACGCCACCGGCCTGGTCTGCTCGGTCAAGGGCGTCGAACGCGAGGTGCTGGCCGCGGCCGAGTCGGGCTCCCGTGCGACGGCGGTGAAGGCGTTCGCGCTGCATCCGCTGGTCGACTCGGTCAATGTGGCCCGCAGGCTGGTGGAGGGCTACACAGACGTCCACCCTGGCCTGGCGTACCTTGTGTAGACGCGCCTGGTAAGCGCTTTCTGGCCTTCGGGCACTCCCCCCTCCCTGGCTTCCTGTTTCCTGGAGATCTTCATGCACGACGAACGCCGCCGGATCGAGGAGCGCGTCGAGCGCGTCCACACCCAGCGCATCAAGCCCGCGATCTACGCGGCCACCGTCCCCTTCGAGGTCGAGGCCTGGCAGGCGCCGGGCGAGCCGGTCCCCTTCGAGGAGGCCGCCGCCGCGACCTACGCTCCCTTCGCGATGGACACCCCCTGGGGCCCGCCGTGGGGCACGACCTGGTTCCGGATGCGCGGCCAGGTGCCGGCCGAGTGGGCCGGACGGCGCGTCGAGGCCGTCATCGACCTCGGGTTCGTGGGCGACTGGCCGGGCAACCAGGCCGAGGCGCTGGTCCACCTCACCGACGGGACCCCGCTCAAGGCGGTCAACCCGCTCAACCAGTACGTACCGATCGCCAACCCGGCGACGGGCGGCGAGACGGTCGACTACCTGGTCGAGGCCGCCTCCAACCCGGACATCCTCGCCGACAACTTCTCCAAGACCACCCACCTCGGTGACGTCCTGACCGCCGGCGACAAACCGCTGTACACCTTCCAGCGCGCCGACATCGCCGTCCTGGACGAGCAGGTCTGGCACCTCGACCTGGACCTTCAGGTGCTGCGCGAACTCATGGTCCACCTCGGCGAGCACGAACCGCGCCGCCACGAGATCATGCACGCCCTCGACCGGGCCATGGACACCCTGGACCTGGACGACGTCTCCGGCAGCGCCGCCGCCGTCCGCGAGGTGCTCGCCCCCGTCCTGGCCCGGCCCGCGCACGCCAGCGCCCACACCGTCTCCGGTGTCGGCCACGCGCACATCGACTCCGCCTGGCTGTGGCCGATCCGCGAGACCAAGCGCAAGACGTCCCGCACCTTCTCCAACGTGACGTCCCTGGCCGACGAGTACGACGACTTCATCTTCGCCTGCTCCCAGGCCCAGCAGTACGAGTGGGTGCGCGACAACTACCCCAAGGTGTGGGCCCGCATCCAGGACGCGGTCAAGAAGGGTCAGTGGGCGCCCGTCGGCGGCCAGTGGGTCGAGGCCGACGGCAACCTGCCCGGCGGCGAGGCCATGGCCCGCCAGCTCATCCACGGCAAGCGGTTCTTCATCGAGCACTTCGGCGTCGAGACCAAGGGCGTCTGGCTGCCCGACTCCTTCGGCTACACCGCCGCCTACCCGCAGCTCGCCAAGCTCGCCGGCAACGACTGGTTCCTCACCCAGAAGATCTCCTGGAACCAGACCAACAAGTTCCCCCACCACACCTTCTGGTGGGAGGGCATCGACGGCACCCGCATCTTCACCCACTTCCCGCCCGTCGACACCTACAACGCCCGCTTCAGCGGCGAGGAGATGGACCGCGCGGTCCGCAACTACTCGGAGAAGGGCGGCGGTACCCGCTCGCTGGCGCCCTTCGGCTGGGGAGACGGCGGCGGCGGCCCCACCCGCGAGATCATGGAACGCGCGCGCAGGCTCGCCGACCTGGAGGGCTCGCCCAAGGTCGTCGTGGAACACCCCGACGACTTCTTCAAGGCCGCCCGCGAGGAGTACCCGGACGCCCCCGTCTGGAACGGCGAGCTCTACCTGGAGCTGCACCGCGCCACCTACACCTCCCAGGCCCGCACCAAGCAGGGCAACCGGCGCAGCGAACACAAGCTCCGCGAGGCCGAGTTGTGGGCGACCACGGCCGCGCTGCACGCGCCGGGCTACGCGTACCCGTACGAGAAGCTCGACCGGCTGTGGAAGACGGTCCTGCTGCACCAGTTCCACGACATCCTGCCCGGCTCGTCGATCGCCTGGGTGCACCGTGAGGCGGAGGCCGAATACGCCCGGGTGGCCGAGGAGTTGGAGGCGCTGACCGCCGAGGCGGTCGCCGCGCTGGGCGCCGGAGGCCCCCGCGTGCTCAACACCAGCCCCTACGACCGCTCCGACGTGGTCCGCACCGCCGACGGCACACCGGCGTACGTGGAGGTACCCGCGAGCGGCAGCGCGCCGCTGACCGACGCCCAGCCCCCACAGCCGGTGAAGGCCGCGGGCCGGACCCTCGACAACGGCCTGGTCCGGGTCGAGGTCGCCGCGGACGGCACACTGGCGTCCGTACGCGATCTGCGGGCCGACCGCGAAGTCCTCGCCGGGCCGGGCAACCTGCTCCGCCTGCACACCGACCTCCCGAACTACTGGGACGCCTGGGACATCGACAAGCACTACAAGAACCGCTACACGGACCTGCTGGAAGCGGAGTCGGTGGCCGTCGTCGAGGAGGACCCCCTGCTCGGCGCGATCCGCGTGACGCGCTCCTTCGGCAAGGGCTCGACGATCACCCAGACCATCACCCTGCGCGCCGGCAGCCCCAGGATCGACTTCGACACCGAGATCGACTGGCACGAGGCCGAGAAGATCCTCAAGGCCGGCTTCCCGGTGGACGTCCGCGCCGCGCACTCCTCCGCGGAGATCCAGTTCGGCCACGTCCAGCGCCCCACCCACACCAACACCAGCTGGGAGGCGGCCCGCTTCGAGGTCTCCGGGCACCGCTGGGTGCACGTCGGCGAGCCCGGCTACGGCGTCGCGGTCATCAACGACTCGACGTACGGCCACGACGTGACCCGCACGGTCCGCGAGGACGGCGGTACGACCACCACGGTCGCGCTCAGTCTGGTGCGCGCCCCGCGCATCCCGGACCCCGAGGCCGACCAGGGGGCGCACCGCTTCACGTACTCCCTGCTCCCCGGCGCGAGCATCGAGGACGCGGTCGCCGAGGGCTACGCCCTGAACCTGCCGCTGCGGGTGGCGGACACCGCGGGCACCCCCGAGCCGGTCGTCTCCGTGGACGGCGAGGGCGTGACCGTCGAGGCGGTCAAGCTCGCCGACGACGAGTCCGGCGACGTGGTCGTCCGCCTCTACGAGTCCCGCGGTGGCCGCGGCCAGGGCGTGCTGCGCACCGGGTTCCCGCTGGCCGGCGCCCAGGTCACCGACCTGCTCGAACGCCCGCTGGAGAGCGCTGAGGTCGGCACCGACGGCACGGTCGCGGTGACACTGCGCCCGTTCCAGGTGCTGACGCTCCGCCTGGAGCGCGGCACCACCGGCCGCTAGCACCGGCACCCGGGGGCGGGCGCCCGCCGCGCCCGCCCCCGGGGACCCCTCATGTTCCCCAAGTCCCCTGGTTCCGCCGAGTGACCTTGTCCTGTAGAGGAGTTCAGCCGTGTCCATGCAGCCGTGGTTCACCGACGCCAAGTTGGGGATCTTCGTCCACTGGGGGATCTACGCCGTCGACGGCGTCCAGGAGTCCTGGTCGTTCTACGACGACATCGTCCCGCACGACCAGTACATGTCCCAGCTCGACCGCTTCACCGGCGCCCGCTACGACCCCAGGGCATGGGCCGACCTGTTCGCCCGGGCCGGCGCCCGGTACGCCGTCCTCACCAGCCGCCACCACGACGGCGTCGCCCTGTGGGACACCGCGTACGGCGACCTGAACCTGGGCCGCGACTACCTCACCGGCTACGTCGACGCCCTGCGCGAGAAGGACCTCAAGGTCGGTTTCTACTACTCGCACTCCGACTGGAACCACCCCGACTACGCCTCCACCCGCAAGCCGGGCCGCCCGCCGGAGCTGGAGGACAACCGCTACTCCGAGGTCGCGGCCGAGGACGAGGACCTGGCTGCCTGGGAGCGGTTCATCGCCTACCGCGACGGCCAGATCCGTGAACTCGCCTCCCGCTACCGGCCCGACCTGATGTGGTTCGACGGGGAGTGGGACCGCAGCGAGGAACAGTGGCGCATCCCCGAGCTCGCCGCGCTCATCCGCTCCTACTCGCCCGACGTCGTCTTCAACGCCCGCATGCTCAGCGAGGGCGACTACGCCACCCCCGAACAGGGCGCCCCCATCGAACCGCCCGCCGGGCCCTGGGAGCTGTGCCTGACGATCAACGACTCGTGGGGCTACCAGCACCACGACCACAACCACAAGTCGCTCAGCCAGCTGATCCGCTACTTCACCGAGACCATCGGCGGGGGCGGAAACCTGCTGCTCGACGTCGGCCCGAGGGAGGACGGCACCATCCCCGAGCCGCAGGTCGAACGTCTCGAAGGACTGGGGGAGTGGATCCGCAAACACTCCGCGGCCGTCTACGGGACGGTCCGCGGACTGCCGGCCGGGCACCACTACGGTCCCAGCACCCTCTCCGCCGACCGCCGCACCGTCTACCTCACCCTGTACGACATCCCGCGCGCCGAGATCGGCGTACGCGGCCTGGTCACAAAGGTCCGCAAGGTCACCGTCCTCGGCACCGGCACAGAACTCGCCCACCGGGTCGTGGGCGGGCTGCACGAGGCGGTCGGAGTGCTGTGGATCGACCCGCCCGCGGCGGCGGACCTCGACCCGCACGCCACGGTGCTCGCGGTCGAACTGGACGGTGAGCTGGAGCTGTACCGGGGATCGGGCCGCTTCTGAGCGGGGACATCCCTGCCTCGCCGAATTGACCCATGATTTCGGCCCTGAAATGCCCCCTGTCACCGGTCGACCGGCTCCCTAGGGTTGTGCACATGACGACGAACAGGGAGCCAGAGACCACGATGACCGCGCCGTTCGCACCGGTCCTCACCCGGGCAGCCGGGGCCGAGACGACGAGCGACCCCAGCAGTGTGATGACGCTCCTCGCGGACTCCGACCACACCGGCGGGCGACTCACCAGCTACCGGTCGACGTTCGCCGAGGGCGCCGTCGGGGCTCCCGCCCATCTGCACACGAAGGCGTCCGAGTCGTTCTTCGTGATCGACGGAGCGCTCCAGGTGCTGGTGGGCGAGGAGATCACCGTCCTCGACGCGGGAGACTTCCTCGTCGTGCCCCCGCACACCCCGCACGCCTTCGCCGCCGCGCCCGGCCGGACGGCCGACGTGCTGTTCGTGTTCACGCCGGGCGCGGGCCGCTTCGACTATCTGCGGCTCCTGGGACGGGTGATGCGTGGCGAGGCCGATCCCCAGGAGATCAAGGACTCGGCGCAGCGTTTCGACAACCACTACGTCGACAGCCCGGTGTGGCGCGAGGCGCTCGCCACCCGCGGCTGACCTGCCGCTGCCCCGGCACCTCCACGGCGCCGGGGCGGCGCAAGCTAGTGCCGTGGCAGGGGTGACGAGGGGCGGGCGCCGCCCGCCGCGGCCTCCAGGCGCAGCGCGCCGGTGGCCTCGGTCCTGACCGCGGAGTCGAGTGGGGCGGGCTCGATCGGCGCCCGCTCCACCGGCGGGGGCGAAGACTGCTGCGGAATGGACACCGGGCGCAACGGCCGTGGCCCTGACACCACCGTGTAGTCCTGCCCCAGGAACGGCGGAGCCATCTCGCCCGGGTCCTCGCCGAGCGCCAACTGCACCGCGGCCCAAGGGACGTTGACCCCGCACAGGGACAGCTGGTGCAGACCGCCGGCCGGGCGGGTGTTGACGTCCATCAGGACCGGCGTGTCGCCGAACATCCGGAACTGGATGTTGGACAGGTAGTGCAGCCCGAAGCCCTCCGCGATCTGTCGCGCGGGCTCCAGCCACTGCTCGGCGAGCGTGAACCCGCGCCGGCGGCCGTTCTTGGTGCGGCCGATGGCCAGCCGGATCCGGTTGTCGGGTCCGGTCAGGCAGTCGACCGACACCTCCGGCTGCTCCAGGCGCGGCATGACCAGCCAGTCCACCGGCTCGTCCGCCTGCTTCAGCGCTCCCAGCACCAGGTCGAGCGAGACGTACGGACTCGGGAAGCCGTTGAGTTGCTCGAGCGAGAAGGGGGTGCGCGTGATGACCCGGAAACCCACCCCGCCCGCGCCGGACGCGGGCTTGAAGCAGGCCTTGTGCCCGCCGGCCTCCAACTCCTCGACGGCCGCGACCAGTTCGTCCGCCGACCGGGCCCGCCACCAGGGCGGCACCGGCACCCCGATCGCCTGGACGGCCTCGTAGGCGATCACCTTGTCGTGGAAGACGGCCACGCCCTCCGGCGGCGGGGCGAGCAGCGCCGTCCCGGCCGCCTCGAACTCGGCGCGGTGCGCAACGATCGCCGACTGGTGCAGCCGGGGCACGAACACGTCGATGCCGCGTCGCACGCACTGGTCCAGCGCGTACTCCACGTACCCGGCCGGGGACAGGCCCTCCGGCTCCAGGTCGGCGGTGTCGGCGGCGGCCAGGACGGGGGAGTCGGCGTCGCCGTGAGTCGCATGGATCTCGACGGCACGGTCGCTGGGATTTCTCCGCAGCTGATCCATGAAGAACACGTTCTCCGCGTACGTGCGGTTGAGCCAGACGCGTACGCGAGAGACCATGCAGGCCGCCTTTCAAGGTTCGCGGGCACGGCGAAGCAGGCCGTGCCCGGCCAGGGTGTTTGGAGGTACACCAAACCGCCCCCGTGCGAAGGGGGGTGTGCGGTGGTGTTGGGGCGATCATACGGGTTCCGAAGGGGCGCGCGTGCAACGCGCGTGTTACGGATTACCCGATCATGCCGACTCCGGCCCTGCCGAGCGGGCAACACCGCTGGTACGCGGCGTGCGGAGCACCGCGGCACGAGGTGTGGGTCGCGGACACGAGGACCGCGGGCGGGCGGCTGGACCACGGACCGGCGTGCCGCCGGACGTCTCGCCGGACCCGCCGGTGGGCAGCCCGAGTCGCCCTTGTTCTCGGGCCCGCGGATATGCTCTCGTGGTCACATTCGGGAGCCCGGAGGAGGCGAGAGGTGACGTCGACGGTCGGCGGTGCCGGACAGCTGCTGGCCATCAGTGACCTGCACATCGGCTACGAGGAGAACCGCGCGCTGGTCGAACGCATGCGGCCGGAGACCGACGACGACTGGCTGCTGGTGGCAGGCGACGTCGCGGAGACCGTGGCCGACATCCGCTGGGCGCTGAAGACGCTCGCGGGCCGCTTCCGCAAGGTCGTCTGGGTCCCCGGCAACCACGAACTGTGGACCCACCCCAAGGACACCGTCACCCTGCGCGGAGTCGCCCGCTACGACCACCTCGTCGACGTCTGCCGGGAACTCGGCGTGACCACACCCGAGGATCCCTACCCCATCTGGAACGGCCCCGGTGGTCCGGTCGCCGTGGCCCCGCTCTTCCTGCTCTACGACTACACCTTCCTGCCGGCCGGCTGCTCGACCAAGGACGAGGGACTGGAGTACGCGCACTCCACCGGGATCGTCTGCACCGACGAGGCCCTCCTGCACCCCGACCCCTACCCGACCCGGGAGGCCTGGTGCCGGGCCCGGGTCGCCGAGACCGAACGCCGGCTCGCCGCGTTGCCCGACCACCTGCCCGCCGTCCTCGTCAACCACTACCCGCTGGACCGGCACCCCACGGACGTCCTGTGGCACCCCGAGTTCGCCATGTGGTGCGGCACCCGGCTCACCGCCGACTGGCACCGCAGGTTCCGCGTCGAGACCATGGTCTACGGCCATCTGCACATCCCCCGCACCACCTGGCACGAGGGCGTCCGCTTCGAGGAGGTGTCGGTGGGCTACCCCCGCGAGTGGCGCAAACGCTCCGAACCCCCGGGTCGGCTGCGCCGTATCGCCCCGAGGGAGACCGCGGCGCCGTGATCGCTGAACTGCTGCCCGGCTCGGTGGTGACCGTGGAGGCGTACGGCCACGACGAGCCCGCGACCACAGGGCTGTACCCCGAGGAAGAGGCCGTCGTGGCAAAGGCGGTCCGCAAGCGGCGCCGCGAGTTCGCCGTCGTGCGCTCCTGCGCCCGCCGGGCCATGGAGAAGCTCGGCGTGCCGCCCCAGCCCGTCCTGCCCGGGGAGCGCGGCGCCCCGCAGTGGCCCGCCGGGCTGGCCGGCAGCATGACCCACTGCGACGGATACGGCGCCGCCGCCCTGGTCCGCGTCACCGACCTGGCCTCCCTCGGCATCGACGCCGAACCCGACGGGCCGCTCCCGGACGGCGTCCTGGGCGCCGTGGCGCTGCCCGCCGAACGGGAGCGCCTGCTCCGACTCGCCCAGGACCGCCCCGGGCCCCACTGGGACCGGCTCCTGTTCAGCGCCAAGGAGTCCGTCTACAAGGCGTGGTTCCCCCTCACCGGGCAGTGGCTCGACTTCTCCGAGGCCGACATCGAGATCGACGTCGACCCCGGCGAGCGGCTCCATGGCTCCTTCCGCGCCGAACTCCTCGTACCCGGGCCGGTGGTGGGCGGCCGACGGCTCGGGCACTTCGACGGCCGCTGGGCCGTCGGGCGCGGACTGGTGGCGACGGCCGTCACCGTGCCGCACGGCTGACGTACGGCACGACGCGCGTCCCGGGCCCGTTACGGCTACCGCTGCGGTGGGCACCAGGTGTGCAGCAGCCGGAAGAACTCCTCCTCATTGCCCGTCAGTCCCGCCTCGGCCAGGGCCTGTTCCGCCTCGGCGAGCACGGCGGGCGGGACGACGGGTGGTCGGCCGGAGTCCGGCGGGCCGGGCGCCACGTCGAACGCGGCCCGCACCGTGTGCAGCAGCCGCAGATAGGCCTGGACGGCGGCGCGCTCGCGGTCGGTCAGTACGGCGGTGTGCATCGG
Source organism: Streptomyces sp. NPDC006332 (assembly GCF_040612855.1). Classification (NCBI taxonomy): domain Bacteria; kingdom Bacillati; phylum Actinomycetota; class Actinomycetes; order Kitasatosporales; family Streptomycetaceae; genus Streptomyces; species Streptomyces sp. NPDC006332. The sequence continues at coordinate 28,758 of NZ_JBEXRA010000024.1, forward strand.
GCGGCTCTCCCCAGGTCGACTGCGTCGGTCACGCCGCACACGGCGGCGCACTTCCAGCTTGCCGCCCGCCACTGACAATCCGGCCCCGCCGCACGCCGGTTCGCCCGCATAGCGCAGGCCCGAGGGCACCCACATCCCCGGCGGGAACATCCCTCCGGGCTGAAGTGGAGGGCCACGGCCGCCCCCGGATCAGGACTCGGGACGCTTGACGCTCTCCAGGAGCATGTCCAGCCACTCCGCGACCTTGTCACGGTGCTGGTCGGTGGGCAGCTGAGCGGCCCGCCAGGCGATCCCGCGGACACCGTGGTCCTGCAGCAGCCGTTCCAGCGGGTCGTCGAGCGCCGCGGCCGCCTCCCGTTCGGCGAGCCTCTGCAGGAGTTCCTGCTCGGTGCGCTGGAGGGCACCGGCGAGCGCCTCGGGGTCCTCGGCCGTGAGGAAACCCGCGTGCACCCGGAAGAAACGCTGGATGGCGTCGCAGTGCTCCATCGTGGGGCGCCGGTCGCCGTTGATGAGCGCTCCGGCCTGCTGCCGGGACATCCCCGCGCCGTCGGCTATCTCCTGCTGGGTGTACTTGCGCCCGGTGGGCTTGAGCCGGGTGCGCCGCAGCAGGTCCAGCCGTTGCAGGAACCGGGCCTGCACATCGGGCTCACCGGCGGGGCGGCCGCTCAGCAGGGCCCTGACCACGGGTTCCGGCACACCGGAGGCGACGGACAGCGCACCGGGGCCGAAGATCTCCGTGTGCGGCACGCCGAGCCGGTCGGCCAGTGCGGTGACTCGGCCGACGACGGCCGACAGCACAGTCGACGCCGCGTCGCCGGGACCCTCGAAGCCGATCGACACCGACAGATCTCCTAGGTCTCTCACAGGCTTCTCACAAGCGGATGCCGTGAACTTCCCGGAGACTAGCCGGTAGTTCGAACTCACATCCAGGTCTCGCCACAACTGTGGCCAATTTCTGCCGTCAACCAGCATGAAATGCCACGATAGTTGACACCGCTCGCGTCGGGGAAGCAGGATCAAGGGCGCCGCGTGAAGGCCGCAGAGGCAAGAGGGGTGACCTCCCGATGGCATATCAGGCAGGTGGGCAGCGGTCCGTACCGCGGTCCGTCCCCGAAGGGCCTGAGGCCCGTACGTATCTCCAGGACTACGCCACCCTCCTGGAAGCCGTCACGTTCCCGTCCGTCGTCCTCGACCACCGCTGGGACGTCGTGCTCGCGAACACCGCATTCGCGTCACTTTTCCGTGGCGTGGGTCCGCACCCGACGGCCATGCCGGGCGACAACTTCCTCAGGTTCGTCCTCTTCCATCCCGACGCCGGCACCGTCCTCGCCGACCACGAGTCGCGCTGGTGCCTGCCGGCGCTGGCACACTTCGCCAGCGCCGTGGAGCGGCACGGCCACGACCACGCGCTGGAGTCCATCCGCCGCGAGATCGCCCAGGACCCGATCATGGACGCCGCCTACCGGCACGGCCTGCCGCACTGGATCCGCGCGGTCGGCGAGCAGGCCGTCGAGCACGACGGCGCCATCCGCCCGCTGGTGCACCCCGACCCGCGCTGGGGCGCCACCGACTGCCGCATCGTCGACGAGACCCCGAGGGCCCTGCGGGACCTGGGCTACACCCGGCTGACGCTGGTGCTGCGCCCCGCGCGCCGTCCGGCTCCCGCGACACGACGGACGGCGCGTCCGCGGCGTACGGCGGGACACCTCAGCGTGGTGCCCGCCCCCGAGGCCTGACAGGCACCGCCGGCGTTCAGGTCGCCGACGGCGCCTCGTCAGCCCAGCACCGGGCCCACCGGGGCCGGTTCAGCCCACATCTTCCCTAGGGAGAGGACATTCCCCGACAGTGCGACATGTGACATAGTACTGACGTGAGCAAGCGACTGACCTGCGATGTCGTGGTCGTCGGAGCCGGAATGGTGGGCGCGGCCTGCGCCCTGTACGCGGCTCGCGCGGGTCTCGACGTCGTCCTGGTGGACCGCGGCCCGGTCGCCGGCGGGACGACCGGCGCGGGTGAGGGCAACCTCCTGGTCTCCGACAAGGAGCCCGGCCCCGAGCTGGACCTCGCGCTGCTGTCCGGCCGCCTGTGGCACCACATCGCCGAGGAATTCGGTGAGTTCATCGAGTACGAGGCCAAGGGCGGCGTCGTGGTGGCCTCCTCGCCCGGCGGACTCGCCGCGCTGGAGCGGTTCGCCGCCGGGCAGCGCGCCGCCGGAGTCGTCGCCGAACCGGTCACCGGCGACGCGCTGTACGCCCTCGAACCCCACCTGGCCCCCGGCCTGCCGGGCGGCGTCCACTACCCCCAGGACCGCCAGGTGATGCCCGCCCTGGCCGCCGCCCACCTGGTACGCGCCTCGACAGCCCGCCTGCTCACCGGCCGGACCGTGACCCAGGTGCTGCGCACGCCCAACGGCGCGGTGAGCGGAGTGCGCACCGACGGGGGCGACATCCACGCCCCGGCGGTCGTCAACGCGGCCGGAACCTGGGGCGCCGAACTGGCCGCCCTCGCCGGGACCCACCTGCCCGTCCTCCCGCGCCGCGGCTTCGTCCTGGTCACCGAACCCCTGCCCCGCCTGGTCCACCACAAGGTGTACGCCGCCGACTACGTGGCCAACGTGGCCAGCGACTCGGCCGCGCTGCAGACCTCGCCGGTCGTCGAGGGCACCGCCGCCGGGCCCGTCCTGATCGGCGCCAGCCGCGAACGGGTCGGCTTCGACCGGACGTTCTCGCTGCCGGCCGTGCGGGCGCTGGCGGCGGGCGCCACCCGGCTCTTCCCCTTCCTCGCCGACGTCCGCGCGACGCGTGCCTACCTCGGCTTCCGCCCGTACCTGCCCGACCATCTGCCCGCCATCGGTCCCGACCCGCGCGTCCCCGGGCTGCACCACGCCTGCGGGCACGAGGGCGCGGGCATCGGCCTGGCCACCGGTACCGGGCACCTTCTCGCCCAGGCGCTGACCGGGCGTACCACCGAGCTGGACCTGGCTCCCTTCCGCCCGGACCGCTTCACCGAGGAGGTCGCGTGAGCTCGCCCCTGGACCTGGCCGGCGCCCGGCCGGGCCCCGCCTTCACGGTCACCCTGGACGGACGCGAGATCCAGGCGCTGCCCGGTCAGACTGTCGCCGCCGCGCTCTGGCAGGCCGGGGTCACCTCCTGGCGCACCACCCGGCTCGCGGGCCGCCCGCGCGGGATCTTCTGCGGGATCGGCGTCTGCTTCGACTGCCTGGTGACGGTCAACGACCGTCCGAACCAACGCGCCTGCCTGGTGCCATTGCACCCGGGTGACGCGATCCGCACCCAGGAAGGGACCGGGCACGATGACTGAACGACCGCTCCTCGCGGTGATCGGCGCGGGCCCCGCGGGCCTCGCCGCCACCGTCGCCGCGGCGGCCCTCGGGGTCCGGGTCACCCTCCTGGACTCCGCAGCACGGGCGGGCGGGCAGTTCTTCCGGCAGCCCGCCGCCGAACTGCGGGCCACTCGCCCGCAGGCCCTGCACCATCAGTGGCGGACGTGGGAAAGGCTGCGGGACGCGTTGGACGCGCACCTGGTGGCGGGCACCGTCCGGCATCTGACGGACCATCATGTCTGGCTGGTGGAGCGGCGGACCACCCAGGGCGACGAGGGCTTCACCGTGCACGCCCTGCTCGGACCCGAGCAGGAGGAGCCCGTCGAGGTACGCGCCGACGCCGTCCTGCTGGCGACCGGCGGCTACGAGAAGGTGCTGCCCTTTCCCGGCTGGACACTCCCCGGTGTCCTCACCGCGGGCGGCGCCCAGGCCATGCTCAAGGGCACCCTCGCGGTGTCCGGACGCACCGCCGTCGTCGCCGGGACCGGACCGCTGCTGCTGCCCGTGGCGACCGGACTCGCCGCGGCCGGGGTCCGGGTGGCCGCGCTCGTCGAATCCGCCGACCCGAAGGCCTTCGTACGACACTCCCGCGCACTGGCCGCGCGGCCCGACAAGGCCGCCGAAGGCGCCCGGTACGCGGCCCGGCTGCTGGGGCACCGGGTGCGCACCCTCGTCCACCACACCGTCGTCGAGGCACACGGCTCCGAGCGGCTGGAGGCGGTGACCGTCGCCGCGCTCGACGCCACGGGACGGGTGCGGCCCGGCACCGGGCGCCGTATCCCCTGCGACACCCTCGCCGTCGGCCACGGCATGCTCCCGCACACCGACCTCGCCGAGACCCTGGGCTGCCGTCTCGACGGGCTGAACGTCCAGGTCGACGACGAGCAGCGCACCGACGTACCCGGTGTCTGGGCGGCGGGCGAGACCACCGGCATCGGAGGCGCGGCTCTCTCCCTCGCCGAGGGGCACATCGCGGGCCGCTCCGCCGCGGCCCGCCTGCACGGCACCGCACCCGACCCCCGCGCATGGACGACGGCCGCGAAGTCCCGTACCCGACTGCGGGAGTTCGCCGCCGCGCTGGACGGTGTGTACGCGCCGCCCGCCCACTGGAGTGACCAGGTCACCGACGACACCGTCGTGTGCCGCTGCGAGGAGGTCACCGGCGGCGCGGTCCGCGACGCCGTCACCGAACTGGGCGCCGGCGACCTGCGGACCGTGAAGCTGCTGACGCGGGCCGGGATGGGCTGGTGCCAGGGCCGGGTCTGCGGGCCCGCGGTCGCGGGACTCGCCGGATGCGCGCTCACCCCGTCCCGGCGGCCGTTCGCCCGCCCGGTGCCCCTGGGGGTGCTGGCCCACGCCGGGGAGCCCGAGGACGACCTTCAGTAAAATGTCACACCCTAGTGAGAGGGAACCTCAGATGACCGCCACCGACATCCGCCCCTGGCGCGGCGTCCTCGTCGCCACCGCCCTCCCGCTGCGCGACGACCTCTCCGTCGACCACGACGCCTACGCCGAGCACTGCGCCTGGCTGATCGAGAACGGCTGCGACGGGGTCGTGCCGAACGGCTCACTCGGCGAGTACCAGGTACTCACCCCCGAGGAGCGGGCCAAGGTCGTCGAGACGGCCGTGGCGGCCGTCGGCGGCGCACGGGTGATGCCCGGCGTCGCCGCCTACGGGTCCGCCGAGGCCCGCCGCTGGGCCGAACAGGCCCGCGACGCGGGCTGCCGGTCCGTGATGCTGCTGCCGCCCAACGCCTACCGTGCCGACGAGCGGTCGGTGCTGGCGCACTACGCGGCGGTCGCCGAGGCCGGCGTGCCGATCGTGGCGTACAACAATCCCATCGACACCAAGGTCGACCTGGTGCCGGAACTGCTCGCCCGGCTGCACGGCGAGGGCTACATCCACGCGGTCAAGGAGTTCTCCGGGGACGTCCGTCGCGCCTACCGGCTGGCTGAACTCGCCCCGGAACTGGACCTGTTGATCGGCGCCGACGACGTCCTGCTGGAGCTCGCCATCGCGGGCGCCAAGGGCTGGGTGGCCGGCTACCCGAACGCGCTGCCCGCCGCGAGCGTGGCGTTGTACCGCGCGGCCACCGAGGGCGACCTCGGCACCGCCAAGAAGCTGTACGAGCAGCTGCATCCCCTCCTGCGCTGGGACTCCCAGGTCGAGTTCGTGCAGGCCATCAAGTTGTCCATGGACATCGTGGGCCGGCCCGGCGGCCCCGTGCGCCCGCCCCGCGTCCCGCTGGCGCCGGACCAGGAGAGCGCCGTCCGCGCCGCCACCGAGAAGGCCGTCGCCGCGGGACTGACCTGAGCCGGACCGCCCGACTCAGCCGAGCCGTCCCTCGCCTCGTCGTCCCGGACCATCAGGAGCGTCATGCGCAGCAAACTCGTCCTGCACGCCGTCGACTCGCACACCGAGGGCATGCCCACCCGGGTCGTCACCGGCGGCATCGGCACGATCCCCGGCGCGACCATGAACGAGCGGCGCCTCCACTTCCGCGCGCACCGCGACGACATCACGCAGCTGTTGATGAACGAGCCACGCGGGCACTCGGCGATGAGCGGCGCCATCCTCCAGCCGCCGACCCGCCCCGACTGCGACTGGGGTGTCGTCTACATCGAGGTCTCCGGCTATCTGCCGATGTGCGGGCACGGCACCATCGGAGTGGCGACCGTGCTGGTGGAGACCGGGATGGTCGAGGTGGTCGAGCCGGTCACCACGATCCGGCTGGACACCCCGGCCGGGCTGGTCGTCGCCGAGGTCGCGGTGACGGACGGCGCCGCCACGGCGGTCACCCTCGCCAACGTCCCCTCCTTCTCCGTCGCCCTCGACCGCAAGATCGCACTGGCCGACGGACGGACGGTGACATACGACATGGCATACGGCGGCAACTTCTACGCCATCCTGCCGCTCGAGCAGTTCGGGCTGCCCTTCGACCGTGCCCGCAAGGACGACATCCTCCAGGCCGGGCTGTCCCTCATGGCGGCGATCAACGCCGAGGAGGAGCCCGTGCATCCGGAGGACCCCACCATCCGCGGCTGCCACCACGTGCACCTGGTCGCCCCCGGCGCCACCGCCCGCCACTCGCGGCACGCGATGGCGATCCACCCCGGCTGGTTCGACCGCTCGCCGTGCGGTACGGGCACCAGCGCGCGCATGGCGCAGCTGCACGCCCGCGGTGAACTGCCCCTGCACACCGAGTTCGTGAACGAGTCCTTCATCGGCACCCGGTTCACCGGCCGGCTCCTCGGCACGACCGAGGTGGCCGGTCGCCCCGCGGTCCTGCCCAGCTTCACGGGCCGCGCCTGGATCACCGGCACCGCCCAGTACCTGCTCGACCCGAGCGACCCGTTCCCGGCGGGATTCGTCCTGTAGACCTCGACGACAATGACGGGTACCGCATGACATCGCACAGCGCGACCGCACAGCGAGGAGAACCCCATGGCCGCCCAGCGCACCAGCGCCCCCACCGCGGTTGCCCCGGCCCTGCCGTCCCTCGGCGGCAAGAAGCACAGCTACCGGGAACGGGTCGCGGACGCCCTGCGGGCCGCGCTGATCGCCGGTGAACTGCGGCCGGGGCAGGTCTACTCCGCGCCGACGCTCGCCGCCCGCTTCGGCGTCTCGGCGACGCCGGTGCGCGAGGCCATGCTGGACCTGGCCAAGGAGGGCCTGGTCGACACCGTCCCCAACAAGGGCTTCCGGGTCACCGCGGTCTCCGAGAAACAGCTCGACGAGTACACCCACATCCGCGCGCTCATCGAGATCCCCACGGTGGTGGACCTGGCGATGACGGCCGACCCGGTCTCGCTGGAGGCGCTGCGCCCCGCGGCCCGGGAGATCGTGCGGGCCGCCGTGGCCGGTGACCTCATCGCGTACGTCGAGGCCGACACCCGCTTCCACCTCGGTCTGCTCGCCCTGGCCGGCAACGCGCACCTCGTCGAGGTCGTCGGCGACCTCCGGGGGCGTTCCCGCCTCTACGGCCTCACCGCCCTCCTGGAGGCGGGGCGCCTGCTGGCCTCCGCCGAGGAACACCTGGAACTCCTGGACGCGCTGGCGGCCCGGGACGGGGACGCGGTGAGAGAGGTGATGACCCGTCACCTCGGCCACGTACGCGGTCTGTGGGCGGCCCGGCAGGTCGATCCCGGGCCGGTTCAATGGCCGGAGCAGGGGTGAGGGCGACCCGCCGCCCGCGTCACAGGTCCAGCACGAGCCGCTTGCCCCGGCAGCGGGACACGCAGATGAGCATGGTCTCGCCCGCTTCCCGTTCCTCGTCGCTGAGCACCGAGTCCCGGTGGTCCGGGGTGCCTTCGAGGACGTCCGTCTCGCAGGTCCCGCAGGTCCCCTCCGTGCAGGAGAAGAGCACCTCGACACCGGCCAGACGCACGGCGTCCAGAACCGACACGTCCGCGGGGACGCTGAGCGTCCGCCCGCTGCGGGCCAACTCGACCTCGAACTCGGTGTTCCCACCCACTACTTGGGTCTTCGGCTGGAAGCGTTCGACGTGCAGCGTCCCGGCCGGGCACCGCTGCTCCACGGCGTCCAGCAGTGCCTCGGGGCCACAGCAGTACACGAGGGTGCCCTCGGGTACGTCGTCGAGCACGGACGCGAGGTCCAGCAGCCCCGACTCGTCCTGAGGGGCGATCGTGACGCGGTCGCCGTAGCCGCCCAACTCCTCGGTGAACGCCATGGACCCGCGGGTGCGGCCGCCGTAGAGCAGGCTCCACTCGGCGCCCACCGCCTCGGCCGCGGCCAGCATCGGCAGGATGGGGGTGATGCCGATGCCGCCCGCGACGAAGCGGTAGGAGGGGGCGGGCCGCAGCGCGAAGTGGTTGCGCGGACCGCGCACCCGCACCGTGTCGCCCAGCCCCAACCGCTCGTGCACGTACGCGGATCCGCCGCGCCCGTCCGGCTCGCGCAGCACCGCGACACGCCAGGCCGCCCGGTCCGCGGGATCGCCGCACAGCGAGTACTGCCGTTCCAGGTCCGGCCCGAGGACCACGTCGACATGGGCGCCCGGCTCCCAGCCCGGAAGCTCCTCGCCCCGCGGGTGCCGCAGGGTCAGGGCGAGCACCCCGTCGGCGGCGAACTCCCGCCTCTCGACGACGAGTTCGGTCTCGTACACGCTCATGACTGATGTCCTCGTGGCTGGTGGCCTTCCGGGTGGCCGAGCATCCACTCCCACATCTCGACCGGGTCCTGGGCGGTGTGCTCGGCCCCGCAGTGGCAGGTGCCGTGCAGGACGTCGGTGCCCGGCAGCCAGTCGATGCGGTAGATCTCGCGCGGCCCTGTCGACGACAGCCCGCTCACAGCACCTTCTCCACGGGCTTGTCGCCCTCCTCGACCAGCCGGGCGAGGATGCGACGCGCGGCCAGCCCACCGGTGTCGATGTTGATGCTCAGCTCCTGGTAGCCGGACCGCTCGCTGCCGAGGGTCCGTTGCAGCAGGTTGAGCGCGTCGACGTCCTGCATGACCACCGTGTGGTTGTTGCCCCGCAGGAACTCGGTGACCTCGCTGTCCTCGGTCGCCCAGTCCCGCGAGACCATCCAGAAGTCGTACACCTTGCCGTCGGCGGAGGGCGTGATGGCGTACGTGATCTCGGTGTGGAAGCCGTTCGGGTCGCTGCCGTCCGCCTCCGGCAGCACACCGACCGGGGCGATCCGGCTGTGCAGCAGATACAGGCAGGGCGCGTGGTACTCGATGTCCTGCCACCGCGTGATCCGCCCCTCGATCCCGGTCGAGCGGGCGTAGAACGGCGGGCACTCGGCGTCGTCCATGTGCCGGCTCACCCGCACGACCCCCGCGCCCTCGTCCACCTCGGTGGTGATCGGCGTCTCGGCGACCTCGGGGGTGCCGATGTAACCACCGTGCAGATACGTCTCGTGGGACAGGTCGAGGAGGTTGTCGACGAGGAGCCCGTAGTCGGCGTCGATGGGCTCCATGCCCCGGACGGTCGTCCAGCCGGGGGAGTCGAGGTGACGGGCCCGCGGAATCGTCTGCGGGTCGGCGAGTGTCGGGTCGCCGATCCACACCCACACCAGGGAGTCCTGCTCGACGACCGGGTAGGAGGTGACCCGGGCGGTGCGCGGGATGCGCTTCTGCCCCGGCACGTACACGCACGCGCCGGTCGTGTCGTACGTGAAGCCGTGGTAGCCGCACACGATCCGGTCACCGTCCAGCCGGCTCTCGGACAACGGGTAACGGCGGTGCACACAGCGGTCGTGCAGGACGACGGGCGTCCCGTCCTCCTCGGTCCGGTAGAACACCAGCGGCTCACCCAGAATCGTCCGGCCGAGCAGCTCCTCGCGCCCTACCTCGTGACTGTAGGCGGCTACGTACCACTGGTTCCTGGCGAAGGCGGTGGTGTGCGGCATGGGCGGCGGCTCCCGTCTGTGATGGTGCTCGCATCGTCGGCGAGGGCGTCACAGGGCCGCAATGCCACTTCCGTCCCGCGGAAGGGGTTCGGTCGCCGCGGGCTACCCCTGCTTGGCGGCCGCAGTACGGGTCGGCTTGCCCAGGGCCCAGAAGAGGACGCCGAGGAGCATGAAGACGATGAGCGGTACCGCCTCCGTCAGCAGGTACTTGACGCGCTCGCCGTGACTCCAGCCGTCCGGCGCGTAGTCCGAGCTGAACCAGTGGTCACCGGCCCCCGGGGCGACCAGCTGCACGCTGGCGAACAGGACGAGCGCGGTGAGCACCACGCTGATGGCGACGGGGAAGGGCGCCCGGTACGGGCGGGGGACGTCCGGGGCCTTGCGGCGCAGGACCGCGAGCGCCGGGAAGATGCCCAGGTAGCTGACGAGAGTGGTGGAGACGGCGAGGCCGAGGACGGCGCCGAAGAGCTTGGCGGCACTGCCGTTGGTCAGTTCGTGGGCCAGGACGAGGACGACGGTGGAGACGATGCCGCTGAGGATGTTGACCCGTACCGGGGTGCCGAAGCGGCTGGAGATGACGCCGAGGAAGCGGGGCGCGGCGCCGTCGTAGCCGGAGACGGCGAGGGCGCGGTCGGAGCCCATGACCCAGGTGACGCCCGAGGACAGCACGGTGAGGATGAACATGATCGCGGCGAGGTCCCCGAGCAGGCTGCCGGCGCCGCTGAGGGTGGCGGTGCCGTCGGAGCCGACGTGGCCGCCGTAGACGGTGAAGACCTGTCGCATCGCGTCGAGGAAGCCACCGAGGCCGGTAATGGCCTTGACCGGCAGGACGAGCAGGATGCCGAGGATCGGCAGCGCGTACAGCGCGACGGCGATGGCGGCGCTGCGGAAGATGGCGAAGGGCACGTCCTTCTGGGCGTCGGTCATCTCGTCGCCGGCGGTGTTGGGCAGCTCGAAACCGACGTAGTTGAACATCAGGACGGGCACCAGGCCGACGAATCCCACGTACGTGGGGGAGAAGTCGCCGAGCCCGAATCCGTGCAGTCCGTGCTGGATGCCGTAGATCACGACGGTGAGGGTGAACAGGCCGAGGAGGAGGAAACGGCTCCAGGCGCCGATGGTGGGGATCCACTTGCCGACGTCGAAGGAGAGGATCGCGGCGAGCACGCCCACCCAGACGAAGACGAGGGTGAAGGCGTAGAAGGCCGGGGTGCTGAGGTCCTTCCCGTCGTTGAAGAAGGTGGTGTAGGCGGTGACGGCGGCGACCGAGAGGGTGCCGCCGAGCCACACCGGATTGGTGATCCAGTAAAGGAAGTTGTTGACGGCGCCCGCGAGTCGTCCGAAGGCCCGGCTGGTCCAGATGTAGGGGCCGCCCTCGTCGGGGAACGCGGCCCCGAGTTCGGCGGTGAGCAGCGCGGAGGGCACGAAGAAGACGACGGCCAGCACGATGAGCCAGGTGAACGCCTCGGCGCCGGATGAGGCCACGGTGCCGATGGTGTCCACGCCGACGATGGTGCACAGGAGGAAGAACAGGATGTCGAAACGGCCGAAGTGCTTGCGGAGTTTTTGCCGCTCCGCCTGTGCTGCTGCCGGAGTGTCGGCCGACTCGAACGCTATCTGGCCAGCGGTCACAGAGAGCTCCTGCGTGCTCGTGGTACGGGCGGTTTCCGGCCATACTCCGCCAGTGCCACAAAAACACACAAGTGTTCATGTACAAGTCTTGACCATTGCTTCTCCGCCTGATCGGGCGGCTGCCGAGGCGGCCCTGAAGCCTCGCCCTCGGGAAGGCCGTCGCGAAGGAGGGGCGATGTCCTCAGCGCCGTAGCTCTGTGTGTGCCGTCTCCGGCAGCCGCAGATACACCAGCGAGGACACCAGGCAGAGGGCGGCGACGTACCAGGGGAAGAGGCCCGCGTGGCCCATCTCCTTGAAGAGAGTGCCGAGGTACGGCGCGGTGCCGCCGAACAGGGCGACCGTCAGGGAGTAGGGGAAGCCGATGCCGGCCGCCCGCACCCGGGGCGGGAAGATCTCGGCGTTGACCGCCGCGCTGATCGACGTGAAACCGGTCAGCAGGATCATGCCGGCGCACTGCACGAGCAGCAGGACGACGAAGGAGTCGCGCAGGGAGTGCAGCAGCGGGACGCTCAGGAGGGCGAAACCGAGGCCGAAGAAGAGGAGCAGGGGGCGGCGGCCGAAGCGGTCGGAGAGCAGTCCGCCGAGCGGTTGGAGCAGCCCGAAGAAGGCGAGCGAGATCGTGCCGGCGAGCAGCGCGTCCGACTTGCTGACGCCCGCGTTGAGTTCGGCGTACGTCGGCAGGTACGACGTCCACGTGTAGTAGGCGATGGTGCCGCCCACCGTGATGCCGCAGATCAGCAGGGACTCGCGGGGATGGCGGCGCAGCGCCTCCAACAGGCCGGGGCGCGGCGCCTGTTGCTGCTCGGTGCTGCGGGTCTCCTGCGCGCCCTGCCGGATCCAGAAGCCGACCAGGCTGAGTGCGGCACCGAGGACGAACGGGATTCGCCAGCCCCAGCCGCTCATCTGACCGTCGCTCAACGTGTCCACCAGCAGGGTGGCGATCCCGGACGCGACGAGCTGCCCGGCCGTGGTCGACACGTACTGGAAGCTGGAGAACAGCCCGCGCCGGCCGGGCCCCGCCGACTCGACCAGGAAGGTCGTCGAGGCCGCGAACTCGCCGCCCACGGACAGACCCTGCAGCAGCCGCGCGAGGACCAGGACCACCGGGGCGAGGACACCCACCGCCGCGTACGTCGGCGTCAGTCCGACCAGCAGGCTGCTGCCGCCCATCAGCAGGATGGTGACGGTGAGCGCGGCGCGTCGGCCGTGCCGGTCCGCGACGGCGCCCATCAGCAGTCCGCCGACCGGCCGCATGAAGAAGCCGACCGCGAACACCGCGAACGTGGACAGCAGCGGCACCAGCGAGTTGTCCGCGCTCTTCGGGAAGACCTCGGCGGCGATGTAGGTGGCCAGGAAGGTGTAGGCGTACCAGTCGTACCACTCCACGGCGTTGCCCACGGAGGCCGCGAGGAGCTGTCGTACGGGCCGTTTCGTCGGGGTGGACGGCGACGTGTGTGTATCTGTCATGATCGCGACCATCCCCCGCTCGGGTGTCCTGACACCTCACGTACCGACGACTTTCACATCAGCGACACCAGACCCTTCCCAGACGTTTGGTGGGCTTGGGAAGCTCGCACCGCGCGCATCCGCTCACGTCACGTTCCGGCCATCCGCAGCTCAGGATGAGAGGCACCCAGCCATGCCCGAAGTCAACCGGCGCAGATTCCTCCAGCTCGGGGGCGCCACCACAGCGTTCACCGCGCTGTCGAACAGCATCCAGCGCGCGGCCGCCCTCCCGGCGAACCACCGCACGGGGTCCATCGAGGACGTGGAGCACATTGTCGTCCTGATGCAGGAGAACCGTTCCTTCGACCACTACTTCGGCTCGCTGCGGGGCGTCCGGGGCTTCGGAGACCCACGCCCGGTGACCCGGCCCGACGGCAAGACGGTGTGGCACCAGTCGGACGGCACCAAGGACGTCCTGCCCTTCCACCCGGACGCCGACGACCTGGGCCTGGCCTTCATCCAGGACCTCCCGCACGGCTGGAACGACGGCCACGCCGCCTTCGACAGGGGCGCGTACGACAAGTGGGTGCCCAGCAAGGGGTCCACGACCATGGCGTACCTGAACCGTGAGGACATCCCGTTCCACTACGCGCTCGCCGACTCCTTCACCATCTGCGACGCGTACCACTGCTCCTTCATCGGCTCGACCGACCCGAACCGTTACTACATGTGGACGGGTTACACGGGCAACGACGGCCAGGGCGGCGGCCCCGTCCTGGGCAACGACGAGGTCGGCTATGGCTGGACCACCTACCCCGAGCGCCTGGAGAAGGCGGGGGTGTCCTGGAAGATCTACCAGGACGTCGGTGACGGCCTCGACGCGAACGGCTCCTGGGGCTGGATCCAGGACGCGTACCGCGGCAACTACGGCGACAACTCGCTCCTCTACTTCAACCAGTACCGGAACGCGAAGCCCGGCGACCCGCTGTACGACAAGGCCCGCACCGGCACCGACGCGCGCAAGGGCGAGGGCTTCTTCGACCAGCTGAAGGCCGACGTGAAGGGCGGCAAGCTGCCGAAGATCTCCTGGATCGTCGCCCCCGAGGCCTTCACCGAGCACCCCAACTGGCCCGCGAACTACGGTGCCTGGTACATCGCCCAGGTCCTGGACGCGCTGACCGCCGACCCGACGGTGTGGGCGAAGACGGCCCTGTTCATCACCTACGACGAGAACGACGGCTTCTTCGACCACCTGATCCCGCCGTTCCCGCCCGCCTCCGCCGCACAGGGCAAGTCCACGGTCGACCCCGGTCTCGACCTCTTCAAGGGCGACAGCGACCATGTCGCCGGGCCCTACGGTCTCGGCCAGCGGGTGCCGATGCTCGTGGTCTCGCCCTGGAGCAAGGGCGGGTACGTCTGCTCCGAGACGCTCGACCACACCTCGATCATCCGGTTCATGGAGCGCCGATTCGGGGTGCACGAGCCGAACATCTCGCCCTGGCGGCGGGCCGTCTGCGGTGACCTGAGCGCCGCGTTCGACTTCTCCCGCACGGACACCCGCCCGGTCGCGCTCCCGGACACCGACGGCTACCAGCCGCCGGACCGCGAGCGCCACCCCGACTACGTGCCGACGCCGCCCGCCAACCCGGTACTGCCCCGGCAGGAGCGCGGCCTGCGCCCCGCCCGCCCGCTCACCTACGCGCCGCGGGTGGACGGTTCGGTGGACCCGGCGAACGGGAGGTTCACCCTCACCTTCGCCTCCGGGCCTAAGGCGGGCGCCGCGTTCCTGGTCACCTCCGGCAACCGCACCGACGGTCCGTGGAGTTACACCACCGAGGCCGGCAAGAGTGTCTCGGACACCTGGAACTCGGCGTACTCGAAGGGGTCCTACGACCTGACCGTGCACGGTCCGAACGGCTTCCTGCGCGCCTTCAAGGGGGCCAACAAGGCGGCGGGGCCCGAGGTCACCGCGCGCCACACCGGCGACGACGTCGAGCTGACCTTCACCAACAAGGGCTCCGCCACGGTGCGGTTGAAGGTCACCGACGGGTACGGCGGCCGGGCCAGGACCTTCACCGTGCGGGCCGGTGCCACCGTGAAGCACACCGTCGACCTCGCGGCGAGCAGGCGCTGGTACGACCTGACCGTCACGTCCGAGGCGGACTCGGCCTTTGTGCGGCGGTTTGCCGGACATGTCGAGAACGGGCACCCGGGGGTCAGCGACCCGGCCATCACGACGGAGTAAAGCCTCCGCACGGAGGTCTGCCGGGGCTGGCCGGAAACTGTTGGTCCCGGGGTAATGTGCCCCGGTGACCACGCAATCGAACACTCCTGCAGGCTGGTACCCGGATCCGCACGGGGCGCCGCAGACGCTCCGTTACTGGGACGGCGCGCAGTGGACCCAGCACACCAACCCGGACCAGCAGCAGGCGGCGCAGGGCAAGCCGGCGCAACAGGCGGCGCCTCAGATGCCGCAGCAGCAGGCGGGTCCGGACCCGCGTGTGCAGCGACAGGTGCAGCAGCAGGCCGGGGTCGCGGCGAGCGGCCCCGGCGGCGGGACCCTGTTCAGCGAGCCGGTGCTCGTGGTGAACCAGAAGGCCAAGCTGATCGAGGTGACCAACGAGTACAAGGTCATGGATCAGAACGGCAACCAGCTCGGCTCGGTCGTCCAGGTCGGGCAGAGCGTGCTCAGGAAGATCCTGCGCTTCGTCGCCAGCATCGACCAGTTCCTCACCCACAAGCTGGAGATCCGCGACGCCTACGGTCAGCCCGTGCTGCTGCTGACCCGGCCCGCGAAGTTCCTCAAGTCGCGGGTCGTCGTGCAGCGTCCGGACGGCTCGCCGGTGGGTGAGATCGTCCAGCAGAACATGATCGGGAAGATCAACTTCGCGATGAACGTGAACGGGCAGCAGGTCGGCGCCATCAAGGCGGAGAACTGGCGGGCCTGGAACTTCGCCATCGTCGACCACACCGAGAACGAGGTCGCCCGGATCACCAAGACCTGGGAGGGCCTCGCCAAGACGATGTTCACCACCGCGGACAACTACGTCCTGCAGATCCACTACCAGTTGCCCGAACCGCTGCTGAGCCTGGTCGTCGCGACGGCGCTGACCGTCGACACGGCGCTCAAGCAGGACTCGCGCGGTCTCGGCTGAACCTGTCGCCGACCTGTTGGGTCACTGACCCGAAGACAGCGTGGGCCAGGAATCCCCTGCTTCGGCTGGGGAGGATTCAATGCGGTGTGAGGTGTCCCGGCGTCGCCGACCGGGGCACCAGCGCCGGTTCGGCGGTCGCCGTCGCCGGCTCCAGCCGCAGCACCGCCGCCACGGGGTGGTCGTCCACGGGGTGGTCGTTGACGGGTCGGGCGTCCACGGGCGGGGCGTTCTCCGCCGCGTGCGGCGTTGCCCGGGTGAGCAGCACCACGCCCCACGACGCCAGTCCCGCTCCGGCCAGCGCGAGGAGCACACCCGCCGTGCCGCCCTGCAGCCGCTCGCCGAGCAGGGCCAGCCCGATCACCGCGGCGGCCATCGGATTGGCCAGGGTCACCATCGCGAGCGGGGCGCCGAGGCCGCCCCGGTAGGCGGTCTGCGACAGCAGCAGTCCGCAGGTCGCGAAGGCGGCGACCAGCAGCGCGACTCCGATCACCTGCACGCTGAACAGCGACCCGGTGCGGTCCGTCGCGGCCACCGTCACCGTCTGGGTGAGCGCCGAGGCGACGCCGGACGCGAAGCCGGACGCACTCGCGTGCCGAAGGCCGGGACGGGCGCCCGGCCGTGCCAGCACACCGATCAGCGCCGCCGTCACGCCCGCGACCGCCAGCGCCTCGCGCACGCTCAGCACGTCCTCCGGGGCGGGCCCGGACGCCGTGACCAGGATCGCGGACAGGCCGAGCAGGGTGAGCGCGGTGCCCCGCCACTCCGCCGCGGCGACCCGACGTCCCGCGACGCGCGCCCCCAACGGCACCGCCGCGACCAGGGTCAGCGCCCCCAGGGGCTGGACCACGGTCAGCGGACCGTACTTGAGGGCGACCACGTGCAGCAGCGCGGCCCCCGCGTTGAGCCCGACCGACCACCACCAGGCGCCCGAGCCCAGCAGCCGCAGCAGGCCCGAGCCGGGGTTGCGGGAGGCCAGCCGCTCCTGGGCGACGGCCGCGGCGGCATAGGCGACGGCGGAGAACAAGGACAGCGCGACGGCGAGCAGGGTGGCGTTCATCGGCCCGCTCCGACCAGGACGTTCTCGTCGGCCGGTACCAGTGTCCGGTGGGCACGGCCGGCGGTCGTGGCCGTCCGGTGCGGCAGGTGGATCACCGTGAGCGCGAGAGCGAGCAGGACGCCGGCCGCGATCGCGTCGAGCCAGTAGTGGTTGGCCGTGCCGACGATCACCAGCAGGGTCAGCAGCGGGTGCAGCAGCCACAGCCACCGCCAGCGCGACCGGGTCGCCACGATCAGACCGATCGCCACCATCAGCGCCCAGCCGAAGTGCAGCGACGGCATCGCCGCGAACTGGTTCGACAGGTGGTCGGTCTGCGGCGGGCCGTACACCGAGGGGCCGTACACCCGGGCGGTGTCCACCAGACCGGTCGCGGCCAGCATGCGCGGCGGGGCGAGCGGGAACACCAGGTGCGTGACCAGGGCCGCGGTGGTCAGTGCGGCCAGGATGCGGCGCGCCCAGACGTAGTGCGCCGGGCGGCGCAGATAGAGCCAGACCAGGAAGGCCACGGTGGCCGGGAAGTGCACGGTCGCGTAATAGGTGTTCGCCAGGTGCGCGAGCGTGTCGCCGTGCAGCAGCAGGGACTGGACCGAGCCCTCGCCGGGCAGGTGGACGGCCCGCTCCAGGCTCCACACCCGGTGCGCGTCGCGGAAGGCCTCGGCGGTGTGCCCCGTCGCCAGTTGCCGACCGAACTTGTAGACGAGGAAGAGCCCTGCGACGAGCAGGAGCTCACGGACGAGCGGCGGCCGGGTGGTTGCGTCCGGTTGCGCTTCTGCAGGCTCGGTGCGGGCGTTCATCCCCCGGCCCCTTCGCTGGCGGTGGTGCGAGTGGCGTGCCGGACGAACTGCTCACGCGTCCGGCACGGACACTCATCGGTACGGGTGCGTACCGAAACGATAGTGTACCGATACGCCAGTGTACCGATACGGTCGCGTACCGGTACACTGGCGTATCGATGACGTACGACACACTGGAACGCGAGCCCTGAGGCCGCCCGCCCCGAGCGAGGAGACGAACAGATGACGTCGCAGGCCGCGGACGGACCGGAGACGGCTGCCGCGTCGCGCCGCTCCAAGATCACGCCCGAGCGTGAGAGGGAGTTCTTCGACGCTGTCCTCGAACAGATCCGGGAGTGCGGGTACGACTCCCTGAGCATGGAGGGCATCGCCGCCAGCACCCGCTGCAGCAAGTCGACGCTGTACCGGCAGTGGCGGACCAAGCCCCAGTTCGTGGCCGCGGCACTGCGCGCCAACCGCCTGATGCGCTTCACCGGCATCGACACCGGTTCGCTCGCCGAGGACCTGCTCGAGGCCGCCCGGACCGCGGGTGCCCGGTCGATGAACGACACCAAGCTGGTCCATGCCCTCGGCCACGCCGTCACCCAGGACGACGAGCTGGCTCAGGCGCTGCGCGAGGCGCTCGTGGAGCCGGAGCTCGCCGCGCTGCGCGAGATCCTCCAGCGGGGCGTCGCGCGAGGTGAGGTCGCCGCCGACCATCCGGCGCTGGAGTACGTCCCGGCGCAGATGTTCGGCGTCACGCGCGCCCGCCTCGTCCTGGAGGGAAAGTACGCGGACCGGGAGTACCTGGTCCGCTTCGTGGAGGCCGCGGTGCTGCCCGCGCTGGGCCTGTCCGGCGGATCAGGCGGCGGTGAGGCGACGTCGACCACGTCGACCGAGCAGCCCGCGTCCGGGGCCTGACCCTGACCCACCGGGCACGCCCCAGGACGCCTCGGATCCAGGCGCTCGGCAGGGCCGCAGACCACCTGAGGTCCGGAGCACCTGAACGCCGGATCGCCTGAGGGCGGGACCATGTGAGACCCAGGCCGCCGTCCATGGGATGACTGGACGGTGACCTGTTCGCGCCGCACCGTGGGGACGGGGGCGGCGCGCACCCCGGCCGGGTGGGGCTCCTCTTTGAGCGGAGGGGAGCTCCATCCGGCCTTCTGATCGCAGGGGTTCCGCGACAGGACGGCGACAGGACCCCCTTGCGCTCAGCCCCCGGGAACGGTCAGACGTTCTGGCCGCTGCCGCCGCCCTTCGACACCTTGATGCCCTTGGTGATCTGGTCGAGGACGGCCTGCGTCTCCTCGACGTCGACACCGAAGCGGACGACGACGAGCTGCTGGGCGTTGGCGGGGGCGGGGAAGACCAGCGACTGCACGTACCCGTCGGAGCCCTTGCTCGTGACCGCCTTCCAGCGGACCAGGTAGCCCTTCTGCCCGGCCACCGTCACCGCCTCGGAGGCCAGCACGTCATGCGAGGTGATCTTGCCGTAGCCCGAGCCGTAGGACTCCTTGGCGTTGGCCGAGATGTCGGCCTTCGCCACCTCCTCGGGCGTGCTCCCCTTGGTGCCGAGCGCCAGCGCGGGCGCGGAGTACGCGCCGCCCTTCGTGCACTTCTGGGAGGTGTCGCCGGGGCAGTCGTAGGAGTCCTTCGACGTGAGCTGCGCGCCGACCGAGATCTCCTGGCCGTACCAGCCCTTCGGGATCGGCAGACTGATCCCGTCGATCGCGTCGGTCACCGAGCCGCTCTCGATCTTCGGCGGATCGGACTTGTCGGGCCCGGGCGACCCCTCGGGTCGGGGCGACTGCCCGCCGGACCCGCCCGGCCCGCCGAAGGGGCCGCCCTGACTGCCCGGCCCCGGCCGCGAGTCGGCGGTGTCGGTGGCCTGGCTGTCGCCGTTGGACAGGGCGTACACGCCCACGCCTATACAGGCCAGAACCACCGCGGCGGCGCCCACCGCGATCCCGGTGCGCAGCCCGCGCCGCGAACCGCTCGGAGGCTGGGCCGGGTACCCCGGGTAGCCGGGATGTGCCGGGTACGGTCCCGGGGCCGGCGTCTGTGGCGGCCCCCATGCGGCGGCCGATCCCGTGGGACGGGTCTGGTCCGTCCATGCCTTACCGTCCCACCAGCGGTCGGTGGCGGGAGCGTCATCTGTCTGCCCGGGGTCGGGATACCAGCCGGGAGGAGTCGCCTGCGTCATGCCCCCACCGTATGAGTACTCGGTGAAAGAGGGATGAGAGGGATCACGGTCGGCCCGTTCCGATCGGTGCCGGTCCGGTACGAGTGGCATCCGCCGACAGCGCGACCAGGAACCTGTGACCCGCCGCCGCCCGGCCCGTGATCCGTCCGGCACCCGGTGGACGACGGCCCCAAGCCACCACCCCGCCCGGCAGACCCGCAGTCACCGTGGACCCACTGCCACGCCCCGTGCGGCCCGCGCGGCCACGGCCCGCTCCCGCGCCGCCATGAGCATTTCTGACTGTTGGTCAGGTTTCATGAGGGCTGGTCACGGGCAGGTCGCGTCGACCGCCGTACCCGACGTCACCCGTCACGGCAACAGGTACCCGGACCCGCCTCCGCTTCGCCGGCCGGACGGCTACGCTCGAGTTCTGTACGCCGTTCGGGCGACTTTGGGGAGGTAGGGGGATGACGGAGGTACAGCCCACGACGGCCGCCTCGGCAGCCCTGTGGGAGCGCGACGCGGAAGTCGACTCCGTCTTACGGGCGGTGCGGGCCCTGCGCGCGGACAGCGCTTCCTCGGGCAGCCTGCTGGTGATCAGGGGCGAGGCCGGCTTCGGCAAGACGGCCCTGCTCGCCGAGACCCGCCGCATCGCCGAACGGCTCGGCTGCACGGTGTGGTCGGCCCGCGGCGGTGAGACTCTCCGGTCCGTCCCCTTCAACGTCGTACGGCAGCTCATGCAGCCCGCCCTGGTGTCGCTGATGCCGGAGGAGATACGCGAGTACCTCGGCGACTGGTACGAGATCGCCAGCCCCGCCCTCGGACTCACCGAGCCCGGCGAGCGGCAGGCCGACCCGCAGAACGTGACCGACGGACTGGTCGCCGCGGTGCGCCGGCTGGCCCGGCGCGACTGGCCGCTGGTGCTGCTGATCGACGACGCGCACTGGGCCGACCAGGAGACCCTGCGCTGGCTCGCCGCCTTCACCGAGCGTCTCGACGACCTGTCCGTGCTGGTCGTGGTGGCCCGCCGCCCCGGAGAGGTCACCGGTGAGAGCGCCCGGCTCCTCGACGTCATCGCCGCCACCGCGGGCGCCCCCGCCACCACTTTGAGCGCCCTCACCCCGCAGGCGACCGCCGGCCTCACCCGCGCCACCCTCGGCGACCACGCCGACGCCCCCTTCTGCCGCGAGGTGTGGGCCGTCACCGACGGCAACCCGTACGAGACCGTCGAACTCCTCGCCAAGGTGCGCGACAGCGGTCTGCAACCCTCCGAGGGCGCGGCGGGCGAACTGCGCGCCCTGAACCGCGCGGCCCGCGGCGGCGGTCTCGTCGCCCGCCTGGAGGAACTCGGCATCGACGCCACCCGGTTCGCCTGGGCGGCCGCGATCCTCGGCACCGACATCTCCGTCGGCCTGGTGGCCAGGCTCGCCACCCTGAGCCGCGCCGAGGCGGAGCGCTGTGCCGAACTGCTGTGCAGCGCCCGCATCCTGGCCCCTTTGGACCCGGCGAACGCCCAGGCGGGCGACGGCGACCTGGAGTTCGTCCACCCGCTGATCGCCACCGCCGTCTACGACTCCATCCCGCCCGCCCTGTGCACGGCGATGCACGGCATCGCCGCCCAGGTCGTCACCGACTCCGGGCGCGGCGCGGCGGCCGCCGCCCGGCACCTCCTCCAGGTCCACCCGGACGACGACGAGGAACTCGTGGAGCAGCTGCGCGAGGCCGCCCGCGACCACCTCGCCGTCGGCGCCCCCGACGCGGCCCGCCGCTGCCTCGAACGCGCCCTGCTGGAACCCCCGTCGCCCGAGGTCCACGCGCACGTGCTCTACGAACTGGGCTGCGCGACCCTGCTGACCGCGCCCGCCCGGACCATCGACCACCTCCAGACCGCGCTCGCCATGCCGGGCCTGGACGGCGCCCAACGCGTCGACGCCGTCGTCCGCCTCTCCCAGGCACTGCTGCACAACGACCAGTTGGAGGAGGCCGTCCGCACGGTCGAGACGGAGGCCGCCCGGCAGGAACCCGGGCCGGCCCGGATGCGGCTGCAGGCCGTGCGGTACATGTGGGAGGGCATCCACGCGGGCGAGACGGTCTCCCCGGGGCGCTCGCAGCGACTCGCCGAACTCGCCAGGACCTGCACCGGCCGGGACAACGCCGAGCGTGCCCTGCTCATCCTGCGCGGCTTCGACGCCATGACCCACGGGGAGAACGCCGAGGAGATCGTCGAACTGTCCGACCGTGCCCTCGTCAACGGCCTGCTCGCACCCGGCCTCGGCTGGACGGACACCGAGTGGGGCGTCGAACTCCCCATGATGCTGGCCTCGTCGTACGCGTACACCGACCGGCTCGACCGCGCGGAGAGCCTGTTCACCCAGGCCCTGCGTGCCTACGAGTCGTCCGGCTGGAGCGGCGGCCACCTCGCCCTGGCGCACGCCTACGTCGGTCTCGGACACCGCAGGCGAGGGCGGCTCAGGGAGGCGGAGGCATCCCTGCGCGAGTCGCTGCGCATCGCCGAACGGGTCGGCCGCGGGCTGCCGTTGTACTGGTCGGCGACCTGCAACCTGGTCGACACGCTGCTCGCCCGCGGCCATCTCGACGAGGCCTGGTCGATCGCCGAGCAGTACGGCTTCGCTCCGCCGTACCCGTCCACCATCGTGCTGCCCGACCCGCGCTCGGTACGCGGCCGTCTGCTGCTCGCGGTCGGCCGCACCAAGGACGGCGTCAACGAACTGGAGGCCGCCGAGAAGGCCGCGGCCGCGCGCGGCCACCACAACCCGGTACTGGTCCCCTGGGCCGTCGACCTGGCCCGCGCCCTCGCCGTGGAGGACCCCAGCCGCGCCGCGCGGCTCGCCGCCGACGCCCGCCGGCACGCCGAGCGCTTCGGCACGGACACCGCCATAGGCGAGGCCCTGCGTTGCGCGGCAGCCCTGGAGACCGGTCAGCGCGCGGTCCGGCTGGCCGGGCAGGCCGTCACCTATCTGGAGGCCTCACCCTGCCAGTACGAACACGCCGCGGCCCGGGTGGAGTACGGCGTCCTGTCCCGCTCGGTCACCGAACTCAACCGGGGCCTGGCACTGGCGCGTTCCTGCGGGGCGGACGGACTGGCGGACCGGGCGAGCGCGGCGCTGGAGGCCCTGCGAGGGCCGCGGTAGTCCGGGCCCGCACCCGTCGGGATCACCCCGCGGTGCCGTCCTCTCCCGCCTCCTCCTCTTCCGCCAGCACCCGCTGGGCCGTCGCGAAGGCCGAGTTCGCCGCCGGGACCCCGCAGTACACGGCCGTCTGCAGCAGCACCGCGCCGATCTCGTCCGGGGTGAGCCCGTTACGCCGGGCCGCCCGCACATGCATGGCCAGCTCGTCGTAGTGGCCGTGCGCGACCAGCGCCGTCAGTGTGATCATGCTGCGCTCACGCCGGGTGAGGGTCTCGTCGGTCCAGATCTCGCCCCACGCGTAGCGCGCGATGAAGTCCTGGAAGCGTGCCGTGAACGGCGTCTGCCGGGCCTGCGCCCGGTCCACGTGGGCGTCGCCCAGCACCTCGCGCCGCACCTCCATGCCCCGCGGGGCGCCCGGCCCGAGGTGCGCCCGCAGCGCCGTCAGTACCGCCTGAGGGCACTGCGCGGGCGCCAGGTGCGAGGCGCCCGGCAGTTCGACGAGCGTGGCGCCCGGGACCGCGTCCGCGATCTCCCGCAGATGCGCCGGCGGGGTCGCCGGGTCCTGTCGGCCGGCGACCAAGAGGGTCGGTACGGAGATGCCGCCCAGCGCGTCCCGCAGGTCGAACGCGGCCAGCGCGTCACAGCACGCGGCGTACGCCTCCGGGTCGGCGTCGCGATGGTCGCGCACGAGCTCCGGCACGGTGAAGCCGGGCGTGAACCAACGGGCGTCGGCGCTTTCGGCGAGCCACCGCACGCCCTCGCGCCGGACCCGCTCGGCCCGTTCCTGCCACGCCTTCCAGCCGTTGAAGTGTGCCGAGGAGCAGATCACCGCCAGCGACGACAGCCGCTGCGGATGGTGCACGGCCAGATGCAGCCCGACCGCGCCGCCCAGGGAGACGCCCGCGTACCCGAACCGGTCGACGCCGAGGGAGTCGGCGAGCGTCAGCACCAGGCCGGCGAGGTCGGCGACGGTCGCGCCCGGCCCGATCAGGTCGGCGGCGGAGCCCCCGTGCCCGGGCAGATCCCAGCGGATGACCCGGTGGGTGGCGGACAACTCGGGGGCGACCTTGTCCCACAGGGCGTACGACGTGCCCAGCGAGGGCCCGAGCAGCAGCGGGGGAGCGGTGGTCGGCCCCTCGGCACGGTGGTTGAGCAGCTTGTTGGTCAACGTCGCTCCAGAGCACGGTCGGTGAGGGCGGCGGCGGCACCCGTGTAGCGGGCGGGGTCGGTGAGTTTGTCGAGGTCGAGGCCCTTCAACTCCGCTTCCTCGGCGAGGAGTTCACGCAGGGGTCGGTGCTCGCGGTAGGTGCGCCGGGCGAGTTCGGTGAGCAGCTCCCTGGCCCGGGCCCGGCCGAGCGGCGGTGCCAGCTCGGCGGACAGCCGCTCCGAGACGATCAACCCATGGGTGAGGCCCAGGTGTTCGCGCATGACGTCGGCGTGGACGCGCAGGTGTTCGGTCAGTTCGGCGGTGTCCCGGGCCGCGCCGCCGACCAGCCGGAGCAGGTCCCGCAGCGGCTCCCACTCGGCGTGCCAGGCCCCGGCCGGCCGCTCGTCCTGCGCCACCAGCGACCCGTACAGCGTGGCGGCGAGCTGCGGAGCGCGCCCGGCCGCGGCGGCGACCAGGGTGGACCGTACCGGGTTCGCCTTGTGCGGCATGGCCGACGAGCCGCCGCCGTCGCCCTCCGTCACCTCGGCGATCTCGGTGCGGGAGAGGGTCAGCACATCCACCGCGATCTTGCCGAGCGCCCCCGCCGTGAAGGCCAGACAGCCGGCCAGGTCGGCGATCGGAGTGCGCAGGGTGTGCCAGGGCAGGACGGGAGCCCGCAGGCCGAGTTCACGGGCGTAACCCCGCGGCAGCGCGAGGGGGTCCGTCGCGCCGTACGTCTCGAAGGCGGCCAACGTACCGGCGGCGCCGCCGAGTTGGGCGGGCAGGGCGTCCCCTGCGGTCGCCACCCGGTCCCGTGCGTCCAGCACCAGCGACCGCCACCCGGCCGCCTTCAGCCCGAAGGTCGTCGGGACGGCGTGCTGGGTCAGCGTCCGGCCCGGCATCACCGTGTCCCGGTTGCTGGCGGCGAGGTCGGCCAGCGCCCGCTCGGTGCGGCCGAGTTCGTCGAGGACGAGGGTCAGCGTGCGCCCCGCCACCAACATCGTCGCCGTGTCCATGATGTCCTGGCTGGTGGCGCCCCGGTGGACGTAGGGGCCGTACTCCTCGCCGACCGCCTTCGTCAGATCGGCCACCAGCGGGATGACGGGATTCCCGCCGGCCCGTGCGCGTTCCGCGAGCGACCGCGTGTCGAAGCGGCCGGCGTCGGCCGCCTCGGTCACCGCCGTCGCCGCCTCGGCGGGCGCGAGCCCCACCGAGGCCTGCGCGCGGGTCAGCGCGGCCTCCGCGTCGAGCAGCGCCTGGAGGAACGCGTGGTCGCTGGTGGTGGCCGCGGCGGGGGAGAGCGCCCACCCGGGGGCGAGCAGGCCTGCGTCCGATGGGGCAGATGTCACTGGAACTCCAGGAAGACCGTCTCGCCTTCGCCCTGAAGGCGGATGTCGAAACGGTACGTGCCGTCGTCCTGCCGGGCGGCGATCAGCGTGTCGCGCCGCTGTGCGTCCAGCCGTGCGAGCAGCGGGTCCACGGCGAGCGCCGCCTCGTCGCCGGGCAGGTAGATCCGGGTGTAAAGGTTCACCAGCAGTCCGCGCGCGAACACGCACACGCTGAGGTACGGGGCGCTCTGTCCGCGGGCGCCGGGCCTGAGGGTGCGCGCGGACCAGTGTCCGCCCGCGTCGGTCTGGACGCGGCCCCAGCCGGTGAACTCCACGCCGTTGCGGCCGAGGAAGCCGCCGCTCGCCGGGTCGCGCCGCATCGAGCCGTCGACCTGCGGCAGACGGCCCTCGGGGTCAGGTCCCCACAGCTCCAGGAACGCGTCCGGGAGCGGGTTGCCCTCGCCGTCGTACACATGGCCCTGGAGCGCGATCGTGTCCGGGTGGCCGATCGGGGCGATGTCGCCGCCGCCGGGAAACGGCAGGGCATGCCCGTAGAACGGGCCGACCGTGTGCGACGGGGTGGGCAGCACGGTCTCCGGGCGACTGGTGTCGATCTTCGTCATGGCAGGTCAGCGCCCTTCTTCGAGCCAGGTGGCGTGCGGGCCGTCGAGCACGATGTCCCAGTGGTAGCCCATCGAGAACTCCGGCACCGACAGGCTGTGGTCGTACGTCGCCACCAGCCGCTGCCGGGCCGCGTCGTCCGTCACCGACTGGATGATCGGGTCGTAGGGGAACAGCGGGTCGCTCGGGAAGTACATCTGCGTCACCAGCCGCTGCGTGAACGCCGTACCGAAGAGCGAGAAGTGGATGTGGGCCGGCCTCCAGGCGTTGACGTGCTGGCGCCACGGGTACGGGCCCGGCTGCACCGTCGTGAACCGGTAGAAGCCGCTGTCGTCGGTCAGCGTGCGGCCGACGCCGGTGAAGTTGGGGTCCAGCGGGGCGTCGTGCTGCTCGCGCTGGTGCGCGTAGCGGCCGGCCGAGTTCGCCTGCCAGATCTCGACCAGCTGGCCCCGGACCGGTCGCCCCGCACGGTCCAGCAGCCGGCCGGAGACGGTGATGCGTTCGCCGATCGGCTCACCGTTGTGCTGCCGGGTCAGGTCGTTGTCGATCTCGGTGATGTCCCGCTCGCCGAAGGCGGGGGAGGACAGCTCCACCAGCTCCGGGTCCTTGCTGACGTCGATGGCGATCGGCGGCTGCTTCGGGTGCCGCAGCACCGAGGAGCGGTAGGGGGCGTAGTCGCGGCGCGGCTGGTGCTCGACGGGGGCGCCGTCGGCGATCCGCTTCTCGTACGCGGCGTGCGCGGCCGCGATCTCCAGGTCGATGTCGTGCTGGGTCAGAGGCATGCGGCTTCCTGGGGTTTCCGGACGGTCTCGGCGGAGTCGGAGCGCCCGTCGAGGCGACTGGCGAAAACAATTAGTCAGGGCACTGATTATTCCGATGAGGTCGTGACTCACGCTGCCACCGGAGCGGCACGCCGTCAATACCCTGAAGAACTGCCAGTTCAGTTGCCATAGGTACACCGCCACAGGCCGCAGACAGCGACGCCGCCGCCCGGTATTGTTCAGTGCACCAACGAATACGACCTCGGGAGCGCACATGGCCGCGGTGGACCTCTCCACCCACCCCGGGCACCTGGCCCGGCGGCTTCAGCAGGCGCACTACCTGTTGTGGAACACGATGGTCTCCGAGGAGATCACCTCTCCGCAGTTCGCGGTCCTGAACGCGCTGGTGGCCGAGCCCGGCCTCGACCAGCGCACCGTGGGGGAGCGGGTGGACCTGGACCGCTCCACCATCGCGGAGGTGATCAGCCGCCTAGGCCGGCGCGGACTGCTCGACAAGGTGCGCGACGAGCGGGACGGCCGGCGCTTCCTTCTGCGCCCGACCGACGACGGGCTGCGCACCCACCGCAAGCTCACCGTGCGTACGGCCCGGATGAACCAGGTGTTCCTGGCCCCGCTCTCGGCCGAGGAGCAGACCGTCTTCTTCGACCTCATCCGCCGGGTCTCGGACGCGGCCGAGGGGCTGCGCCATCCCGCGGAGCCCCTGGCCGCCAGGCCCTGAGGTCCGCGGTCTGAGGTCTGCGGGCGCGGCTCAGGCCTTGGTGAACACCACCCACACCTGACCCCGGGCGAAGTTCATCGGCTTACCGGCCGCCGTCGTGAAGGCCGTACCGTCGGTGGCCGAGGCGCGCTTCCAGTTCACGTTGTAGGCGCGTCCGCCGCGCAGCACCTCCGCCTTCCCCGAGCCGACGGTCTCGGTGTACGGCGTGTTGTTGCCGAGGAAGTCGTGGAACGCCGAAGCGCGGATCTTCACGTGCTGCACGACCACCGTGGCAGGAGCCATGCGCTTGCCGTCGGTCGTCACGGCCGGTGTGCCGTCCATCGAGACCAGCCAGCGGGCCTGCTTGCCGGACCAGGTGAAGGTGAAGCGGGCCGAGGGGTAGCGCACGGTCCGCGACTTCTCGGGCTGCCCGCCCGACGGCGCGGCGCCGTAGTGGAAGCCGGTGGTCAGCGCGTCGGCGCCCGGCGCGGAGGACAGCAGCTTGTTCGGACGCAGGTAGAGGTTGTGCGGGGCCGGCTTGTCGGTGCCGCGATAGTAGGCGCCGGCCGCCTTCCCGGGCGGCCGCGCGTCCAGCGGGGCCTTGTTGATCAGCGGCAACAGCTTGCCCTGCGCCCCGGAGAAGGCCAGTGTCGGCCGCTCGAACTGACGCAGCAGCTCCAGGTCCGACTCACGTGCGCTGCGTACCGGGCCCACGGCCTTCGGCAGCTTCGTCGCGTACACCGCCATCAGCCGGCTCAGGCCGCCCTCGACCTGCTCGGCGTACACGATGTCCGCGGAGTTCAGGCCCGTCTGGGGTCTGGCCGCCGCCGCGTTGTCGATCTTCACGGCCAGTGGGGAGGCGCCGTGTGCGCCGCTCTCGGCCGGGCTGGGGCTCTGGTCCGGGCTCGACTGGAGTGTCCGCGGCTCGCCGCGGCTGTCGTCGGTCGGGTCGGGTGAGCCCGTGCAGCCCGCCGCCAGCGACGCCGTCACCGTGGCGGCCAGCAGTGCCGCCGCCGAGGCGGTGCGGCGGGTGCGCGCCTTCTGCCCCTTGCTCACCGTGGCCACCTGTCTCGTGTCATCGATTGTGCGCTTATAAGTTCATTGTGCCCATACCTGCTCGATTCTGATTGCGCGCGTTCATCAGGCCGATCGGCTGAGTCCGGCGGTTCGCGGTGAGGCGCTCGGGTACCCGGACGGCACCGCAGACCCGAACCCGTCCACGTGACCCAGGGAGTGGTGATGAAGGCAGTGATCTGGCAGGGCAAACGGGACGTACGGGTGGAGAACGTGCCCGACCCGAAGATCGAGGAGCCGACGGATGCCGTCATCCGTGTCACCTCCACCGGGCTGTGCGGCTCCGACCTGCACCTCTACGAAGTGCTCTCCCCGTTCATGACACCGGGCGACATCCTCGGGCATGAGCCCATCGGCATCGTCGAGGAGGTCGGCGCCGGGGTCCCGGACCTCGCGGCCGGCGACCGGGTGGTCGTCCCGTTCCAGATCGCGTGCGGCAACTGCTGGATGTGCATGACCGGCCTGCCCACCCAGTGCGAGACCACCCAGGTCACCAGCGAGGGCATGGGTGCGGCCCTGTTCGGCTACACCCGCCTGTACGGCTCCGTGCCCGGTGCCCAGGCGGAGTACCTCCGGGTGCCGCAGGCCCAGTACGGCCCGATCAAGGTGCCGGAGGGCCCGGCTGACGACCGCTTCGTCTACCTCTCCGACGTACTGCCCACCGCCTGGCAGGCGGTCGCCTATGCCGACATCCCGCAGGGCGGCAGCGTCGCCGTGCTCGGCCTCGGTCCGATCGGCGACATGGCCTGCCGCGTCGCCCAGGTGCGCGGAGCCGGACGGGTGTTCGGTGTGGACCTGGTGGACGAACGGCTGCGCAGGGCCCGGGAGCGGGGCGTGACGACGTACGACATCAGGAACTTCGACACCGAGAAGGAACTGGTCCAGGCGATCCGCGACGAGACGGACGGACGCGGACCCGACGCGGTGATCGACGCCGTCGGCATCGAGGCGCACGGCAACGCGGCGGCCAAGCTCGCCCAGCAGGCCGCGGCCCTGCTGCCGCGCAAGATCGGCGCGCCGTTCGCGGAACGCTTCAGCATCGACCGGCTCGGCGCCCTGCACACCGCCATCGAGCTGGTGCGCCGGGGCGGCACGATCTCGCTGTCCGGGGTGTACGGCGGCATGGCCGACCCGCTGCCGCTGCTCACCGTGTTCGACAAGCAGATCCAGATCCGGATGGGCCAGGCCAACGTCCGCCGCTGGAGCGACGAGATCATCCCGTACCTCACCGACGAGGACCCGCTCGGCGTCGACGACTTCGCCACCCACAAGGTGCCGCTGACGGACGCTCCGCGCGCGTACGAGATGTTCCAGAAGAAGGAGCAGGGCGCGGTCAAGGTGCTGATGACTCCCTGAGCCGGCGGGTCTCCTGAGCCTACGGCCACCCGCCGCAGGGCCCCGCCCGCGTCAGGGTCCGCCGAGGATCTCCGTCAGGTCGTAACGCACCGGCTCCTCCAACTGCGCGTACGTGCAGCTCTCGGGGGTCCGGTCGGGGCGCCAGCGGCGGAAACGGGCCGTGTGCCGGAAGCGCGCGCCGTTCTCCATGTGGTCGTACGCCACCTCGGCCACCCGGTCCGGCCGCAGCGCTACCCAGGACAGGTCCTTCTTGCCCGACCAGCGGCTGGGCGCGCCGGGCAGCCGGGCGCTCTCGTGCGCCGCCTCCTCGGCCCAGGCAGCCCAGGGGTGACCCGAGGCGTCCGCCATGCGCAGGGGCTCCAGTTCCCCGATCAGCTCGGCGCGCCGCTTCATGGGGAAGGCGGCGGACACGCCCACGTGCTGGAGCGCGCCCCGTTCGTCGTACAGACCGAGCAGCAGCGAACCGACGACCGGGCCGCTCTTGTGGAGCCGGTATCCGGCGACCACCACATCCGCCGTCCGTTCGTGCTTGACCTTGTACATGGCGCGCGCGTCCTGCAGGTAGCGCACGGACAGCGGCTTGGCGACGACCCCGTCCAGGCCTGCCCCCTCGTACTGCTCGAACCACTGCCGGGCCACCTCGACGTCGGTCGTCGAGGGCGCCAGGTGCACGGGCGCCGTGACCCCGGACAGGGCTTCGGCCAGCAGTTCCCGGCGGCCGCTCAGGGGGACGTCCAGCAGTGACTCGTCCGCCAGCGCCAGCAGGTCGAAGGCGACGAACGACGACGGTGTCCGCTCGGCCAGCATCCGCACCCTGGAGTCCGCCGGGTGGATCCGCTCGGTCAGCGCGTCGAAGTCCAGCCGCCCCTCCCGCGCGATGACGATCTCCCCGTCCAGCACACAGCGCTCGGGCAACCGCTCCTTGAGCGACGCCACCAGCTCGGGGAAGTACCTGGTCAGAGGCTTCCCGGTACGGCTGCCCAGTTCGACCTCGGCCCCGTCCCGGAACACGATCGCCCGGAACCCGTCCCACTTCGCCTCGTACTGCATCCCCGGGGGGATGGTCGCCACCGACTTGGCGAGCATCGGCTTCACGGGTGGCATCACCGGCAGGTCCATGCTCCGATTCTGCCCCTGCCTGTCATGGAACGCCCGGTGTGCGGGGCTTGCGAGGTAGGCCTACCGTGTCTCGCATGGGTGCAGCGGTGGAACTGGAGGCGGGCGGCCGGACCGTACGGCTGTCCAGCCCGGACAAGGTCTTCTTTCCCGAGCGCGGTTTCACCAAGCTGGACCTCGCCCGCTACTACCAGGCCGTCGGCCCCGGCATCCTGCGCGCCCTGCGCGACCGCCCCACCACCCTGGAGCGCTACCCGGACGGTGTGACCGGGGAGTCTTTCTTCCAGAAGCGCGCGCCCAAGAACATGCCCGACTGGATCCCCACCGCCCACATCACCTTCCCCAGCGGCCGCAGCGCCGACGAGATGTGCCCCACCGAGGAGGCCGCCGTGCTGTGGGCCGCCCAGTTCGGCACCCTCACCTTCCACCCCTGGCCGGTGCGGCGCGACGACGTCGACCGCCCGGACGAACTGCGCCTCGACCTCGACCCGCAGCCCGGCACCGACTACGCCGACGCCGTCCGCGCCGCCCACGAACTGCGCGCCGTCCTCGACGAGTTCGGTGGCCTGCGCGGCTGGCCCAAGACCTCCGGCGGTCGCGGCCTGCACGTCTTCGTCCCCATCGAGCCACGCTGGACCTTCACCCAGGTGCGGCGGGCCGCGATCGCGGTCGGACGGGAGATGGAACGCAGGATGCCGGACCACGTGACCATCAAGTGGTGGAAGGAGGAGCGGGGCGCCCGCATCTTCGTCGACTACAACCAGACGGCCCGGGACCGCACCATCGCCTCCGCGTACTCGGTACGGCCCCGACCGCACGCCCCGGTGTCCGCGCCCCTGCGCTGGGAGGAGGTCGGCACCGCGCACCCCCGGGACTTCGACATCGCGTCCATGCCCGCGCGGTTCGCCGAACTCGGCGACGTGCACGCGGACATGGACGACCACCGTTTCTCCCTGGAGGCCCTGCTCGACCTCGCCCGCCGCGACGAGCACGACCACGGGCTGGGCGACCTGCCCTACCCGCCGGAGTATCCGAAGATGCCAGGAGAGCCCACGCGGGTCCAGCCGAGCAGGGCGAAGAAGGGGGCGTCCGAGACGGTGGACCCGCCGAAGACACCCCCCTCGGGACCTACAGCCCCTTGACGCGGATGTCCCGGTACGAGACCACGTCCGTGGTTCCGTGCACCTGGAGTCCGATGTAGCCGGAGGCGAACCGCCGCCCGTCCGTGCCCGGGTCGTCCGAGCGGGGCGGGGTGAAGTCCTGGCCGCCGTTGTTGTCGAACTCGTTGATCAGCACACCGTTGCGGTAGATCGAGTAGTGCTGGTCGACCACCCGGATCTCGTAGTCGTTCCAGGTGCCCTTCTGGGTGACGCCGGCACCGGCGAGCCCCACCCGGTCGAAGCCGTACACCGACCCCGTCTTGTACATGTCGCCGTCGGGACGGTCGAGCACCTGCACCTCGTGCCCGTACTTGATGGCGACCCACTCCGGCCGCGACTCCTCCGGGTGGTCGAGCACCCACGGGAACCGCACGAACACACCGGAGTTGGCGTTCCCGGTGCCCGGCGCGTCGTCACGCCACTGGAGCTTGAGCGAGAAGTCGCCGTACTTGCGCTCGGGGAACCACAGCATGCCGAGCCCGTCCCGCGTGGTGCCCGAGGTGATCGAGCCGTCCGGGTTCAGCCCGAAGGAACCACCGCCCACCTGCTGCCACTTGGCGAAGGACTCCGCGGTGCCGTCCATGATGGTGCGGTACCCCTCGGTCTGGCCGGGAGTGCCGAGGCCCGACTCCCGGGCCGCCCGCTGGATCGCGGTGTACTCGCGCTGGTCGAGCACGCCCTCCTTGAGCAGCTTGTCCAGCACCGTCCTCACATGCTTGAGGAACAGCGCGTGGGACGTCCACTCCTTCTCGTCCTCGATCAACTCGTTGATCCGGCACCGGTTGTTGGTCACCCGGTTGGGCACACCCGAGTCGACCGTGCCCACGATCACCGTCAACCGCTCGTCGTACTCCGGGCAGTTGGGCGCGGGCACCCCGCCGCCGGCCGCCACCGCGAAGCTCACCGTGCGGGCAGCGGAGGTGTTGCCCGCCTTGTCGCTCGCCCGGTACGCGAGGGTGTGCGCACCGGCGCGGTCGACCACCACGGGCGCGGTGTACGCGAGGTACGGGCCGGCGTCGAGCGAGTACTCGATCCGGTCGACACCCGAACCGCCCCCGTCGGTGGCGCTCACGGTCACCCTGGCGCTGCGAACGTACGCGCCGTCGGAGTTCCGGGTGCCGTCGACGCTCACGCCCGTCACCGGCGGGGTGGTGTCCTGCGGAGCCGCCGCGACCACCGTGAACGTGACGCTCTTCTCGGCGGCCACGTTGCCCGCCTTGTCGGTGGCCCGGTAGCGCACGGTGTGCGTGCCGACCTGGTGCACCATCACGGGGGCGGTGTACGGCTGCCAGGCGCCCGAACCCACCGCGTACTCGACGGTGTTGACCCCGGATCCGGTGTCGGAGGCGCTGACCGTGACCGTGGCCATGTCGATGTACGTCCCGTCGGCGTTGCGCTCACCGCTCACCGTCGCCGAGGTCTCCGGCGCGGTCGGGTCGTCGGAGGGCGGTGCGACGACCGTGAACGTGACGCTCTTCTCGGCGGCCACGTTGCCCGCCTTGTCCAGCGCCCGGTAGCGGATCCGATGGCTGCCGACCTGGTCGACGACGACCGGCGCGGTGTACGGCAGCCACTCGCCGGTGTCGCCGACCGCGTACTGGACGGTGTCGACTCCGGAGCCGCCCGCGTCCGTCGCGCTGACCGCGACGCTCGCCGCGCCGACGTACTCACCCTTGGCGTTCTGCGTTCCGGTCACCCGGGCGGCCGTCTCGGGCGGCGTGGTGTCCGCGCCACTGCCCTCGGTCACCACCAGGATGCCCTGCATCTGCCCGTGGCCGGGAATCGTGCAGTGGTAGAAGTAGCGGCCCGGCGTGAGCGTGACCTCGGCGGTGTAACGGCCGCCCTGGTCGTCGTTGGGGTTGGCGAGGATGTTCAGCTGGACGTCGTCGTTGAACTCGGGATCGGACGTCACGAAGGTCAAGGTGTGCGGCATGCCGGTGGTGTTGCCGGTCGCCTTGCTGTTCTCGAAGACGATCGTCGCCGGACCAGCCTCCGCCGTCTTCGGCACCGAGGTGTACTGGGTGATGTCGTCGCCGGCGGTCCAGGTGAGGACCTGTGCGGCGGCCTGCTCCGGGGCCTGTCGGGTCTGCCCCGCCGCGGGCAGCGTCTGCAGCCCGAGCATCATGAGCAGCGTGGCCACCAGGGCCGTGAGGATTCTTCGTCGGTCTCGTCGGTCTCGTCGGCCTCGTGGGCGTATCACTGCGTCCCCCTCGCCAGCTGGTCGGCGGCCGGAGTGGGCCCGCCGCCCTTGTAGGTGACCCGCCACAGCGCCGACTTGGAGTCCGAGGTGAAGAAACCACGGCCGTAGTCGAGGACGTACAGGGCGCCGTCCGGGCCGAACTTCCAGTCCATGAGGTTCTTGATGCCGTCGTTGCCGATCGGCACGATCTTCTTCAGGGACTCCGAGTGGACCGGCAGACCGCCGTCACCGTGCGTCTTGGGGTCGGTGAGCACGGCGTTGCGCGGCTGGTCGGCGTCGTAGAAGTCACCGACGAACCACTTGCCGTCCCAGTAGGACGGCCACTTCGTCCCGCTGCCGCTCGACGGGTCGTAGCGGTACACGGGCCCGTTCATCGCGGCCTGCCCGCCGCCCTTGAGCCACGGCAGCCGGTAGGTGGCCTCCTCCTGCTTGTACGAGGGGACACCGTTCGCGTCGCGCGGGTAGTCCGGTGCGCCGCCCTGTGGGGAGTACCAGATGTTGTTCCCGGTGACCGGCGGCAGGTTGACCAGGCCGTCGTTGTTCGGGGACTCGTTCTTCGGGTGGTCGCAGTCGTACCAGCCGAGCGGCTGGTCGGGGTTCGGCAGGTTGCGGTCCCGGTAGGGCTGCTTGTTGCCCATGCAGTACGGCCAGCCGCGGTTGCTCGCCTTGGTGATCACGGCGAAGGTGTCGTACTTGGCGGGGCCCCAGGTCGTCGACGGCGCGCTCGCATCCGGGCCGACCCAGCCCGCGTACAGGATGTCGGTCCGCTGGTCGACGAAGATCCGCGCCGGGTTGCGCACCCCCATCGCGTAGATCTCGCCGCGCGTCTTGCCGCCGCCCTCGTCGGTCTCCTTGCCGGTGAAGAGGTTCCCGGCGGGCAGCGTGTACGTGCCGTCGGACTCCGGGTGGATGCGCAGGATCTTGCCGTTGAGGTTGTTGGTGTTGCCGGCCGTGCGGCGCGCGTCGGCGAAGGAGACGCCCTTGTAGCTCGGCTGCGGGTTGTTGCCGGAGTAACCGCCGCTGAACCCACTGGAGTTGTTGTCGCCGGTGGCGATGTACAGGTTGCCCTTGGAGTCCCAGGCCATCCCGCCGCCCGAGTGGCAGCAGCTGTGGACCTGCACCGGCCACGTGAGCAGCACCTTCTCACTGCTCAGGTCCAGCTTGTTCGTGGCCCGGTCGAGGGTGAAGCGGGAGACGCGCCGCTCGGCCGTCTGCTTGTCGCGGTCGAGCCGCGAGTGGGGTGTGTAGTGCAGGTACACCCAGCCGTTCTGCTCGAAACGCGGGTCGAGTTCGATGCCGAGCAGGCCTTCCTCGACCTTGACCAGTTCGTCGCCGCCGCCCTTGTTCCCGAAGACCGTCAACTCGCCCGCCAGGGTGACCTTCTTGGTCTTGGGATCGTAGATGTGGATCTGTCCCTTGCCCTTGCCGATGTCCGGGTTGTTCCAGTCGGTGATGACGGGCTGGGAGGAGTCGGCGCCACCCCGGCCGATGTAGAACACCCGGCCGTCGGGCGCGGTGACCAGGCCGTGCGGCTCGCCGATCTGATCGTTCTGACCGGGCTGGTTGGGCTGGGTGAGCCGCTCCGCCTGGTAATTGCCGTTGATCGTCGCCTTGCAGTCGGCCTGCGACAGCCGCGTGGTCCACAGCAGCGCGCCGCGCAGGTGGGCACGGAAGTCCGTCTCGTCGTACGACGACACCGTGCCGCCCATGCCGGTGTAGAAGGAACGCCCGCCGTCGTAGTCACGGCACCAACTCACCGGATGGTCCCAGCCGTTGGCGCTCGCACCGGGCTGGTACGTGGACTCGCGCACCCGGGCCACGGTGTGCACGTCGCCCGAGGGGTTCTTCGTCCAGTTGAACCACTGGTCAGGGCGCTTCCACTGGACGGGCAGGTCCTTGGTGGCCGGGTGCTGCCGGTCTCCCACCTCGACCGTCGCCCGCTGCACGGCCGTCGGACTGGAGGTGGCGGGACGGGCGCCGACCAGTCCGGTGAACCAGTCCGAGTACGGCTCCGCGCGGGCCGCGTCATGAATGCCGACGAATCCGCCGCCGGCCTCCATGTAGGCCTCCAGACCCGCCTCCTGCTCCGGGTCGAGGACGTCTCCGCCGCCGGTCAGGAACACGATCGAGTTGAAGCGGCCCAGTTTCGTCTCGTCGGTGAAGACCGAGGCGTCGCTCGTCGCCTCCACCTTGTAGCGCTGGTTCTCCGGGCCGGTCAGCCCGATCTTCTCGATCGCCTCGATCCCGGCGTTCACGACGGGGGACTCGTCCCCGGCCGCCGCGGATCCGTGGAAGATCAGTACGCGTACGTTCGAGCCACCCGGTGGTGACTTCACGGACATCGTTGTCAGGGGCGGCCCCGGGTCCGGGCGCGCGATGGCGGTCGGTCCCGACAGCAGTCCGGCGGCGACGGCCCCGGTGGCCACGGTGGCCACCCACGCCCGTCTTCTGATGTTTCTCGCGCCTTGTGTACTCGGCCCTCGTAAGTGCATGGGCACCTCCTCGGTCACGGCGACAGCGCCAAGGAAGCTAGACCTCTTTTCGCGGCTCGCCAATACCTATGACCGGAAAAGCGCAAACTTTGTCCTGAGTGTGGGTAAACTGCCGCGAGGCCGGTACGGTCACAGGTTCATCACAGGTGCTACTCCGCAAGTTCCGTCTCACGGTGGGGAGTTCCGCATGGACAGACGCCGATTCAACCAGCGAGTGCTGCTGGGTGGCGCGGTCGCTGCGACATCGTTGTCCCTCGCGCCCGAGGCGGCGAGCGCCGGCTCACGGGTGCGGACCGCCCCCGCCGGGGGCGAGGTCAGACACATGAAGCTGTACGCCGAGAAGCTGGCCGACGGGCAACTGGGCTACGGCCTGGAGAAGGGGAAGGCGACGGTCCCCGGACCGCTCATCGAACTCAACGAGGGCGACACGCTGCACATCGAGTTCGAGAACACCCTGGACGTGGCGGCGAGCCTGCATGTGCACGGCATGGACTACGAGATCACCAGCGACGGCACGAAGCTGAACAAGAGCCACGTCGAGCCGGGCGGCACCCGCACCTACACCTGGCGCACCCACGCGCCGGGCCGGCGCGCGGACGGCACCTGGCGGGAGGGTAGCGCGGGCTACTGGCACTACCACGACCACGTGGTGGGCACGGAGCACGGGACCGGCGGTATCCGCAAGGGCCTGTACGGACCGGTGATCGTCCGCCGCCAGGGCGACGTGCTGCCGGACCTGACGCACACGATCGTCTTCAACGACATGATGATCAACAACAAGTTGGCGCATGCCGGCCCGAACTTCGAGGCCACGGTGGGTGAGCGGGTCGAGTTCGTGATGATCACGCACGGCGAGTTCTACCACACCTTCCACATGCACGGTCATCGCTGGGCGGACAACCGCACGGGCCTGCTCACCGGGCCCGACGACCCCAGCCGGGTCCTCGACAACAAGATCGTGGGACCCGCCGACTCCTTCGGCTTCCAGGTGATCGCGGGGGAGGGGGTCGGAGCGGGCGCGTGGATGTACCACTGCCA
This sequence comes from Streptomyces sp. NPDC006332, assembly GCF_040612855.1. NCBI lineage: Bacteria > Bacillati > Actinomycetota > Actinomycetes > Kitasatosporales > Streptomycetaceae > Streptomyces > Streptomyces sp. NPDC006332. Next base: position 66,885 of record NZ_JBEXRA010000024.1, read on the forward strand.
TGTCCAGAGTCACGCCGACATGGGGATGGTGGGGCTGTTCCTGGTGAAGAAGAAGGACGGGACGATTCCGGGGTACGAGCCGCACCCGCATGGCTGACGGCGCTGTCCGTGGTGCCGAGAGCGCTCTCACGTCGGTGCCGCCGCCAGGACTATCCTGAGCGGCACCCGCCGACGAGGAGCCGCACGTGCCCGAGACCGCCCCGCGTCCCACGCTGGAGGCCGTGGCCGCACGGGCCGGGGTCTCACGGGCCACCGCCTCCCGTGTGGTCAACGGCGGTGACGGGGTGCGGGAACCGCTCGTGGAGCGGGTGAGGCGGGCGGTCGAGGAACTCGGGTACGTACCCAATCAGGCGGCCCGCAGCCTGGTGACCAGACGCCACGACGCGATCGCCGTGGTCGTCGCCGAACCGGAGACCCGGGTCTTCGCCGACCCCTTCTTCGCCCTGCAACTGCGCGGTATCTCCAAGGAGTTGACGGCCCACGACAACCAGCTGGTGCTGCTGCTCACCGAGGGCCGTGACGACCACGCCCGGGTCGGCCGCTATCTCGCCGGCGGCCATGTCGACGGGGCGCTGGTGTTCTCGCTGCACCTCGACGACCCGCTGCCCGCACTGATCCGGCGGGCCGGCGTCCCGACCGTCTTCGGCGGCCGTCCCGGCTGGGACGACGGCAGCGGCGACGACGCGCCGTACGTCGACAGCGACAACCGCGGCGGCGCCCGCGAGGCCGTACGCCATCTCGTCGGCCTCGGCCGCACCCGCGTCGCCCACATCACCGGCCCCCTGGACCAGACATCGGCGGCGGACCGGCTCGACGGGTTCCGGGACGTCCTGCCCGACGCCAACCCACGGCTCGTCGTGAGCGGCGACTTCACGCCGGCCGGCGGTGAGCGGGCGATGCGGGAACTCCTCGACCGCTGCCCCGACGTGGACGCCGTGTTCGCCGCCAACGACCTCACCGCCGCCGGGGCCCTCAGGGTGCTGCGCGAGCGGGGGCGACGGGTACCCGAGGACGTGGCCGTGATCGGCTTCGACGACATGCTGCCCGTCGCCGAACAGACCGATCCACCGCTCACGACGGTCCGTCAGGACATCGAGGAGATGGGCCGGTTGATGGCCCGGTCACTGCTGCGGAACCTCGACCACCGCGACATCCCGCCGCAGGAAGACGCGCCGTCCGGTGTCGTCCTGCCGACGACACTGGTCCGCCGCGCCTCCGCGTGACCCCCGCCCGTCCCTACTGCTGCCGGGGCGGCGAGCTCTTGATCACCGCGAAGCGGGCACCGTACGGGTCGGCGAGTTCGGCGATCCGGCCGACGTCCTCCAGGTCGGTCGCGGGCAGGCGGACCGTGCCGCCCCCGTGCTGCGCCGCGCTGACCGCCCGGTCCGCGTCCGGGACCTCGAAGTACGGCAGCCAGGTCCCGGACGTCGCCCTGGCCGGGTCGTCCTCCAGTGGGACCATGCCGCCGAACATGGCCTCCGGCTCGGTCCCCTGCGGGTGGACGGTGGTGTAGGTGCCCCCGGCGAAGGTGAGGGCCGAGGTCTCCCAGCCGAACAGCGCGTGGTAGAAGCCGGCCGCCGCGGGCAGATCCCGCGTGTACAGCTCCAGCCAGCACAGCGAGCCAGGATCCCGTACGACGTCCAGGCCCTTGTTGGCCGCGGGCTGCCAGATACCGAAGGTGACCCCTGCCTGGTCGGCGAGGATCGCCACACGGCCCTGGTCCATGACGTCCGTCGGCTGCATGAGCACCGAGCCGTGCGCCTGCTCGGCCGCCTTGGCGGTGGCGTCCGCGTCCGGTGTCTGGAAATACACGGTCCAGGAGGGCGGGCCCTGTTCCGGGGTGGTCTGCATACCGCCCGCGGCTGTCCTGCCGTCGAGCTGGAAGAAGCCGTAACCGCCGGCCTCGGGCCCGCCCGGACGGAACCGCCAGCCGAACAGGTCGGCGTAGAAGGAGGAGGCGCCGTCGATGTCGGGGGTGCCGAGATCGAGCCAGTTGGGAGCGCCGGTGACATAACGGGTGGTGAGCATCGCTGCCCTCCTTTGAAGGGTCCCGTTGCCTGCACTGCCGAGTCTCGCACCGCCCGCCGACAACCGCTCGGGGTTGCGCCGAGGTGACCGGGCACCCTGGGTGACCGGCTGATCCCGGCTTGTCGTACCGCCGTCCCGCGCGCCGCCGTGCGCCGGAGCGCCCGGCCGGGTCATCATCGGTCGGCCGGAGGTCGTGGACGCGGCGTTGATCCTCCGTTGATGGAATGTTTTTCGCCGCCCGGCACGATCTCGCCCATGCAGATCGACACCATCACCCCGGCCGATTCCGCCTGGCAGACCCAGGCCCTGTGCGCGCAGACCGGCGCGGAGTTCTTCTTCCCCGAGCCGGGCAGCTCGGTACGCGAGGCGAAGCGCATCTGCGGCATGTGCGACATGCGCTCCGCGTGCCTGGAGTACGCGCTGGTGCACGACGAGCGCTTCGGCGTGTGGGGCGGCCTGTCGGAGAAGGAACGGCTGCACCTGCGGCGCGCCCGACCCTGACACGCGGGTCGCGTGCGCCCGCGGCCCCGCGGCCCTGCGACCACCCGGCCCCTGCGACCATCCGGCCCCTGCACCCGGGCCACCGCCCGGAACGACGAAGGGCCCTCGTACGGCGATGCCGTGAGGGCCCCGTCGGGCAGGAGCAGTGGTCGTCAGGCGCTCGCGCGGGCCGCCATCCGCGCCTTGCGCGCCGCCAGCTTCTCGTCGAACTTCGAGGCCTCCGCGTCCAGACCGCCCATGTACAGGCCGAGTTCCTCCTGCGCCTTGAGGCCCTCCGGGCTGAGCCCGTCGATCTCCAGGACCTTCAGGAAGCGCAGCACGGGCTGGATCACGTCGTCGTGGTGGATGCGCATGTTGTAGATCTCGCCGATCGCCATCTGCGCGGCTGCCCGCTCGAAGCCGGGCATGCCGTGGCCGGGCATGCGGAAGTTCACGACCACGTCGCGGACCGCCTGCATCGTCAGGTCGGGCGCGAGATCGAAGGCCGCCTTCAGCAGGTTCCGGTAGAAGACCATGTGCAGGTTCTCGTCGGTCGCGATGCGCGCCAGCATGCGGTCGCAGACCGGGTCACCGGACTGGTGGCCGGTGTTGCGGTGCGAGACGCGGGTGGCCAGCTCCTGGAAGGCGACGTAGGCCACCGAGTGCAGCATCGAGTGGCGGTTGTCCGACTCGAAGCCCTCGGCCATGTGAGCCATGCGGAACTGCTCCAGCTGGTCCGGGTCGACCGCGCGCGAGGTGAGCAGGTAGTCGCGCATCACGATGCCGTGCCGGCCCTCCTCGGCGGTCCAGCGGTGCACCCAGGTGCCCCAGGCACCGTCACGGCCGAAGAGCGAGGCGATCTCGTGGTGGTAGCTGGGGAGGTTGTCCTCGGTGAGCAGGTTCACGACCAGCGCGATGCGGCCGATCTCGGTGACCTTGGACTGCTCCTTCTCCCAGGCCTGGCCGTCCTCGAAGAGGCCGGGGAAGTTGCGTCCGTCGCTGAACGGCACGTACTCGTGGGGCATCCAGTCCTTGGCGACCTTCAAGTGCCGGTTGAGCTCCTGCTCGACGACTTCCTCCAGCGCGTACAGCAGCCGGGCGTCGGTCCAGGCGGAGGACGAGCTGCCGAGATGAGGGGAAGTGATCGTCACGGGTACTCCAGGGGACGTGGAACAAGTTCGGAAGCGTCCGGCGAGCGGTGCCGGTGTACTACCTACGGAATCGTAGGCTACGTATCCGTAGGTTACGAGACCGTAGGTTAAGGCGGCTGTAAAGATCCCTGATCAGCCCGGTTACCCAGGCATGACAAGCGACCGCGACACTCGCAGGTCCAGGGCCGATCGGCGTACCGGAACCGCCCGTTCAGGCGTACAACTCGCGCATGCGCACCGAGAGGCATGTCACACAGCCTTCGAGCTTCTCGAACTCGCTGATGTCGACCACGACGGTCTCGTGGCCGAGATCGGCGAGCAGCTCCGCCGTCTTCGGTGCGCTCGCCGCCATCAGCAGTTTGTCGCAGCCCAGCAGCACGACGTGCGCCCCGGACTCCTCCGGTACCGACAGGAAGCGCGGGAACAGCGACGGCTTGTCGACCTTCGGGATGTGCCCGATCACCGTTCCGTCGGGCAGCGCCGTCACGGACGACTTCAGGTGCAGCACCTTGCTCACCGGCACCGCGACGACCCGCGCCCCGAGCGGCTCGAAAGCGGCCCGCACCTGCTGGACACCGGCCGCGTTGGTGCGCCCGCCCCGGCCGACGTAGATCGTGTCGCCGATCTTCAGCACGTCACCGCCGTCCAGGGTGCCGGGCTCCCAGATCCAGTTCACCGAGCAGCCGAGTCGGGCCACGGCCTCCTCGACGCCCATCGTCTCGTCCCGCCTGGAGGCCGCGCCGGGCCGGGTGATCAGTGCGACGTTGCGGTACATGACGACGGTGTCCTCGACGAACACCGAGTCCGGGCAGTCGTCCACCGGGTCCACCTCGATGGTCTCCCAGCCGTGTTCGCCCAGGGCCTCGACGTACGCCTCCCACTGTTCGAGCGCGAGGCCGAGGTCGACCTTCTCCCGCTCGATGTGCGTCACCAGGCCTTCGGCGAGGCGGGGGCTGGGGCGGCGGACGAGGGCCTTCTTGCTGGGCACGAGGGGATCTCCGTATCGGCGGCTGTCGAGGCGCCCGTGATGCGGCGTCGATCAGCCATCATGCAGCGCCCGCGCGCACGGGCCAAACCCTCGGCGTCGGGCTGTGGCCCTCCAGGGGTCGCCGGAGATCACCCGGCCGCCGGCGGCGGCTTCGGTGAGGGTGATCCCGTCGGGCGACTGTCCCAGGTCAGGAGGGGCACGTCTGTCAGGAGGGGTACCAGTCGGCTTCCTTCGTGACGTCTTTCAACTCTCCGTCTTCCAGCAGCAGGCGGCGGGTGATGCCGATCGACTCCAGGAACGGCAGGTCGTGACTGGCCACGATCAGCGCTCCCTCGTACGACGCCAGGGCGGTCGTCAGCTGCCGCACGCTCGCCATGTCCAGGTTGTTGGTCGGCTCGTCCAGCATCAGTAACTGCGGCGCGGGCTCCGCCAGCATCAACGCGGCCAGCGCCGCCCGGAAGCGTTCGCCGCCGGAGAGGGTCGCCGCCCGCTGGTCGGCGCGGGCGCCCCGGAACAGGAAGCGGGCCAGCCGGGCCCGGATCCGGTTGTTGGTGGCGCCGGGCGCGAACCGGGCCACGTTCTCGGCGACGGTCAGCTCGCCGTCGAGGACGTCCAGCCGTTGCGGCAGGAACCGGAGCGGGACATGGGTCCTCGCCTCGCCCGAGACCGGCTCCAGTTCCCCGGCGATCGTCCGCAGCAGCGTCGTCTTGCCCGCGCCGTTGCGCCCGATCAGCGCGATCCGCTCCGGACCGCGCACGTCGAAGCCACCGGCCACCCGCGCCCCGTACGCCAGCTCCAGATCCAGCAGAGTGAGGACGTCACGGCCCGGCGGTACCGCCGTGTACGGCAGTTCGACGCGGATCTCGTCGTCGTCCCGGACGGCCTCCACCGCCTCGTCGAGCCGCTCCTTCGCGTCGGCGAGCCGCTCCTCGTGCATGATGCGGTGCTTGCCCGCGGACTCCTGTGCCGCGCGCTTGCGGGCCCCCATGACGATCTTCGGCTCGCGCTTCTGGTCCGTCATCTTCTGGCCGTAGCGCTTGCGCCGGGCCAACTTGACCTGGGCGTCGACCAGTTCACGTTTCTGCTTCTTCAGGTCGTTCTCCGCGACCCGCACCATCCGCTCGGCGGCCTCCTGTTCGGTGGCGAGCGCGTCCTCGTACGCCGAGAAGTTGCCCCCGTACCAGGTGATCTCCCCGGCGCGCAGGTCGGCGATCTGGTCGACCAGGTCGAGGAGTTCGCGGTCGTGGCTGACCACGACCATGACGCCCGGCCAGGACGCGACGGCCGCGTACAGCCGCCGACGGGCGTACAGGTCGAGGTTGTTGGTGGGTTCGTCGAGCAGCAGGACGTCCGGTCGGCGCAGCAGCAGGGCGGCGAGCCGCAGCAGGACCGACTCGCCGCCCGACACCTCGCCGACGGTGCGGTCCAGGTCGATGTGGCCGAGCCCGAGTTCGCCGAGGGTGGCGAGGGCCCGCTCCTCCACGTCCCAGTCGTCGCCGACCGTCTCGAAGTGCTCCTCGGCCACGTCACCGGCCTCGATCGCGTGCAGCGCCGCCCGCCGCTCGGCGATGCCGAGTGCCTCGTCGACCTTCACCGTGGTGTCGAGGGTGACGTTCTGCGGAAGGTAGCCGACCTCGCCCGCGACGCGTACGGCGCCGTCGGCGGGGGTGAGCTCTTGGGCGATCAGCTTCAACAGGGTTGATTTTCCTGACCCGTTGACACCGACGAGGCCGGTGCGGCCGGGCCCGAAGGAGGCGTCGAGGCCGTCGAGGACGGGGGTGCCGTCGGGCCAGGCGAAGGCGAGCGAGGTGCAGGTGATGGAGGTATGCATACGGGGTCTCCGCGGTTGCTCGAAGCGATCAGGTGCAAGCGCGTATGGAGACACCTGCGACCGACGGGGGAGAGTCCCGGGGCATGAGAGAGGCCCTGTTCCACAAACGGAGGACGGCTCGAACGCCGAGGTCGCACACAGCGCACACACCTCAGGTGTGTGGCCTGGTGTCTCAGAACCTCAGACGAGCAACGTCCTACTCCTATCGGCGGCAACAGAACCGCTGAACACGTTAGGTAAGGGCGCTGACGGCTGTCAACGGATTAACGACGCGGGCGGCGGCGGCCGTCGCTCACGGATCGGACGGGACGCCGAACAAGCCTCGGCCCCGCTCGCCCCGGCGTGGGAGCCGCTGCCGGACGCGTTCGAGCAGGGTGAACCCGACGCGCGGCTGGTACGGGGAACCGGGGAGCCGGGCGGGCGTCGGGAGTGGACGGCTCAGCAGGCGTCCCGCATCAGCTCCGCCAGGTCGTGGTCCAGGTTCAGCTGCAGGTGCTCCAGGCCGACCGGCACCAGCTCGGCGGTCGCCTCAAGGAACGTCCGCAGCTCGCCGGAGCGGACGTGGACGACGGCGGTGCCCTCGGGGGCGTGGAACTCCAGGACGGTGCGGTCGTAGCCGTACGGCCGCACCCGTACGTCGCCGTGGCCCTCGGGCCCCCGGAGCCCGGCGCTCAGCAGCTCGCGGCTGAAGGTCCAGCAGACCTCCACGCCCTCCAGGGTGGCGGGGGCAGGGAAGGTCATACGGACGGCGAACGGGTCACGTCGGTCGTAGTGCAGTGTGGCGGGGATGCTCGGCATCCGTGGCGAGGCGGCGACGAGACGGGCCTCGACTGGCTGATCGATGACGATGGACAACGCCTTGCTCCCTTGTGGACGGCGGGACGGACTTCCGGGGATGAGGCCGGGCACAGGAAGAGACGCCGGAATGACTCAATCCGTGCACACCCATATCGAGTGACCTCTGTCACCGTGTTCATTCACGCAAGTGATCCAGCTCATCTCATGGGTTGCGAGGGGCACTTGTGGCGAGTGCGGCAAACCCGCACAGGGCGGACGCGGGCCTCTGGACCGGCGCCTCGGCGGTGGGCTAGCTTCGCCCGCCATGAGGCGCTTGGGGATCACGCGACGCATGACAGGTACGACCCGTCCGACCCGTATGACACGTACGACACGTATGAGCCGGGTGGCCGCGGCGGGGGCCGCCTACGCGGCGGCAGTGGCCGTCCTGACGGCGGTACCCGCACAGGCGCAGGCACCGGACGGCCCGGCCTCACTGGGTCGGACGCCGCACTGGGAGGCCAAGGGCACCGACAGCCCCCAGGTCCGTTTCCGGGGCCTGGCGGCCGTGGGTCGGAGCACCGCGTGGGTCGCCGGGACGCAGGGGACCGTGCTGCGTACCACCGACGGCGGGGCGAGCTGGCGGAACGTCTCGCCGCCAGGGGCCGCGGAGCTGCAGTTCCGGGACATCGAGGCGTTCGACGCGCGAAGGGCCGTGGTGCTGGCCATCGGCGAGGGCGAGGCGTCCCGGGTGTACCGGACCGAGGACGGTGGCGCGACCTGGACCGAGTCCTTCCGCAACACCGACGCGAAGGCCTTCTACGACTGCCTCACCTTCTTCGACCGACGCCACGGCCTCGCCATGAGCGACCCGGTGGACGGGAAGTTCCGCATCCTGTCGACCGCTGACGGCGGCCGTACCTGGAAGGTGCTGCCGAACGCCGGGATGCCGGCCGCGCAGGAAGGTGAGGCGGGGTTCGCGGCGAGTGGGCAGTGCCTGGTCTCCTCGGGCCCCCGGGACGTGTGGCTGGCCACCGGCGGGGCCGCGCGCGCACGGGTACTGCACTCCGCCGACCGTGGGCTGACCTGGACGGCGTCCGACACGCCCATCCCGGCGGGCGACCCGGCCCGCGGTGTCTTCGCGCTCGCCTTCCGCGACCGCGCGCACGGTCTCGCCGTCGGCGGCGACTTCACCGCGGGCCTGCCCTCCCCGCGGGCCGCGGCCCGCACCGGCGACGGCGGCCGTTCCTGGCGGCCCGCCGCCGAGCTGCCGCCCGCCTACCGCTCCGGCGTCGCCTGGCTCCCGCACAGCCGCACCGCCGCCCTCGCCGTCGGCCCGACCGGCACGGATCTGACGACGGACGGCGGGCGCTCCTGGCGGACGGTCGATACGGGCTCGTACGACACCGTGGACTGCGCGCCCGACCTGGGCTGCTGGGCGGCCGGTGAGAAGGGGCGGGTGGCCCGCCTGGAAAACTGACGCCGATGGTGTGCCGTGGGGGCCGGAATCCGGGTACCCGTTCACCGAACGTGAGAGGAGTGAGCGAACATGCCCAGTGGTTCCAGCTCCAAGCGGGAACGCCAGTACGAGCACATCAAGGAGAGCGCTCAGGACCGGGGCGAGAGCACCGGGCGCGCCAAGGAGATCGCGGCGCGCACCGTCAACAAGGAACGCGCTCGGTCCGGCGAGTCGAAGACCGCCAGCCGTACGTCCACCCAGGACATGTCGTCCGGTAAGCGCGGCGGCCAGCGGTCGGGCAAGGGCTCCCAGGGCCCCACCTACGACCAGCTCTACCAGGAGGCCAAGCAGCGGGGTGTCAAGGGCCGTTCGGACATGAACAAGAGCGAGCTCAAGCGCGCGCTGGGCGGCAAGAGCTGACCCTGGCGACCCAGGTGCCCCCACGGCCTGCGGGAACCGTACGCTCGTCACCACCATGACGACCGTACCCATTCCCGCGGGCTGGCCCGCGACCGAGGCCGAGGCCCGCGCGGTCCAGGACGAGCTGCGGGGGCGGGTGGTGCTCGACGAGCCGGGCCCGCAGCCCGGCACCGGCCGGGTGACCGGCGTCGACGTGGCCTACGACGACGCGCGCGACCTGGTGGTGGCCGCGGCCGTCGTCCTGGACGCGATTGGCCTCACCGTCCTCGCGCAGGCCACGGCCGTCGGCAGGGTGTCCTTCCCCTACGTGCCCGGCCTGCTCGCCTTCCGTGAGATCCCCACGGTCATGGCCGCCCTGGACAGGCTGCCATGCCCGCCCGGCCTGGTCGTCTGCGACGGCTACGGCCTCGCCCATCCGCGCCGTTTCGGGCTCGCCAGTCACCTCGGCGTCCTGACCGGACTGCCCACGATGGGCGTCGCCAAGAATCCCTTCACCTTCACCTACGACGATCCCGGCGCCCGGCGCGGCAGCGCGTCCCCGCTGCTGGCCGGCGGCGGCGAAGCCGACGGTGACCAGGCCGGGGGCCGGATCGGCGGCGAGGAGGTCGGCCGCGCCCTCCGCACCCGGGACGGCGTCAAACCGGTCTTCGTCTCCGTCGGCCACCGCGTGAGCCTCGACAACGCCTGCGCCCACACCCTCGCGCTGGCCCCGGAGTACCGTCTGCCGGAGACGACCCGCAGGGCCGACGCGCTGTGCCGCGCGGCGCTCCGGGACGCGACCTCCTGACGGCCGCTTCGTCATCTGAGTACCTGGATCTGAGTACCTGGATCTGAGTATCTGTACGGATGCCGGCCCGCCGTCCCGGTCGGCAGGCTGTACCGCATGACGACGCACCGAGCCCCCAAGCCCCTGTCCGACCCGACCCGGCCCGTCGAGCGTGCGGTGACGGGTGCGCTGGTCCTCGCCGTGGCGCTGGGGCTGGCCTGGATCGGCGGGATGATCTACACCGTGCTCGGGTGGTCGCTGTAGGACCGGGGCGGGGCCTACGCACCCATGAGACCCCCTAGCGGCTCGCCGCCACCCGGAACGTGATCCCCGCCGACCGCAGCCGTTCCAGCAGCGCGTCGCCCATCGCGACCGTCGGGGTGACCTGACCGGCGCTCGGCGGCAGGTCGTCGAAGGCCAGACAGAGCGCCGCCTCGGCGAAGATCTTCGCCGTCTCGCCGTAGCCGGGATCCCCGCCCGCGACCTCGGTGAACACGCGCCGTCCGCCGCCCTCACCCACGAAGCGGATCCGGAACCAGCTCTTCGCGCGCTTCTCGGGGCCGGGGCCTTCTCCCGGCTTCACCCGGTCGGACAACCAGCGCCGGGCGGGCGACAGTTGGGCCGCCGCGAGCAACGCCGCCACCGCCGCGACCCCGCCCACCGCGACCGGTAGACGCCGGACGGCCGCGTACTGCCGGTAACGGAAGTCGGGCCCGTAGCGTTCCAGCGCCGTCGCGGACCGGCGCACGATCTGCGGGTCGATCGTCGGCAGCGGCAGCGCCCACGCGTCGACCTCCGGCGCGAACCGCGGCGCGCCGGCCGGGGCGCAGGTCCGCCGTCCGACCAGCCTGGGCTCGTGCCGCCTCCGTTCCCGCGCGGCGGCCACCACCTGCCGCCCGCGCGCGAACTGGTTGAGCGCCGAGGCGAACGTACCGCCCGAGAAGGCCGCGTCCATGCTCACGAACCCGTCCACCGTCAGGGGCACACCCTCAGGAAACTGCCCGACCGTGAAGTACACGCCCAGGTCGTGGGGCACCGAGTCGAATCCGCACGCGTGCACCAATCGGGCGCCCGTCTCACGCGCGCGTGCGTCATGACGGACGTACATCAGGTCCACGAACTCCGGCTCACCCGTGAGGTCGAGATAGTCCGCGCCGGTGTCCGCGCACGCGGCGACGAGATCCTCGCCGCACGTCGCGTAGGGGCCCACCGTCGTGGCCACCACGCGGGCCTGCTCGGCGAGCGCGCGCAGTGAGGCCGGGTCGGACACGTCCGCCCGCAGCACCCCGACCTCCGTACCGCCGGGCAGCCGCTCGCGCAGCTCCCGGAGCTTCGCCTCGCTGCGTCCGGCGACGGCCCAGCGCAGCCCCTCGGGCGCGTGTGCGGCGAGGTACTCCGCCGTCAGCGTTCCCACGAACCCGGTGGCCCCGAAGAGGACGACGTCGTAGGGACGGTCTGTCTTGTTCAGCCTGCTCATGACACCCCTCGGTCTGGCCTGCGCGCCGTTGTCGGTGGCCGAGGCTAGCGTGAGGAGGGTGCGGTCCGACCGGGAGGCCGCCACACTTGTCTAAGCGCTTGCTCGCCGGGTCTTGTGCCCGGTGCCACGTCTTCTTAGCATCGTTGGTGTTACAGCAGTTGTGTCACGACCGAGGGGGCTGAATGGCAACGACGCCAGGACCGGGTCCGCTCAGTGGTGTACGCGTGGTCGAGCTGGCCGGCATCGGGCCCGGTCCCTTCGCCGCCATGCTCCTGGCCGACCTGGGCGCCGACGTGGTGTGCGTGGACCGGCCCGCGGGTTCCGGCCTCGCGGTCGACCCGGCCTACGACATCACCCACCGCAACAAGCGCTCGGTGATCGTGGACCTGAAGGCCCCGGACGGCCCGGCCCGCGTCCTGGACCTGGCCGAACACGCCGACATCCTCGTCGAGGGCTACCGCCCCGGAGTCGCCGAACGTCTCGGCGTCGGCCCCGAGGCCTGCCACACCCGCAACCCCAAGCTGGTCTACGGCCGGATGACCGGCTGGGGCCAGGACGGACCCCTCGCCCCGCGTGCCGGCCACGACATCGCGTACATCGCCGTCACCGGCGCCCTCGGCATGATCGGCGCCCCGGACCAGCCCCCGGCCGTCCCCGCCAACCTGCTCGGGGACTTCGCGGGCGGCTCCCTCTACCTCGTCGTCGGCGTCCTCGCCGCCCTCCACCACGCGCGCGCCACCGGCACCGGACAGGTCGTCGACGCCGCCATCGTCGACGGCACCGCCCATCTCTCCGCGATGATCCATGGCATGCTCGCCGCCGGTGGCTGGCAGGACCGGCGGGGCGCCAACCTCCTCGACGGCGGCTGCCCGTACTACGGGACCTACGAGACCGCCGACGGCGGACACATGGCGGTGGGCGCCCTGGAACCCCAGTTCTACGACCTGTTCCTGCGGCTGCTCGGCCTCACGGACTTCGCGGACGCCCGCAAGGACCGGACCCGCTGGAGCGAACTGCGCGAGGCGGTCGCGGCCCGGTTCAGATCCCGCACCCGCGACGAGTGGACGGAGGTCTTCGAGGGCACCGACGCGTGCGTGGCGCCCGTCCTGTCGCTGCGCGAGGCCCCGCACCATCCGCACCTCGCCGCGCGCGGCACCTTCGTCGACCACGGCGGCATCACCCAGCCCGCACCCGCGCCGCGCTTCTCGGCGACGCCGACCACCGTCCGTACGGACCCCGCGCGGCCGGGCGCCGACACCGCGGAGGTGGCACGCGACTGGGGCGTACCCGGCCTCTTGACGGGCCTTGAAGCGAAGGGCCCTGAAGCGAAGGGCCCTGAAGCGAAGGGCCCTGAAGCGAAGAGCATCGAAGCGACGCATCTCGAAGCGACGCATCTCGAAGCGACGCATCTCGAAGCGACGCACCTCGAAGCGAAGGGCATCGAATGAAACGGCAGCTGTTCGCCCCCGAGCACGAGGCGTTCCGGGAGACCGTGCGTGCCTTCCTGGCCAGGGAGGTGCTGCCGTACTACGAGCAGTGGGAGAAGGACGGCATCGTCTCCCGCGAGGCCTGGCGGGCGGCCGGCAAGCAGGGCCTGCTGGGGCTAGCGGTGGACGAGGAGTACGGAGGCGGCGGCACCGCCGACTTCCGTTACAGCGCCGTCCTCGCCGAGGAGTTCACCCGCGCGGGCACCCCCGGACTCGCCCTCGGCCTGCACAACGACATCATCGGCCCGTATCTCACCTCCCTCGCGACCGAGGAGCAGAAGCGGCGCTGGCTGCCCGGCTTCTGCGACGGCACGCTGATCACCGCCATCGCCATGACCGAACCGGGCGCCGGCTCCGACCTCCAGGGCATCAGGACGCACGCCGCGGACCAGGGCGACCACTGGCTGCTCAACGGCAGCAAGACGTTCATCTCCAACGGCATCCTCGCCGACCTGGTGATCGTGGTGGCGAAAACGACACCTCAGGGCGGCGCCCACGGCCTCTCCCTGCTGGCCGTCGAGCGCGGCACGGCGGGTTTCGAGCGCGGCCGCAACCTCGACAAGATAGGCCAGAAGGCCCAGGACACGGCCGAGTTGTTCTTCCACGACGTCCGCGTCCCCAAGGAGAACCTGCTCGGCGAGCGCGACGGCGCCTTCGGCCACCTGATGACGAACCTCGCGCAGGAGCGGCTGAGTATCGCCGTCGCCGCGATCGCCGCCGCCGAGCACCTGCTGGAGATCACGACCCGGTACGTCAAGGAGCGCGAGGCCTTCGGCCGGCCCCTGGCGAGCAAGCAGCACGTCCGGTTCGAGGTGGCCGAGATGGCCACCGAATGCGCCGTCACCCGAGCCTTCCTCGACCGCTGCATCGCGGACCACTCCGACGGCGCACTCGACGCCGTGCACGCCTCCATGGCCAAGTGGTGGGCGACCGAACTGCAGAAACGGGTCGCCGACCGCTGCCTGCAACTGCACGGCGGCTACGGCTACATGTCGGAGCACCCCGTCGCCCGGGCCTTCACCGACGGCCGCATCCAGACCATCTACGGCGGGACGACCGAGATCATGAAGGAGATCATCGGCCGTTCCCTGCTGGGCTGACCCTCCCCGAAAGGCTGGACCTGTGAGCACCGAAGCGTACGTGTACGACGCGATCCGCACCCCGCGCGGCCGCGGCAAGGCGAACGGCGCCCTGCACGGCACGAAGCCCATCGACCTGGTCGTCGGACTCATCCACGAGATCCGCGACCGCTTCCCCGACCTCGACCCGGCCGCCGTCGACGACATCGTCCTCGGTGTCGTCAGCCCGGTCGGTGACCAGGGCTCCGACATCGCCCGGACCGCCGCCATCGCCGCCGGGCTGCCGGACACCGTGGCCGGCGTACAGGAGAACCGCTTCTGTGCCTCGGGTCTGGAGGCCGTCAACATGGCTGCCGTGAAGGTTCGTTCGGGCTGGGAGGACCTCGTCCTCGCGGGCGGCGTCGAGTCGATGTCCCGGGTGCCGATGGCCTCGGACGGCGGCGCCTGGTTCAACGACCCGATGACCAACCTCGCCGTCAACTTCGTGCCCCAGGGCATCGGCGCCGACCTCATCGCCACCATCGAGGGCTTCTCCCGGCGGGACGTCGACGAGTACGCGGCCCTGTCGCAGGAGCGCGCGACCACCGCCTGGAAGGAGGGCCGCTTCGACCGGTCCGTCGTCCCGGTCAAGGACCGCAGCGGCCTCGTCGTCCTCGACCACGACGAGCACCCGCGCCCGGGCACCACCGCGGACTCCCTCGCCAAGCTGAAGCCGTCCTTCGCGGACATCGGCGACCTCGGTGGCTTCGACGCCGTGGCCCTCCAGAAGTACCACTGGGTCGAGAAGATCGACCACGTCCACCACGCGGGCAACTCCTCCGGCATCGTCGACGGCGCCTCGCTGGTCGCGATCGGCTCCCGGGAGGTCGGCGAGCGCTACGGCCTGACCCCGCGCGCGCGGATCGTCTCCGCCGCCGTCTCCGGCTCCGAGCCCACCATCATGCTCACCGGCCCCGCCCCCGCCACCCGCAAGGCCCTCGCCAAGGCCGGGCTGACCATCGACGACATCGACCTCGTCGAGATCAACGAGGCCTTCGCGGCCGTGGTGCTGCGCTTCGCCAAGGACATGGGCCTGTCTCTCGACAAGGTCAACGTCAACGGCGGCGCGATCGCCCTCGGGCACCCGCTGGGCGCGACCGGCGCCATGATCCTCGGCTCGCTCGTCGACGAACTGGAGCGCCAGGACAAGCGGTACGGCCTCGCCACCCTCTGCGTCGGCGGCGGCATGGGCATCGCGACCATCGTCGAACGCGTCTGAACCCCAGCGGCTTTCAAGAGACTTCTACGGAGACCCTCGCCATGACACAGAGCACCACCATCCGCTGGGAACAGGACCGCACGGGTGTGGTCACCCTCGTCCTCGACGACCCGAACCAGTCCGCGAACACCATGAACGAGGCGTTCCGTGACTCCCTCGCGGTCGTCACCGACCGCCTGGAAGCCGAGAAGGACACCGTCCGGGGCGTCATCTTCACGTCCGCCAAGAAGACCTTCTTCGCCGGCGGCGACCTGCGCGACCTCATCCGCGTCACGCCCGAGACCGCGCAGGACCTCTTCGACGGCGGCATGGCGATCAAGCGGAACCTGCGCCGCATCGAGACCCTCGGCAAGCCGGTCGTCGCCGCGATGAACGGCGCGGCCCTGGGCGGCGGTTACGAGATCGCCCTCGCCTGCCACCACCGCATCGCCCTGGACGCGCCCGGCGCCAAGTTCGGCTGCCCCGAGGTCACCCTCGGTCTGCTCCCCGGAGGCGGCGGCGTGGTCCGTACGGTACGCCTGCTGGGCATCGCCGACGCGTTGCTGAAGGTCCTCCTGCAGGGCACCCAGTACAGCCCGCGGCGCGCCCTGGACAACGGCCTGGTCGACGAAGTGGCGGCCACCCAGGAGGAGCTGCTCGCCAAGGCCCGCGCCTTCATCGACGCCCACCCCGAGTCCCAGCAGCCCTGGGACAGGCCGGGCCACCGGATCCCCGGCGGCACTCCCGCGAACCCCAAGTTCGCCGCGAACCTGCCCGCCTTCCCGGCCACCCTGCGCAAGCAGACGGGCGGCGCCCCCTATCCCGCCCCGCGGGCCATCCTGGCCGCCGCGGTCGAGGGCTCCCAGGTCGACTTCGAGACCGCGCAGGTCATCGAGGGCCGCTACTTCGTCGAGCTGGCCGCGGGCCAGACGTCGAAGAACATGATCCAGGCCTTCTTCTTCGACCTCCAGGCCGTCAACTCCGGCGCCAACCGGCCGGGGGGCGTCGAGCCGCGCCAGGTCCGCAAGGTCGCCGTCCTCGGCGCCGGGATGATGGGCGCCGGGATCGCCTACTCCTGCGCCCGCGCGGGGATCGACGTGGTCCTCAAGGACGTGTCGCTGGAAGCGGCCGTCAAGGGCAAGGCGTACTCCGAGAAGCTGTGCGCCAAGGCCGTCTCCCGTGGCCGTACCACCCAGGACAAGGCCGACGCGCTGCTGGCCCGGATCACGCCCACGGCCGACCCGCAGGACCTGGCGGGCTGCGACGCCGTCATCGAGGCCGTCTTCGAGGACACCTCGCTCAAGCACAAGGTGTTCCAGGAGATCGAGCACGTCGTCGCGCCGGACGCGCTGCTGTGCTCCAACACCTCCACCCTTCCCATCACCGCGCTCGCCGAAGGTGTCGAACGCCAGGACGACTTCATCGGGCTGCACTTCTTCTCACCCGTCGACAAGATGCCGCTCGTCGAGATCATCAAGGGCGAACACACCGGCGAGGAGGCCCTGGCGCGCGCCTTCGACCTGGTCCGGCAGATCAGGAAGACACCGATCGTCGTCAACGACTCGCGCGGCTTCTTCACCTCCCGTGTCATCGGGCAGTTCCTCAACGAGGGTGTGGCGATGGTCGGCGAAGGCATCGAGCCCGCGTCGGTGGAACAGGCGGCGGCTCAGGCGGGCTACCCGGCCAAGGTCCTCTCCCTGATGGACGAACTGACGCTCACACTCCCGCGCAAGATCCGGGGCGAGACGAGGCGGGCGGTCGAGGAGGCGGGCGGCACCTGGACCGCGCACCCCGCCGAGGCGGTCATCGACCGCATGGTCGACGAGTTCGGGCGCACCGGACGCGGCGGCGGGGGCGGCTTCTACACCTACGGGGAGGACGGCAAGCGGACCGGGCTGTGGCCGGGCCTGCGCGAGCACTTCACCCGCGAGGGCGCCGAGATCCCCTTCGAGGACATGCGGGAACGCATGCTCTTCTCGGAGGCCCTCGACACCGTCAGGCTCCTCGAGGAAGGCGTCCTCACCTCCGTCGCCGACGCCAACATCGGCTCCCTCTTCGGCATCGGGTTCCCCGGCTGGACCGGCGGCGTCCTCCAGTACATCAACGGCTACGAAGGGGGCCTGCCCGGCTTCGTAGCCCGCGCACGGGAACTCGCCGAGCGCTACGGCGAGCGGTTCACGCCTCCCACGCTGCTGGTGGAGAAGGCGGAGCGGGAGGAGACCTTCCGCGACGGGAGCTGAGCGTTCGGGGCGGGTGTGGGCGCGGGGACGGGAGCGGGGGCTGGTGTGGGCGGCGCCCCGCCCCTGTCCGCCCCGCCCCCCTCAGGCGGACCGGCCCCCCGAGCCCCCGGCCCCACCGGCCGCGTCGGGCGCACCGCCCGGCGGCGAGCCGGGTGCCCCGTCCGTCGGCGCGTCGGTGAGCAACTCGCGCAGTTCCTCCGTCAGCGACCGCTGGAACGTGGTCAGCAGGGCCTGCAGCACCAGGGGGCGCATGTGCTCGGACAGCGACCTCACCTCCCGCGCCGCTCGCTGGGACACCTCGTCGCCGAAGAGCCGTGCCAGCTCGTGGGCCGCCGCGCGCGAGTGCTGGATGAGGACCTCGCGCGAGGCGAGGATCGCCTCCTGCGACAGCGGTACGTCGAGCAGCTGCACGCCGAGCCGGAGCAGGCCGAGGTCGGTGCGGTACAGGCCGGCGTCCGGCGCGATCACGTTCATCGCGACGAGCCGCTCCAGGTCCTCGTCGCCCAGCTTCCGGCCCGCCCGCCGCTCCAGCTCCGCGGGCGTGAGGATCTCCACCGCGTCCGGCGCCCATGAGGCCACCACGGCCCGGTGGATGGCGAGGTCGTGCGCGCTCAGCCCGGGCGGCAGCTGCTGCAGATAGCGCTCGATGGCCGCCAACGTCATGCCTTGCTGCTGCAACTCCTCGATGAGCGCGAGACGTGCCAGATGCTCCCGGCCGTAGTGGCCGACCCGCCGTGGACCGATCGACGGCGGCGGCAGCAGACCTCTGGTGCCGTAGAAGCGGACCGTGCGGACCGTGACACCCGCGCGCGCGGCCAGCTCGTCGATCGTGAGAGTCGGCTCCTCGGCCTCGGTCGTCATGTGCAGCAGTATCGCTGTCTCACCAACGGTGTGAAACCTCTTCCACACCCCCGACGACCACGCGACATGTCTCCCTCCGACATGTGCGGGTTTCGATGTGTGACGTGCGCCATCGCGTGCTGGGTGGTTTCCGGGGAAGGGGCCCCCTCGGTCCGTGCCGCCGCCCGGGGCACGGGCCGAGGCATGTCCGGACACCCGAGCGAGGCCCGCAGGGGCGCACCAGAGAGTGGATTCACCGTGAGCAAGGACGCCGCGCAATCGGCACAGGCCGCCTCCCGCACCGACGTGGCCCAGGCGCCCGCGGACGCGGGCGACGCCGGCTACAGCAAGGACCTCAAGCCCCGTCACGTCAACATGATCGCCATCGGGGGCGCGATCGGAACCGGACTCTTCCTGGGCGCCGGCGGCCGCCTGCACGACGCCGGCCCGGCGCTCGCGCTGGCCTACCTGGTCTGTGGGATCTTCGCCTTCTTCGTGGTCAGGGCGCTCGGAGAACTGGTCCTCTACCGCCCCTCCTCCGGCTCGTTCGTGTCGTACGCGCGTGAGTTCCTCGGCGAGAAGGGGGCGTACGTCGCAGGCTGGATGTACTTCCTGAACTGGTCGACGACCGGTATCGCCGACATCACCGCGATCGCGCTCTACACGCACTACTGGAGCCTGTTCACCGACATCCCGCAGTGGGTGCTCGCGCTGATCGCCCTCGCGGTGGTTCTGGTGGTGAACCTGATCTCGGTGAAGATCTTCGGCGAGATGGAGTTCTGGTTCTCGATCATCAAGGTCGCCACCCTCGTCGGCTTCATGCTGATCGGCATCTTCCTGCTGGCCACCCAGCACGAGGTGGGCGGACGGACCCCGGGCGTCGGCGTGATCACCGACAACGGCGGCGTGTTCCCGCACGGCATGATGCCCGTCGTCCTCGTGATGCAGGGCGTGATCTTCGCGTACGCCGCCCTGGAACTGGTGGGTGTCGCCGCCGGCGAGACCGCCGAGCCGGAGAAGGTCGTCCCGCGCGCGGTGAACTCGATCATGTGGCGGGTCGGCCTCTTCTACGTCGGTTCCGTCGTCCTGCTGGCCCTTCTCCTGCCCGGCTCGCTCTACTCGGCCGACCAGAGCCCGTTCGTCACCGTGCTGTCCAAGATCGGCGTCCCGGCCGCGGGTGACGTGATGAACCTGGTGGTCCTCACTGCCGCGATGTCCTCCCTCAACTCCGGCCTGTACTCCACGGGCCGCATCCTGCGCTCCATGGCCATGGCGGGCTCGGCGCCGAAGTTCACCGCCCGGATGAACCGCAGCCAGGTGCCGTACGGCGGCATCCTGCTGACCTGCGCGGTGTGCGTGCTCGGCGTCGGCCTGAACTACCTCATGCCGAGCCAGGCCTTCGAGATCGTGCTGAACGTCGCCTCTCTCGGCATCATCAGCACCTGGGTCATCATCATGATCTGCCACCTGGTCTTCGTCCGCCGCGCGCGTGCGGGCCTGGTGACCCGCCCCTTCTTCCGCCTCCCGTTCAGCCCGTTCACGGAGATCACCACGATCGTCTTCCTCCTGGCCTGCCTGGCGATGATGTGGAACGACCCCGAGGTCGGCCGCAAGACCCTCTTCCTCATCCCCGTGATCGCCCTCATGCTGATCGGCGGATGGTTCGGAGTCCGCCGCCGGGTGTCGGAGACAGCGGACAGGGAGCTGTCGGACTTCACGAAGTAGCGGGTCGCCGAGGAGCCGGTCGGGAAGGAGTTCTTCGCGAAGCGGCCATAAGGGGACAACGGGTGGGCATGCTCCCTCAGAGTGACAGCTCGCGTTCGCAGCGTGATCGCGCGAGGTCAACGGTACGTCCGGAGCGACGGAGGCGATCATGGCCACCAGTTACTGGTTCAACGTCCTGGATTACGGTGCGACCGCCAACGGCGTCACCGACGACACCAGCGCGATCCAGACCGCGATCAACGCGGTGCCCGCCTCTGGCGGAACGGTCGTCTTCCCGGCGGGCACCTACAAGATCTCCTCCGCCTTGGTGGCCCGCTCCAACCTGATCCTCCAGGGTGTCAGTGACGGCTCGTCGGTGATCGCGCAGAGCAGCACCACCGCCCATGGCCTGAGCGGCTCGGACATCACGAGGCTGACCGTTCAGGATCTCACTGTCCAGGGGCCGGGGAGTGGCAGCGGCAAAGGGATCGTGCTGACGCGATCGGCGAACCCCGCGACCGTCTCCCTGGCGTTCTCGCGGGTGACGGTGAAGTTCTTCGGCAACACCGGAATCGAACTGTCCAACCCGATCGTGTCCACGTTCACCGGAGTGACCTCGGCCAACAACGGGAACCACGGCTGGGACATCCACGGTGTCTCCGGAGGTGCGGCAGGCACCAGTTGCTCGTTCGTCTCCTGCTACGCCGACATCATCACCAACGCCGGCTTCCGTCTCGACACGATGGCCTACTGCTCTTTCGTCGGCTGCGCCGCTGACCACTGCGGCATCGGCTACGAGGTGGTCGGCATCGGAAGCCAGGCGATCAGTTTCACCGGATGCGGCGCCGAGTCCGCGGTCAATCGCGGCACCGGATACGACGGCTACAGCTGGAAGATCAACGCAGCGATCGGCGTGGGCCTGTTCAACCCCTTCACCTACAACAGCCCCAACGTCAGCATCTGGGTCACCGGCGGTGCCCGAGGGGTCAGCATCCTCGGATTCGCCGAGAACACCCCCACCGGCGCGGCGGTCAACTCCATCAAAGTCGACTCAGGTTGCTCGGCGACCCTCGGCGACTTCAGCAACGTGGAACCGCTGTCGCTGTCCGGCAACACCAACATCATCAACGACACCGCCGGCGGCACGGTCGCCACCGGGTTCGTCTACGGCGCTGACTCCGCCTACTACGAGGGCACCGTCTCCTCCGGCGCCGCGCCGACCTCGGCCGACCATCTGACGCGCAAGGACTACGTCGACGCCAAGGTCGACCCCGCCCCCGTCACACTCACCGACGCCCCCACCATCGCCACCAACGCGGCACTCGGCTGCGTCTTCCGCGTCACCCTCCAGGGCAACCGAACTCTTGGCACGCCCACCAACCCCACCAACGGCCAACGCGTCATCTGGGAACTCATCCAGGACGCCACCGGAAACCGCACCCTCACCCTCGGCTCGGCCTTCGTCCGGGGCACCACCATCCCGACGGTCACCCTCACCACGACGGCCGGGAAAAGGGACTTCCTCACCGCGATCTACAACGCCACCACCAACAAGTGGTACGTGATCGACTTCGTCAAGGGCTTCTGAACAGCGAGAACGCGGGCTGACCACAACATCCACTTGCCGGGTGGTCTTCGCTGTGGGCATTATCGAGGTAGGTCGACTGTAGGGCGTGACCGTCGTACAGCGGCATAGGAACCAAGCCGGACGGGTCGGTCCGGGCCTTGGAGCGGCGGTGCCGCGACACTCGGACGAGGACAGTCTCCCCAACGACGTCAAGAAGGCCGCCCGCCGCCCTTCGCCTGCACACACCGACGTCACGGGAGCAGGCAGTACCCACTGCGGCGTCGCGAGGGATTCGTCCTGACCGATGGGCATTGCGGGATGTTGAACCTGCTGCACCGTCCGACGGGCGGACACACCCGGCGCAAAGCCTTGGGGCACGCGTTCGTGCACCATCACCGGGAGTTGACTCCCGACGGACGGACCTTGCCCGGGCACATACCGGACCTTCGCGGCCTCGAGCCCGGACGGATCGTCGTGCTGGTGCCCGCGCACAACGAGGAAGATCTCATCGCCGAGACCCTCCAGTCACTCGCGGCCCAGACCAAGCCGGCGGACGAGGTCATCGTGGTCGCCGACCGGTGCACGGACCGCACCGTTCCGATCAGCGCGGCCCATGGCGCGACAGTCGTCGAATCGGTCGGGAACACACAGGCCAAGGCGGGTGCCCTCAATCAGGCCCTGGACAAGCTGCTGCCTCGGCTGTCCGACGACGACGCGGTCCTGGTCATGGACTCCGACACCTCGGTGACCCCCGAGTTCATCGCCCGGGCAACGCGCCGCCTGCATGAAAAGCAAGTCGGTTGCGCGCCGGTCGGCGGTGTGGGCGCCGTCTTCTACGGCTTCCCCCTGCGCGGGCTGGTCAGCCACCTCCAGGACAACGAGTACGTGCGCTACGCACGTGAACTGCGACGTCGCCGCAGCCGGGCCGACGTCCTGACCGGCACCGCCTCCCTGTTTCCTGTCAAGGCCCTGCGCCATGTCCGCCGAGCGCGCCAAGCGGGCGAACTGCCCGGGGGCGAGGGCGTCTACGACGTGGAGGCGCTGACCGAGGACAACGAACTGACTCTCGCGCTCAAGCACCTGGGATACCGCTGTGTGTCCCCCCGCGCCTGCATCGTGGGCACCGAAGTCATGCCCGACTGGTCCCGGCTCTACTACCAGCGGCTGCGGTGGCAACGCGGCGCTCTGGAGAACATCAAGGCCTACGGCCTCACCCGTGTCGTGCTGCCCTACGCGAGCCGACAGGCGCTCACCTACATGGCTGTGGCCTTCGTCCCCTTTTTCCTCACCGTCCTGCTGTACACCACCCTGACCAAGGGTTTCCCCGGCGTGCCGTCGTTCTGGCTCGCAGTCACCGGAATCGCGGCCTTCGAACGTGTCTGGGCGGCCAAGAACGGTGGTTGGAAGGCATTGGTGCTCGCCGGCACGATCGTGCCGGAAGTCCTCTTCGACCAGTTCCTCAACTTCGTCTACGTGAAAGCACTCATCGATGTCCTGAGCGGCTCCTCGGCCACCTGGGAACGAGTGCTCACCCGTCACAGACGCGGACGGAAGCTGCTGATGACCACCTTCGGTTCCGTCCTCCTGCTCGCTGGTGTCGTGGGCCTGGCATTCGCCTGTATCGCGCTCGGTATCGCGTGGACCTTGATCGCGATTTTCGTGTTGAGCGGCGTCACCGCGGCCGTCGTCCGTCTCAGCCGTCTGTACCCCTTCGGTCTGCTGCTGGCCCTGCCCAGCGGGGATTCGAAGCACAGCAAGATCCCTCCCTGGCATCAGCCGGGGAGGATGACGCACACGGCGTGAGAGGCCGGCACAGAGCTGGGTCGGCACACGAGAGGAACCACTCGCCTGACGCTCGTGCACGTCGTTCGTCGTCATGACGCCTTGACGCCGTTGACCCGCACCTCGCTCACGCCTTGCGTCCGTGAAGCCCTTGGCGCATCACACGCACGCGATTGCCCTCTTCTGCGCGGGAGTTGACCGATGTACCGTCCCGCGCATGCCGACATCCATGCGCTTCACGACCTGGAGATCGCTCGCCTCGGTTGCCGTCGCAGCCCTGACGGCCGCCCTCCTCACCCCGGCCGTGGCCCACCCTGCCCCGCGCGAGAGCCGACCCGTCTACTCGTACGACAACGCCGTCCGCGAGGCCGTCTGGGTGGACACCGGACTCGACGGCGACGGCGACGGGAGGAGCGACCGCGTCGCCGCCGACATCGTCCGCCCCCGTGAACCCGCCCAGCAGGGCCGCAAGGTTCCCGTGATCATGGACGCCAGCCCGTACTACTCCTGCTGCGGGCGCGGCAACGAGAGCCAGCTCAAGACCTACGACGCCCAGGGCAACGTCGTCCAGGCACCGCTGTTCTACGACAACTACTTCGTGCCCCGCGGCTACGCCTTCGTCGGTGTCGACCTCGCCGGCACCAACCGCTCCGACGGCTGTGTGGACGTCGGCGGACGCTCCGACATCCAGTCCGCGAAGGCCGTCATCGACTGGCTGAACGGCCGCGGCAAGGCCTACACCACCCGCACCGGCTCCACCCGCGCCGAGGCGACCTGGACCAACGGCAGAACCGGCATGATCGGCAAGAGCTGGGACGGCACCATCGCCAACGGCGTGGCCGCCACCGGCGTCAAGGGCCTGAAGACCATCGTGCCGATCAGCGCCATCTCCACCTGGTACGACTACTACTTCTCCAAGGGCGCCCCCCTTTACGACTCCGGCCCCGACTGGCTGTCCGACTACGTCGACAGTCCCGACGCCCGCGCCAGGTGCGCCGCCGTCCAGCAGAAACTCGTCGACGGGGCCCCGCGCACCGGTGACCTGACCCCGCTGTGGGCCGAGCGCGACTACGTCAAGGCCGCCTCCAAGGTGAAGGCGAGCGTCTTCCTCATCCACGGCATGCAGGACCTCAACGTCCGTATGCAGCACGTCGGCCCGTGGTGGGACGCACTCGCGAAGAACGGCGTCGAGCGCAAGATCTGGCTCTCCCAGACCGGCCATGTCGACCCGTTCGACTTCCGCCGCGCCGCCTGGGTCGACACCCTGCACCGCTGGTTCGACCACGAACTCCTCGGCTACGACAACGGCATCGACCGCGAGCCCATGGCCGACATCGAACGCCACCCCGACCAGTGGGTCACCTCGAAGGCGTGGCCGCCGCGCGGCACCGGCACCACCACCCTGCGCCCCGCCGAGGGCGGCCAGGAGGGCGTCGGCACGCTCGGCCTGCGCAAGGACACCGGCACCGAGACCTTCACCGACGACCCGCAGCTGAGCGAGACCGACTGGGCCGCCCGGATCGACAGCCCGACCCCCGACAAGGCGGGCTTCACCACCGGACCGCTCACCCGCGACCTGCGCCTGTCCGGGTCCTCGAAGGTCACCGTCACCGCCACCCCGACCACCTCCACGGCCCACCTGTCCGCCGTCCTGGTGGACCTCGGCCCCGACACCGTCCGGGACTACGGGGCCGCCGGCGAGGGCATCACCACGCTCACCGACCGCACCTGCTGGGGCGCGAGCACCGCCGGTGACAGCGCCTGCTTCAAGGAGACGCGGGCGAAGACCACCGCCGTCGACCAGACGGTCGTCAGCCGTGGCTGGGCCGACCTCGGAAACCACGCGTCCGACGCGAAGGGCCGTCCGCTCACCCCGGGCAGGGCGTACACCATCACCCTCGACCTGGGCGCCACCGACCACGTCGTCCCGGCCGGACACCGCCTCGCGCTGATCATCGCCGGCACCGACAAGGACCTCATCGACCCGCCGTCCACCAGGCCCACCCTCACCCTCGACCTGTCCCGCACCGCGGCCCGCGTCCCGTTCGTCGGCGGAACGGCCGCCTTCGCCCACGCCACCGCCGGCTCCGCGTCCGCCGCACCCGAGGCCACCACCCTCGACGGCGTGACCGTGCCGCGCGCCACCCACCGCGTCCCGGAGGGAAGCCGATGATCCGCGCCCTGACCCTCACGACCGCGGCCCTGGCCGCCGGTCTGGTCGCGATACCGGCAGCCGCCACGCAGGCACCGCCCCGTACCGGCTTCGAGCAGTCGAACGGAGCCCACTGGACGTCTCAGCCCGAGGAACAGGCCTTCCTCGCCGCCGTGGACCGGGCGAGCACACGTGTCTCGGTCGCCCCCATCGGGACCACGAAACAGGGCCGCCCCCTCCAACTCGTCCGGATCGGCGCCCGGCACGCCCCGAACAAGGCGCTGCTCGTGTGCAGTCAGCACGGCGACGAACCGTCCGGCCGCGAGGCCTGCCTGACCACCATCCGCGACCTGGCGTACGCGAGGGACCGCCCGACCCGCAGGTTCCTGGAACGCACCACCCTGCTCGTCATCCCGACCGCCAACCCCGACGGCCGCGCCGCCGACACCCGCGGCAACGGCGACGGCGTCGACGTCAACCGCGACCACCTCGCCCTGCGGACCGCCGAGGCGCGTGCGGCGGCCGCGGTCATCCGGGACCAACGCCCCGACGTCATCTACGACTTGCACGAGTACGGCGCCACACCCCCGTACTACGACAAGGACCTCTTCGACCTGTGGCCGCGCAACCTCAACACGGACCCGGCCGTCCACGACGAGGCCCGAACCCTGTCCGAGGGGTACGTCCGCCCGGCCGCACAGAGCGCCGGCCACTCGACCGGCACGTACGGCATCTGGACCGACCCCGACACCGGCGAGCCGATCCGGCAGGTCGCCGGGGACGGGCAGGAACGCATCCTGCGGAACATGTCCGGCGTCAAACACGCGGTCGGACTGCTCATCGAGAGCCGGGTCGAGCCGCTCACGGACGTCACGGAAGCGGTCAACAACCGGCGCCGGGTCACCTCGCAACTGGCCGCCCTCAAAGGCCTGGTGCGGTTCACCGACGCGCGCCGGGCCCGGATCGAGGCGGTGACCGACTCGGCCCGCCGCGCCGGTCACGCCGACGCCGGACCGGTCTACGTCGGCGGCGCCGACAACGACCCGCCAGAACCGGCCGAGGTGATCCAGGACCCGCCCTGCGGCTACCGGCTCACCGCCGACCAGTACGCCGAGGTGCGGGACGAACTCGCCCTGCACGGAGTGCGGACGAAGGGCACCTACGTCCCGCTCCACCAGTCCGCGCGCGCCCTCGTCCCGCTGCTGCTCGACGAACGCGCCCCCTACCACCTCACGGTCGGCGAGGCGGTCACCGACTGCTGAACCCGGCCCACGGGCCCTACGCGAGCCGGGAGGCGGCCCGTTCCGCCGCCTCCCGGGCACATCCCCGGGGCACCACCACGCCGAGGCAACAGCGGAATATGTCATGCAGTGCTCATATTGGCCCCACTCTGGGGATACTCACAGCATGTCTGCCGCATACGCGACCTTCGGCCTGGCACCGGCGATGCGTGCCGGTGGGGTCCTCGCCGACGGGGGCTACCAGGTACACCGCGACTTCGTGGACTTCATCGTCGACGGACGCCCGCTGCTCTTCCAGCTCTCCGACCTCGACGCCGTCTCCCCGCTCGCCTCCGACGTCCCACCCGCGATCTTCACCGCCCAGGTCCGCAGCCTGCTCCTGGAGACCGGCGCGCCGCTGCCCGACGGCCGCTACATCGTCTACGGCTGCCCCGAGTGCGAGGACCTGGCGTGCGGCGCCGTCACCGCGGTGATCGAACACGACGGCGACGACGTCGTCTGGCGGGACTTCGCCTGGCAGACGGACCAGCGCGCCGACCTGGAGCTCAACGGCTATCACGGCATCGGCCCGTTCCGCTTCGACGGCGCCGAGTACCGCTCGGCGCTGGCCGCCCTGCTGGACGGGACCGCACCCGCCGCGCACCGCCGCCGGGTCCTGCTGATCGGCGCCCGCGTCGCGCTGCCGGCCAAGCTCGCCGCCGCGCTGCGCACCATCGGCATCGGCGCCGACATCACCCGCGACGCACACGACGTCCCCGCCGAGGAACTGCGTGCCTACGGCGCCGTCGCCTTCGGCCGCGGGATCACTCAGGAGGAACGGGCCGCCGTACGCCACTCCTTCGACCAGGCCGGCGTCGAGGTCGCCTACGTCGACGGCCTCGCCCCGATCGTGCCGCTCCTCGTCGCCCAGATCGAGCACGCCCTGGACCGCAGCCCGACGGAGCGGCGCCGCCTCACCCGCCTGGTCGCCGCCGACGGCGAGGCGGGCGTCGAGGTCACCTCACCGTGCCGGGTCCGCCTCACCGCCTACCGCCTCGACCGCCTCAACCGCACCCACACCCACGAGCTCTTCGACGGCGTCCTGGAACCGGGCCGCCACCGCATCGCCCTGGACCCCAAGGCGGTGAAGGGTGAGTCGTTCGTGGTGGCGCGGACCTCGGGGAGTGTGCTGGTGGAGGCGATGGCGCACGGGTGACCGGGCGCGGACCGGCGACGCCGCCCATTAGGATCGGCGGTCTGATGACTGCCACTCTCGTCGCCAAGAACCTCACCGCCGGGCACGGCGACCGCTCCCTGTTCGCCGGGCTCGACCTCGTCGTCGCGCCCGGCGACGTGATCGGTCTGGTCGGAGCCAACGGCGCCGGCAAGTCCACCCTGCTCAGGCTGCTCGCCGGGCTGACCGCACCGGAGGAGGGCGAGCTCAGGCTGTCCCCGCCGACGGCGACCGTCGGCCATCTTCCGCAGGAGCCGGAACGCCGACCGGGGGAGACCGTGCGGGACTTCCTCGCCCGCCGCACCGGCGTGGCCGAGGCCCAGCAGGTGATGGACGAGGCCACCCAGGCCCTCGTCGACGGGGCACCGGGCGCGGACGACGCGTACGCCACGAGCCTGGAGCGGTGGCTCGGCCTCGGCGGCGCCGACCTGGACGAGCGGGCCGAGGAGGTCGCCGGTTCGCTCGGCCTGACCGTGGACCTGGACCAGCCGATGACGTCCCTGTCCGGCGGTCAGGCCGCACGAGCCGGACTGGCCTCGCTGCTCCTGTCCCGCTACGACGTCTTCCTCCTCGACGAACCGACCAACGACCTCGACCTGGACGGCCTGGAGCGCCTCGAACGCTTCGTGAGCGGCCTGCGCGCCGGCACCGTCGTGGTCAGCCACGACCGGGAGTTCCTCACCCGCACGGTCACCAAGGTCCTCGAACTCGACCTGGCGCAGCAGCAGATCACCCTGTACGGCGGCGGCTACGAGGGCTATCTGGAGGAGCGGGACGTGGCGCGCCGGCACGCCCGTGAGGACTACGAGGAGTACGCCGACAAGCGGTCCGCGCTCGAAGGGCGCGCCCAGATGCAGCGTTCCTGGATGGACAAGGGCGTCAAGAACGCCCGGCGCAAGGCGAGCAACGACAACGACAAGATCGGCCGCAAGTTCCGCAGCGAGGCCAGCGAGAAACAGGCCGCGAAGGCCCGGCAGACACAGCGCATGATCGAGCGCCTCGACGTGGTCGAGGAGCCCCGCAAGGAGTGGGAACTGCGCATGGAGATCGCGGCGGCCCCGCGGTCCGGCGCGGTCGTCGCGACCCTGCGGGACGCCGAGGTGCGGCGCGGCGACTTC
Source organism: Streptomyces sp. NPDC006332 (assembly GCF_040612855.1). NCBI lineage: Bacteria > Bacillati > Actinomycetota > Actinomycetes > Kitasatosporales > Streptomycetaceae > Streptomyces > Streptomyces sp. NPDC006332. Next base: position 95,922 of record NZ_JBEXRA010000024.1, read on the forward strand.
GTGCTCGGGCCGGTGTCCCTGCAGATCGACTGGGCGGACCGGATCGCGGTGACCGGCGCCAACGGCTCGGGCAAGTCCACCCTGCTGGGCGCCCTGCTGGGCCGCGTCCCGGTGGACGCCGGCTCCGCCGCCCTCGGCTCCGGGGTCCTGGTCGGCGAGGTCGACCAGGCCAGGAAGCTGTTCCACGGCTCGGAGTCCCTGCTGGACGCGTTCGGCGCGGCCGTCCCGGACACCGAACCGGCCGAGGTCCGCACCCTCCTGGCCAAGTTCGGCCTCAAGGCGGAGCACGTCCTGCGCCCGGCCTCGACCCTCTCCCCGGGCGAACGCACCCGGGCCGCACTGGCCCTGTTGCAGGGACGCGGCGTCAACCTCCTGGTCCTCGACGAGCCGACCAACCACCTCGACCTGCCGGCCATCGAACAACTGGAGTCGGCGCTCGACTCGTACGAGGGCACGCTGCTCCTGGTGACCCACGACCGCCGGATGCTCGACGCGGTCCGCACCACGCGGCGCCTGGAGGTGGCGGCGGGCAAGGTGACGGAGCGCTGACCTACGGGGTGGCCAGGCGACGCGCCAACGCCGGGTAGTCGACGACGTACCCGTCCGCGTCGAACTCGACGTCGCTGCGGAAGTCGCCGGAGACGAAGCGGATCCGCCCGCCGAGTTCCGTCCGCCCGAGATGCGTGTACGTCTGCGGTGACGCGTGCACGGTCAGGTCCGGCACGGACACCCAGGCCATCAGGAACTCGCGCTCGCCCGGGGCGAGATGGAGCCCGTGACGCAGCACCGGCATGGTGTTGGTGAGCGGACACAGGCCCAGATCGCAGTCGAGAGCGCCGTCCACGTCGGCCGGCCGTTCCCCGTCGGCGGTCCACCGGCCCTCGCCGTCGTGCCGCAGGTCGAGAGTACGAGTGCCGGAGGCCGTCTCCGCGGTCACGCGCAGCCGACGGGTCACGAAACCTGCGGCGGTGTCGAGCGTGTACGAGATCCAGTAGGGCTCCGGGGTCGTCCCGACGGCACGCCCGTGGGCCCGCAGCCTGTCCCCGTCGAGCTCGACCCAGGCGGTCTCGTAGCCCCTGCTCGCGGTGACGTCCCAGGTGATGACGCGTGAGATCGACATGACGTCACCCTACGAGCACACCGGGCCCGGACCCGGCGTCGCCGGACGGTCCGGGCCCGGGCGCTCAGCGCCTGACCTTGGTGGGACGGCGCTCAGCGCCTGCCCTTGCCAGGATCGGTGAGTCCCGCGCGGCGCAGCGCGTCGGCCATCGCGCTGTTGGCGGGCGGCGGCGCCTGACGCGAACCGTTGCCACCGCCGCCACCGCGGTTCTGCCGCTGCTGCGGAGGACGTCCGCCCCGCTGCCGCCGCTCGCCGCCCGAGCCCTGCTGCCGGTCCTGCCCGGCCGCCTCGTCCTCGAGCCGCAGCGTCAGCGAGATCCGCTTGCGCGGGATGTCGACGTCGAGGACCTTCACCTTGACGATGTCGCCCGGCTTCACCACGTCCCGCGGATCCTTGACGAACGTCTTGGACAGCGCGGAGACGTGCGCCAGACCGTCCTGGTGGACGCCGACGTCGATGAACGCCCCGAAGGCCGCCACGTTCGTGACCACGCCCTCCAGGATCATCCCGGGGGACAGGTCGGAGATCTTCTCCACACCGTCCTTGAAGGTGGCCGTCTTGAACGCGGGCCGCGGGTCGCGTCCCGGCTTCTCCAGCTCCTTGAGGATGTCCGTCACGGTCGGCAGACCGAAGGTGTCGTCCACGAACTCCTGCGGCTTCAGCGAACGCAGCACACCGGTGTTGCCGACGAGCGAGGCGACCTCCTGTCCGGACGTCTTCACCATCCGCCGCACCACCGGATACGCCTCCGGGTGCACGCTGGACGCGTCGAGCGGGTCGTCGCCGCCGCGGATCCTCAGGAAGCCCGCGCACTGCTCGTACGCCTTCGGGCCCAGCCGCGCCACGCCCTTCAGCTGCGTGCGGGACTTGAAGGGCCCGTTGGCGTCGCGGTGCGCCACGATGTTCTCGGCGAGCCCGGAGGTGATGCCGGAGACCCGGGACAGCAGGGGGGCCGAGGCCGTGTTGACGTCGACCCCGACGCCGTTCACACAGTCCTCCACCACCGCGTCCAGCGAACGCGACAGCTTCACCTCGGACAGGTCGTGCTGGTACTGGCCGACCCCGATCGACTTCGGGTCGATCTTCACCAGCTCGGCCAGCGGGTCCTGGAGCCGGCGCGCGATCGACACGGCGCCGCGCAGCGACACGTCCATGTCGGGCAGCTCCTGCGAGGCGAACGCGGACGCCGAGTACACGGACGCGCCCGCCTCGGACACCATCACCTTGGTGAGCTTCAACTCCGGGTGTTTGGTGATCAGTTCACCGGCGAGCTTGTCGGTCTCGCGGGACGCCGTGCCGTTGCCGATCGCGATCAGCTCGACCGCGTGTTCCTTCGCCAGCCGCGCCAGCTTGGCGATCGCCTCGTCCCACCGGTTCGCCGGGACGTGCGGGTGGATGACGTCCGTCGCGACCACCTTGCCGGTCGCGTCGACGACGGCGACCTTCACGCCCGTACGGAACCCGGGGTCCAGGCCCAGCGTCGCGCGGGTGCCGGCCGGTGCGGCGAGCAGCAGGTCGCGCAGGTTCGCCGCGAAGACGTTCACCGCCTCGTCCTCGGCGGCCGTGCGCAGCCGCAGCCTGAGGTCGATGCCCAGGTGCACGAGGAGCCGGGTGCGCCAGGCCCACCGGACGGTGTCCTTGAGCCACTTGTCGGCGGGACGGCCCCGGTCGGCGATGCCGAAACGGTGCGCGACCATCTGTTCGTACGAGGACGGGCCGGGCTGCTCGGAGGGTTCCTCCGGCTCCAGGACGAGATCGAGGACCTCCTCCTTCTCACCGCGCAGCATCGCCAGGACGCGGTGCGAGGGCAACTCGGTGAACGGTTCGGCGAAGTCGAAGTAGTCGGCGAACTTGGCGCCCGCCTCCTCCTTGCCGTCCCGGACCTTGGCGGCCAGCCGCCCGCGCACCCACATGCGTTCGCGCAGCTCGCCGATCAGGTCGGCGTCCTCGGAGAACCGCTCGGTGAGGATCGACCGGGCACCGTCGAGGGCGGCCTGCGGATCGGCCACGCCCTTGTCGGCGTCGACGAACGCGGCGGCCGCGGCCAGCGGGTCCACACTCGGATCGCCGAGCAGCCCCTCGGCCAGCGGCTCCAGGCCCGCCTCGCGCGCGATCTGCGCCTTGGTGCGCCGCTTCGGCTTGAACGGCAGGTAGATGTCCTCCAGGCGTGCCTTGGTCTCGGCACCCCGGATCCGCGCCTCCAGCTCATCGGTGAGCTTGCCCTGCTCGCGCACCGATTCCAGGATCGCCGCCCGCCGCTCCTCCAGCTCCCGCAGATAGCGCAGCCGCTCCTCGAGCGTGCGCAGCTGCGCGTCGTCGAGCATCTCGGTCGCTTCCTTGCGGTAGCGGGCGATGAAGGGGACCGTGGAACCGCCGTCGAGCAGCTCCACGGCAGCCTTGACCTGCCGCTCCCGTACGCCGAGTTCCTCGGCGATCCTGCCTTCGATGGACCCTACTTCGATGGACCCGGGTGTCGTCACGATCCCGTACCGCCTTCTCCACTGAGGTTGCGCGGCAATTGTGGCAGGTGGCACCGACACTCGGGGATCAGGGCACTTTCCCGGCGGGCCGCCGCCCGCGGCGCGTCGCCGCGGGCCCGGCGGACGTCCGGCTCAGGCCCTGCTGCCGCGGGCCGAGCTCGACGCGCCGCCGAAGAGGCGGGCGAGCGCCCGGAAGGGCAGCGTCACGACGGTGGCGATGGCCCCACCGATCTGGCGCAGTACGTCTGCGATGGCACGGAACACGAGTCTCCCCTTTCCTTCGCCCCGGCCACCATGACCGGGGAGAAGGACGAGTACCTCGCGGACGGGCAGGCATGCTTGCCGGCCGTGACCAAAATGATCAGCGCTTGCCGCGCAGATCCGCCGGGAAGGCTCCGGAGGTGAGCGCTGCGCGCGCGAAACCCGCGCCGAGCTCGGTCAGGCGTGCCACGCCGTCCGCGCCCAGGTGCTCGTACGGGGCGCGGTCCAGCCGGTCCGTCTCCCGCTCGATCTCCTCGCGCAGCGCGATCCCCCGCTCGGTCAGCTCGCCGTCCTCGTCGAGCAGGCCGCGCCCGCGCAGCCGCCCGACCGTGGCGTCCCACTCCTCCCGGGTCCAGCCACGGGTGTCGAACACCCACTTCGGCGAAATCCCCTTGCCGGTCGCCGTGTGCGTGACCACGGCCTCCAGACCGTCGAGCTCGGCGGACACCAGAACCGCGAGGTGCCCGTCGCCCCGGTGTTCGCGCAGCAGGGTGGCCGCGTGCCAGTACGCCAGGTGCGGCTCCTTCGGCACCGGCAGGTCGGCGTGCGCGGAGTACAGCGGGCGGGCGGAGCGCGAGCAGGCCTCGGCCGCGCGCAGGGCCAGGCGGGCGGCCTCCGCCATCTCCGCCGACGCGACCGTCTCCTCGCCCAGCAGGCGACGCAGCGTCGTGTCGACGGCACGCGCGCGGGCCGCCAGGACCTGCTCGGGCGTGGCGGTCTCCCACACCGCGGGCACATGGCGGGCCACCAGTTCGTGCTTGTAGTTGTAGAACGCCGCCGTCACCGCGCCCGCCCCGACCGGACCCAGCGCCGCCGCCCGTACCGCGAAGTTGACGGCCCGGGGGTGCGTGACACCGACCGCGCCCAGCTCACGGCTCAGGTCGGGGGAGAAGTAGTACGTCGCGTGCAGGGTGTTGAGGACGTTGTGACACTGACGGCCCGCACGCGGGTCCAGGGCAACGGTAGTCATGACGAGCACGTTACCGACCGGTCGGTACCTCTTCCAGGCCCGGGGCGAGGTCGGGCGGGCCGACGGAGGCGCACCGCCTCAACCCGACGTGGGCACGTTCCAGGTGAAGCGTGGCTGTCTGCGTTCCAGGAACGCGGCGACACCCTCGGCGGTGTCGCCGCTGCCGCGTGCCTGCCCGGCCCAGTGGGCGTCCCGGTCCGTGCGTCCGTCCGCGAACTCCTTCGCCGCGGCCTGCGTCAGCTGCGAGCGGGACACCAGGACGCGGGTGAACTCCGCGACCCGCTTGCCGAGTTCGCCCGCGGGCAGCGCCTCGTCCACCAGGCCCGAGCGCAGTGCCCGTTCGGTGTCGATCAACTCCCCGGAGAACAACAGGTACTTGGTCGTCGCCGGGCCCACCAGCGACACCAGCCGCCGGGTGGAGGACGCCGCGTACACGATCCCGAGCTTCGCCGGTGTCACCCCGAACAGCGCGCCCTCCTCGGCGAACCGCAGATCGCAGGCCGCCGCCAGCTGAGACCCACCGCCCACACAGTGTCCGCGCACCGCGGCCAGCGTCGGCTTCGGGAAGGCCGCGAGGGCCTCCTCGGCGCGCACCGCGAGCCCCTGCGCCTCCTGCGGCGACCCCTGGAGGGTGGAGATGTCGGCACCCGCGCAGAACGTCCCGCCCTCACCGGTCAGTACCAGCGCCCGTACGTCGGGATCGGCCGCCAGCCGGTCGAGCAGGGGCGGCAGGGCCCGCCACATCTCGGCGGTCATCGCGTTGCGCTTGGCCGGGTGGTGGATGACGACGGTGGCGACCGAGTCGGCGACGGCGTGCAGCAGCTGGGGCTCCATGCGCCGGATGCTATCCAGCGGCCGGGCGGCCCGGCGGGGAGGGTGGCGAGGGCTGGGCGGAGCGGCCGGGCGTGGCCGTCGCCCGAACGCGTACCACCCGAATGGTTCACGAAGGCGGCGTGCAGCGGACAAAGGTGGTCCCCCCTTCGACCATGGCGTACGTCAACGGTCCAAAGCGCTCGATACCCGCTGACTTCTGTTCAGGTCTCTGGGTGGGGGAGCCGGTTCCCAACACTCGAGGTGTGGTGACAATCGAGCGCAAGGGTGGCGACCTGACGATGGACGACCACGGGCGCGGGTCCGCCCCTCGCCCCGTAGACGGGGCGGACGAGCCCCTCGACCCCGGGCCGCCGGATCCGCTGCCGTACGAAGGCGTGTGGCGGTTCACCGCGCCGACGGTCGACGCCTCCGTCCCGCAGGCCCGGCACGCCGTACGGGACCTGCTGCACCGCCAGGACGTGCCGGTCTCGGAGGACCTGGCGCAGGGTGTGCTGCTGATCGTCTCGGAGCTGGTCACCAACGCCGTGCGGCACGCGGCGCTGCTGTCGCCGACACTCGCCGTGGAGATCGCCATCGCCGCCGAGTGGCTGCGGGTGTCCGTGGAGGACAACCACCCCTACCGGCCGACCGCCCTGGAGACCGACCACGCTCGCACCGGTGGCCGTGGCCTGCTGCTCGTGCGCGAGATCACCCGGGAGGCAGGCGGGGTGTGCGACGTGGAGCACACCGCGAACGGCGGCAAGGTGATCTGGGCCGCGCTGCCGCTGCGGCCCACGCGCCTGCCGTAGGGCCAGGTCACCAGCCGGCGGACGGTCCCGTCAGCTCCCTGACCGCCGGCCGGGCCGCGTCCAGGACGGTCATGAACCAGGACGAGAAGGTGTCCTTCGCGTGCCGCTCGGCCAACTCGGCGGGGGTCACGAAGGCGGTCTCGCCGACCTCCTCCGGGTCCGGCCGCGGTGCGGACTGCACCAGCCCGACGAAGAGGTGGTTGTACTCCTGTTCCACCAGGCCGGAGTCCGGATCCGGGTGGTTGTAGCGGACCGTGCCGGCCTCGGCGAGCAGCGACGGGGAGACCCCGAGCTCCTCGTACGTCCGCCGGGCCGCCGCCGCGAAGGGTGCCTCGCCGGGATAGGGGTGCCCGCAGCAGGTGTTGGACCACACACCGGGGGAGTGGTACTTGCCGTGCGCCCGCTGCTGGAGCAGCAGCCGGCCCTGCTCGTCGAAGAGGAACACGGAGAAGGCGCGGTGCAGCTGTCCCGGCGGCTGGTGTGCGGCGAGCTTCTCCGCGGTGCCGATCGTCACACCGTTCTCGTCGACCAGTTCCAGCAAGATCGCGTCTGCGGTGCCGTTCGACGGACTGTGCGTCGCGGTGGCAGGTGTGATCGGCATACCCATCCTTCACATCGGTCTACGCGCCCCAAGTGTGCCGTACGAAACCGACACTCCCGGCAGTGGTCGTGCCCGGCGCGGCGGCCACGGAACCGCTCGGGGCGGGGCGGCGGGCACCGGAACGCCCAGGTGCACCGGATCGCTGCATTCCGCCAGAACGCGCATGGCACCGACCGAACTGGCGTCTCAATGGCACAGTCGGGCCTCGTGCTGCGCGTGCCCGACCGGCTCCAGCTGGAAGGTGCAGTGCTCCACGTCGAAGTGGTCGCCGAGGCAGCCCTGGAGCTCGTGCAGCACCTTCTCGTGGCCGATCGCGCTGAGCACGTCGGAGCGCACCACCACATGCGCGGACAGCACCGGCATCCCGGAGGTGATCGTCCAAGCGTGCAGGTCATGGACGTCCTCGACGCCGTCCAGGGCCAGGATGTGGGACCGGACCTCCGCGATGTCGACGCCCTTGGGGGCGGCCTCCAACAGGACGTCGAGGGTCTCGCGCAGCAGCTTGAAGGTGCGCGGGACGATCATCAGACCGATCAGCAGCGAGGCGATCGGGTCGGCCGCCTGCCAGCCCGTGGTGAGGATCACCACGGCCGAGACCAGCACCGCGAGCGAGCCCAGCGCGTCCGCCGCGACCTCGAGGAACGCGCCGCGCACGTTCAGGCTGTCCTTCTGACCGCGCATCAGCAGCGTGAGCGAGATCATGTTCGCGACCAGACCGATCAGGCCGAACACGATGGTCAGTCCGCCCTCGGTGGCGGCGGGGGTGACGAACCGCTGGATCGCCTCGTACAGCACATAACCACCGACCCCGAGCAGGAGCAGACAGTTGGCGAGCGCGGCGAGGATCTCCGCACGGGCGTACCCGAAGGTGCGCCGGTCGCTCGGCGGCAGGTTGGCGAAGTGGATCGCCAGCAGCGCCATGCCCAGGCCCAGCGCGTCCGTGGCCATGTGGGCCGCGTCCGCGACCAGGGCGAGCGAGTCGGCGACCACACCGCCGATGATCTCGACCACCATCACGGTGAGCGTGATCGACAGTGCCACCCGCAGCCGCCCGCGGTACGCCGCGGTGGCCGTACCGCCGGCCGGCGGGCCGTGCGTGTGTCCGTGATCGTGCCCAGCCCCCATGAAAAACGCCTCCTGTGTTCCGTCCGGGTCTTCCGTCCGGGATGACAGTGAACTACGGGTGGGGGGTATCCGGCAACGCGGCACTGAACACCGTTGTCATGTGCCGTGACCTGCGGAAACGCTATGCAGGTCAGAGTCGTGCGGCGGGACCGAGGCCGTGCCGCAGCAGCCAACCCCGCCACGCCGACTCGACCATCTCCGTCACCCCGCGCCGAGCCGTCCAGCCGAGCACCTCGGCGGCCCGGGCGGCCGAGGCGACCGCCCGGGGCGCGTCCCCGGGGCGCCGGGCCTCGACGACGGGTGCCCGCCGGTCACCGCTCACCTCACCGATCACCGTGATCAGTTCGCGGACCGAGACGCCCTCCCCGCGGCCGATGTTGACGGTCAGGTCCCCGCGGGCGGTCTCCCCGGTCAGCCGCCGGGCCGCCGCGAGATGGGCCTCGGCCAGATCGGCGACGTGAATGTAGTCACGCACGCAGGTGCCGTCCGGCGTCGGATAGTCGTCGCCGAAGATGCGCGGGGCCTCGTCGCGGGTGAGCCGGTCGAAGACCATCGGGACGATGTTGAACACCCCGGTGTCCGCCAGTTCCGGCGCGGCGGCACCGGCGACGTTGAAGTAGCGCAGGCACGTCGTCGCGATGCCGTGCGCCTCGCCCGCGGCCCGCACCAGCCACTCCCCGGCCAGCTTGGTCTCGCCGTACGGGTTCACCGGGGCGCACGGAGTCTCCTCCGTGATCAGGTCCACGTCGGGGCTGCCGTACACGGCGGCCGAGGAGGAGAACAGGAAACGCCGGATCCCGGCCTCGGCGACCGCCTCCAGGAGCGTGGCGAGACCACCGACGTTCTCCCGGTAGTAATGAGTCGGCCGGGCCACGGACTCGGCCACCTGCTTGCGCGCGGCCAGGTGCACCACCCCGGACACCGCGTGCTCCGCGCACACCCGCTTCAGCAGGCCCGCGTCCAGCGACGACCCGTGCACGAGCGGAACACCGGCCGGCAGCCGCGCGGGCACCCCGGCCGACAGGTCGTCCAGGACGAGGGCGCGCTCACCGGCCTCGGTCATGGCCCTCGCCACATGTGCCCCGATGTAACCGGCACCGCCGGTGATCAGCCATGTCATGGTCGCCCACCCTATGCCCAGGAGGGCGCTGAAGATCTTGGCCGGGCTCCCGACGCCTGGCACGCACATCTGCCGCGTTGCCGACATGCCCTAGTAGCTCCTCCCCCACTCTCGGCTGCGCTCGAGCGGGGGGACCCCCATCGAGGGCATCCCGGCGCCTTGCAGCTGCACGCACCAGCCGCCGCTCGCTGATCCGGCCAAGATCTTCAGCGCCCTCCTAGGCCCGGATGCCCGGCGCAATGTCCCGGATGCCCGGTCTGCAGACGCAAGTTTGTGGGAGGGGCCCGCGATCCACGATGATGATCGCGGCGAAGGCCGGAGGAGACGACGTTGATCGGCACCTGAACGGGCGGTGAACGCGGTCTTCCGGGTATCCGATAGCCTCTGCCGACATGCCGCCCGCCTGGTAAAGCCATGCGACGCCAAGGGGCGCCCCCACCATGCACATGCCCGGCGCCCGCGCGTCGGCACCCAGGGAGTGAGTTCGGTTGTCGACCGCCATCCTCACCGGTCAGCCGGTCCCCGGATCGTCGATCGAGGGTGATCTGCGGTCCCTCGGTTTCGACGTCCGGATCGCCTCGGACGCCGCGGAGGCCGAGACCCAGCTCGCCCAGGTCCCCGGTGACCAGCGGGTCGCCGTGGTCGACGCCCGCTTCGTGGGCCACCTGCACGCGCTGCGCCTCGGCCTCACCGACCCCCGTTTCCCGCTCTCCGCGGTCACCGGGGCCGTGACCGCCCAGCCGGCCGGCCGGCAAGCCCTGACCCGGGCGATGGCCCGCGAGAACTCCGCGGGCGGCGGCACCGCCCTCGCCGTGGACAGCCTCGCCGACCGCATCGTCACCGCCCTCGACGCCGACGGCACCGCCGTGCACCGCCCCGAACTCGGCCGCCTGGTCGCCGCCGTGCCCGCCGACGCGCAGGCCGGCAACGAGGCCCGGCAGGCCGTCGCCGCCGTCGACGACGAGGCGATACGCCTGAAGTCGGCCGTGAAGGCCCGCGACGGCTTCTTCACCACCTACTTCATCAGCCCGTACTCCCGCTACATCGCCCGCTGGTGCGCCCGCCTGGGCCTGACCCCGAATCAGGTCACCACCGCCTCCCTGCTCACCGCCCTGATAGCGGCGGGCTGCGCGGCCACCGGCACCCGGGGCGGCTTCGTCGCGGCCGGCGTGCTGCTGATCGCGTCCTTCGTCCTGGACTGCGTCGACGGACAGATCGCCCGCTACTCCCTCCAGTACTCCACGCTCGGCGCCTGGCTGGACGCCACCTTCGACCGGGCCAAGGAGTACGCCTACTACGCGGGCCTCGCCCTGGGCGCCGCCCGGGGCGGCGACGACGTATGGGCCCTGGCCCTGGGCGCCATGGTCCTGCAGACCTGCCGGCACGTCGTGGACTTCTCCTTCAACGAGGCCAACCACGACGCCACCGCCAACACAAGCCCCACCGCGGCCCTCTCCGACAAGCTCGACAGCGTCGGCTGGACGGTGTGGATACGGCGGATGATCGTCCTGCCGATCGGTGAACGCTGGGCGATGATCGCCGTTCTGACGGCGGTGACCACTCCTCGTATCACCTTCTACGCGCTGCTCATCGGCTGCGCGTTCGCGGCGACCTACACCACCGCGGGCCGGGTGCTGCGGTCCCTGACCCGTAAGGCACAGCGCACGGACCGGGCGGCGCGGGCGCTGGCGGACCTCGCGGACAACGGGCCGCTCGCCGCCCTCGTGGCGCGTGCCACCCGCGTCCGGCTCGGCGCCCCGCTTCTGGTGGCGCTCGCCGGAACGGCCGTCCTCGCCGTGGCCCTCTTCTCCGGTGTGACCTGGGCGCCGGTCGCGGGCGCCGTCGTCTACACCGTCACCGCCGGCCAGGCGCTGTACCGCCCCCTCAAGGGCTCCCTCGACTGGCTCGTCCCTCCGCTCTTCCGCGCCGCCGAATACGGCACCGTCCTGATCCTGGCGGCCCAGGCGGACGTACAAGGGGCCCTTCCTGCGGCTTTCGGCCTGGTGGCGGCCGTCGCCTACCATCACTACGACACGGTGTACCGCATCCGCGGCGACGCCGGATCACCCCCGGCCTGGCTGGTGCGCGTCATCGGGGGGCACGAAGGGCGGACGCTGCTCGTCGCCGTCCTGGCCGCGGTGCTTACCGCCTCGCAGTTCACGGTCGCGCTCACGGTCCTCGCCGTGGCCGTCGCCCTGGTGGTGCTCGTCGAGAGCATCCGTTTCTGGGTGGCTGCCCATCAGGGTGGCGCGCCCGCCGTACACGACGAAGGAGAACCCGCATGATCGGCCTCGTGCTGGCGGCCGGCGCCGGACGGCGTCTGCGCCCCTACACCGACAGCCTTCCCAAGGCACTGGTGCCGGTGGGGCCCGCGGGTATAGAGGGCGAACCGACGGTCCTGGACCTGACGCTCGGCAACTTCGCCGAGATCGGTCTGACCGAGGTCGCGATCATCGTCGGCTACCGCAAGGAGGCCGTGTACGACCGCAAGGCTGCCCTTGAGGAGAAGTACGGCCTCAAGCTCACCCTGATCGACAACGACAAGGCCGAGGAGTGGAACAACGCCTACTCCCTGTGGTGCGGACGTGACGCCCTCAAGGACGGTGTGATCCTCGCCAACGGCGACACCGTCCACCCGGTCTCCGTCGAGAAGACGCTGCTCGCCGCCCGCGGCGACGGCAAGAAGATCATCCTCGCACTGGACACGGTGAAGTCCCTCGCGGACGAGGAGATGAAGGTCGTCGTCGACCCCGGCAAGGGCATGACGAAGATCACCAAGCTGATGGACCCGGCCGAGGCGACCGGCGAGTACATCGGCGTCACCCTCATCGAGGGCGACGCGGCCCCGGAACTGGCCGACGCGCTCAAGGCGGTCTGGGAGACGGACCCGCAGCAGTTCTACGAGCACGGCTACCAGGAACTCGTGAACCGCGGCTTCCGTATCGACGTGGCACCGATCGGCGACGTCAAGTGGGTGGAGATCGACAACCACGACGATCTCGCCCGCGGACGGGAGATCGCGTGCCAGTACTGACCCGGCTCATCCCCTCCCCGCTCGTCGTCGACATCCGCCCGGGTGCCCTCGACGACCTGGGCTGCGTCCTCGCCGACGAGCGCATCTCGCACTCCGGCAAGCTCGCGATCGCCGTCAGCGGCGGCTCGGGCGCCCGGCTGCGTGAGCGGATCGCCCCCACCCTGCCCGGCGCCACCTGGTACGAGGTCGGCGGCGGCACGATCGACGACGCGGTCCGGCTGGCCAGTGACATAAAGGCCGGCCACTACGACGCCGTCGTGGGCCTCGGCGGCGGGAAGATCATCGACTGTGCCAAGTTCGCGGCGGCACGCGTCGGCCTCCCGCTGGTCGCCGTCGCCACCAACCTCGCGCACGACGGCCTGTGTTCGCCGGTCGCCACCCTCGACAACGACGCGGGCCGCGGCTCGTACGGTGTGCCGAACCCGATCGCGGTGGTCATCGACCTGAACGTGATCCGCGAGGCACCCGTCCGCTTCGTCCGCTCCGGCATCGGCGACGCCATCTCCAACATCTCCGCGGTCGCCGACTGGGAGCTCGCCAACCGCATCAAGGGCGAGAAGATCGACGGTCTCGCCTCGGCGATGGCCCGCCAGGCCGGCGAGGCGGTGCTCAGGCACCCGGGCGGAGTCGGTGACGACGCCTTCCTGCAGGTGTTGGCCGAGGCACTGGTCCTCACCGGTATCGCCATGTCGGTGTCGGGCGACTCCCGCCCGTCCTCCGGGGCCTGCCACGAGATCAACCACGCCTTCGACCTGCTGTTCCCCAAGCGGGCCGCCGCCCACGGCGAGCAGTGCGGACTCGGCGCGGCCTTCGCGATGTACCTGCGCGGAGCCCACGAGGAGTCGGCCTACATGGCCGAGGTGCTGCGCCGGCACGGGCTGCCGGTGCTGCCGGAGGAGATCGGCTTCACCACGGACGAGTTCGTCCGTGCCGTGGAGTACGCCCCTCAGACCCGGCCCGGCCGATACACGATCCTCGAACACCTCGACCTCAAGACCGAACAGATCAAGGACATCTACGCCGACTATGTCAAGGCCATCGGTAGCTGAACTCCGTCCGGTCGTCCACCCCGCGGGGGTGAAGGACCGGCGCAGCGGTGAGCACTGGATGGGGCGCCTCTACATGCGAGAGGTGTCCCTGCGGGTCGACCGCTACCTGGTCAACACCAGGGTCACGCCCAACCAGCTCACGTACCTGATGACCGTCTGCGGCGTCCTCGCGGCCCCGGCCCTGCTGGTGCCGGGGATCCCGGGGGCCGTGCTCGGCGTGGTCATGGTCCAGCTGTACCTGCTGCTGGACTGCGTCGACGGTGAGATCGCCCGCTGGAGACAGCAGTTCTCCCTCGGCGGGGTCTACCTGGACCGGGTCGGCGCCTACCTGACCGACGCCGCGGTGCTCGTCGGCTTCGGTCTGCGCGCCGCCGACCTGTGGGGCTCCGGGCGGATCGACTGGCTGTGGGCCTTCCTGGGCACGCTCGCCGCCCTCGGCGCGATCCTGATCAAGGCCGAGACCGACCTGGTCGGGGTGGCCCGCCACCAGGGCGGACTGCCGCCCGTCAAGGAGGCCGCGTCCGAGCCCCGTTCCTCCGGGATGGCGCTGGCCCGCAAGGCCGCCGCCGCGCTGAAGTTCCACCGTCTGGTGCTCGGTATAGAGGCGTCCCTGCTGATCCTCGTCCTGGCGATCGTCGACCAGGCGCGCGGCGACCTGTTCTTCACCCGGCTCGGCGTCGCCGTGCTGGCCGGCATCGCCCTGCTCCAGACCCTGCTGCACCTCGTGTCCATCCTCGTGTCGAGCAGGCTGCGATGAACCCGGGCCTGAAGGTCGGCGCGGTGATCATCACCATGGGCAACCGCCCCGAGGAGCTGCGCGCCCTGCTCGACTCGGTCGCCAAGCAGGACGGCGACCGGGTCGAGGTGGTCGTGGTCGGCAACGGCTCGCCCGTCCCGGACGTTCCCGAGGGCGTCCGGACCATCGAGCTGCCGGAGAACCTCGGCATCCCGGGCGGCCGCAACGTCGGCATCGAGGCCTTCGGCCCCGGCGGCCGCGACGTCGACATCCTGATGTTCCTGGACGACGACGGCCTCCTGGCCGGCCACGACACCGCCGAACTGTGCCGGCAGGCCTTCGCGTCCGACCCGAGACTCGGCATCATCAGCTTCCGCATCGCCGACCCCGAGACCGGAATCACCCAGCGCCGCCACGTCCCGCGGCTGCGCGCCGCCGACCCGATGCGCTCCTCCCGGGTCACCACCTTCCTCGGCGGCGCCAACGCCGTCCGTACGAAGGTCTTCGCCGAAGTCGGCGGACTCCCCGACGAGTTCTTCTACGCACACGAGGAAACCGACCTGGCATGGCGGGCCCTCGACGCGGGCTGGATGATCGACTACCGGTCGGACATGGTGCTGTACCACCCGACGACCGCGCCCTCACGGCACGCGGTCTACCACCGCATGGTCGCCCGCAACCGGGTCTGGCTCGCCCGCCGGAACCTCCCCGCGCCCCTGGTCCCCGTCTACCTGGGCGTCTGGCTGCTGCTCACCCTGCTGCGGCGCCCCTCGCGGTCCGCACTGAAGGCCTGGCTCGGCGGGTTCCGGGAAGGCTGGAGCACGCCGTGTGGGCCGCGCCGGGCCATGAAGTGGCGTACCGTGTGGCGGCTGACTCGACTGGGCCGGCCCCCCGTCATCTGACAAGCTCGTATCCGACAGCAACCGGGCCGTACCGAGGCCCCGGGCCCGTACCGGGGCCCCCGGCCCATGGCATGCCCGCACAGGCTGCGCATCTCGAACACGAAAGTTTCCACTAGTGAGTGAGACAACGCACGACGGCACGGTCGCGGTGAGCGCGCCCGGGCCGGCCGACGAGGGCCTCACGGCGGCTCAGCTCGCCGCCAAGCACGGACTGACCGTGAGCGGCGCCCGGCCGTCCCTGGCCGAGTACGTCCGCCAGCTCTGGGACCGGCGCCACTTCATCCTCGCGTTCTCGCGGGCGAAGCTGACCGCCCAGTACAGCCAGGCCAAGCTCGGGCAGCTGTGGCAGGTGGCCACCCCGCTGCTGAACGCGGCCGTGTACTTCTTCATCTTCGGCGTCATCCTGAACGCCGGACGCGGCATGCCGCGGGACGTGTACATCCCGTTCCTGGTCACGGGCGTGTTCGTGTTCACCTTCACCCAGAGCTCGGTGATGGCGGGCGTCCGCGCGATCTCCGGCAACCTCGGCCTGGTGCGCGCGCTGCACTTCCCGCGCGCCTCGCTGCCGGTCTCCTTCGCGCTGCAGCAGCTCCAGCAACTGCTGTTCTCGATGGTCGTGGTGTTCATCGTGGTGATCGCCTTCGGCAGCTACCCGGACCTGTCCTGGGTGCTGATCGTCCCGGTGCTCGCCCTGCAGTTCCTCTTCAACACCGGCCTGTCGCTGATCATGGCCCGGGCGGGCGCCAAGACCCCCGACCTCGCCCAGCTGATGCCGTTCGTGATGCGTACCTGGATGTACGCGTCCGGCGTGATGTTCTCCATCAAGATCATGCTGGAGGACAAGCCGGCCTGGATCGCAGGCGTCCTGCAGTGGAACCCGGCCGCGATCTACATGGACCTGATGCGTTTCGCCCTCATCGAGGGCTACGGCTCCGAGAACCTGCCCGACCACGTGTGGGCGGCGGCCGGCGGCTGGGCCGTGCTCTTCGCGCTCGGCGGCTTCGTGTACTTCTGGAAGGCGGAGGAGCGGTACGGCCGTGGCTGAGAACATCGAGGACGCGCGGATCCCCACCGTCATCGCGGACGAGCTGCACATCGTCTACCGCGTCAACGGCGCCAAGACCGGTAAGGGCAGCGCCACCGCGGCCCTCAGTCGCATCGTCAAGCGCGGCGAGGAGCGCGGAGTGCGCAAGGTGCACGCCGTCAAGGGTGTCTCCTTCGTCGCCTACCGCGGCGAGGCGGTCGGCCTGATCGGCTCCAACGGCTCCGGCAAGTCGACCCTGCTGCGCGCCATCGCCGGCCTGCTGCCCGCCGAGAAGGGCAAGGTCTACACCGACGGCCAGCCGTCCCTGCTCGGCGTCAACGCGGCCCTGATGAACGACCTCACCGGCGAGCGGAACGTCATATTGGGCGGGCTGGCCATGGGAATGACCCGCGAGCAGATCAAGGAGCGCTACCAGGAGATCGTCGACTTCTCCGGGATCAACGAGAAGGGCGACTTCATCACCCTCCCGATGCGTACCTACTCCTCCGGGATGGCGGCCCGTCTGCGCTTCTCCATCGCCGCCGCGAAGGACCACGACGTCCTCATGATCGACGAGGCGCTGGCCACCGGCGACCGCAAGTTCCAGAAGCGCTCCGAGGAGCGCATCCGGGAGCTGCGCAAGGAGGCCGGCACGGTGTTCCTCGTCAGTCACAACAACAAGTCGATCCGTGACACCTGCAACCGCGTCCTGTGGCTGGAACGCGGCGAGCTGCGCATGGACGGCCCGACCGACGAGGTCCTCAAGGAGTACGAGAAGTTCACGGGCAAGTAGCCCATCCGCGCCCGGGCGAAAAGAGACCGTTCCGCTTTCCCGGACCCCGCCGGAACTGCTCCGGCGGGCCTGAGCGTCTGCAAAGGAAACGTCAACTTCGGCCCGTCTTGGGAATCTTGGGCCCAATCGGTGTGTTGTTGTGATCTGCAGGACACCCCAGCGAACCACGCCGCGTTGTACAACGTAAGCTGTACCGGTCCCGAAAACGCGGCAAGTGGGGCGATAATGCACGACATCCTCCGCCGCGCCGTCGCACGAACGGTCGGGCGGCGTGTCCGAAATAGTGCGCATTGGGTCGGCGGTGTAGAACGGGAGATGTGACGGCAATGGCTACGGAAACTCCCCAGCTCCACGCAGCGTGCGCCGTCCCCGCTCCGGGCAGCCGGCGGTGACGGGAACCGGCACGATCCGCCCCGGCGCGGCGGAGCGCGGCACGCTCGACAAGGCCGCCGCGGAGAATTTTCCCGTGGCGCCCTTCTTTCTGCCCGCAGCCTGGCGCACCGACCTCATGGCCGTCTACGGCTTCGCCCGCCTCGTCGACGACATCGGTGACGGCGACCTGGCACCCGGTGGCGCCGACGCCCGCCTGCTCGGTGTGCCACCCGGGGCGGCCGAGGACCGGATGGCGCTGCTGGACGCCTTCGAAGCCGACCTCCGCCGTGTCTTCGACGCCACCCCGCGCCACCCCCTGCTGCGCCGCCTCCAGCCGACCGTCCGCCGTCACGCGCTCACCCCCGAGCCCTTCCTCGGCCTGATCGCCGCGAACCGCCAGGACCAGACGGTCACGCGCTACGAGACCTACGGCGACCTCCTCGCGTACTGCGAGCTGTCCGCCAACCCCGTCGGCCGCCTGGTCCTCGCCGTGACCGGCACCTCGACCCCCGAGCGGATCCGGCGCTCCGACGCGATCTGCACGGCCCTGCAGATCGTCGAGCACCTCCAGGACGTCGCCGAGGACCTCGGTCGCGACCGCGTCTACCTGCCCGCCGAGGACATGAAGCGCTTCCACGTCCAGGAAACGGATCTCGCCAGGAAAACCGGGGGCGCCTCGGTGCGCGCGCTGGTTGCCTACGAAGCACAACGCGCCCACGATCTCCTGAATGAAGGCGCCCCCCTCGTGGGTAGCGTCCACGGCAGGTTGAAGCTGCTGCTCGCAGGGTTCGTGGCGGGAGGAAGGGCGGCGCTCCGAGCGATCGCCGCCGCCGAATACGACGTACTTCCCGGCCCGCCCAAGCCCGGCACACTGCGGTTGCTGCGCGAGGTGGGCGTCACTCTGCGAGGAGAGGGGTGATCCGGACCGTGGAGTCGGAACCATACGTGTCCGCACCGGTACTCGCCGCCTACAGCTACTGCGAGACCGTCACCGGGCAGCAGGCCCGCAACTTCGCCTACGGCATCAGGCTGCTGCCGACGCCCAAGCGCCGTGCGATGTCGGCGCTGTACGCGTTCTCCCGGCGCGTCGACGACATCGGCGACGGCGCGCTGGCGGACGAGGTCAAGAGCGAGAGACTCGACGAGACCCGGGCGATGCTGGCCCGGGTCCGCGACGGAGCGGTCGGCGAGGACGACACCGATCCCGTCGCGGTCGCCCTCGCGCACGCCGCCGACGTCTTTCCCATCCCGCTCGGCGGCCTGGACGAACTCATCGACGGTGTGCTGAGGGACGTACACGGCGAGACCTATGAGACCTGGGACGACCTGAAGGTGTACTGCCGCTGTGTGGCCGGCGCCATCGGGCGGTTGTCGCTCGGGGTGTTCGGTACGGAACAAGGGGCGCGTGGCGTGGAACGCGCGCCGGAGTACGCCGACACGCTCGGGCTCGCGCTCCAGCTCACCAACATCCTGCGGGACGTCCGCGAGGACGCCGAAGGCGGGCGTACCTACCTGCCCGCCGACGACCTCGCCAAGTTCGGCTGCTCGGCCGGCTTCAACGGGCCGAAACCACCTGAGGGCGCCGACTTCGCGGGCCTCGTGCACTTCGAAGTGCGCCGGGCCCGCGCCCTGTTCGCCGAGGGCTACCGGCTGCTCCCCATGCTCGACCGGCGCAGCGGCGCCTGTGTCGCCGCCATGGCCGGCATCTACCGCCGCCTCCTGGGCCGGATCGAGCGCGACCCGGAGGCCGTGCTGCGCGGCCGGGTCTCGCTGCCCGGGCGGGAGAAGGCGTATGTCGCCGTGCGCGGCCTGTCCGGCCTGGACGCCCGGCATGTGACCCGTATGACCGTCAGGAGGCGCGCCTGATGGACAATCCGGTCCAAGGTGATGCCGTCGGAGAAAAGCGGCACGCAACCCTCCGGCGGGCTACGGCGTCCCTGACTGCGACGATCAGCCGTGCCCCGTTCGACCTGTGCGGGGGCCGGGCAGGGGAGGGCGCACCATGACCGACGGCACGCGGTCCGACGAGCCGCTCGCCCACACGCCCGCACGCTTCGGGCCGGACGCCGTCGTGATCGGTGGCGGACTGGCCGGGATCACCGCCGCGCTCGCGCTCGCCGACGCCGGGGTCCGGGTGACGTTGCTCGAAGGCCGGCCACGCCTGGGCGGGCTCGCCTTCTCCTTCCAGCGCGACGGACTGACCGTCGACAACGGACAGCACGTCTACCTGCGCTGCTGCACCGCGTACCGCTGGTTCCTGGACCGGATCGAGGGCGCGGCGCTGGCTCCGCTGCAGGATCGCCTCGACGTGCCCGTACTCGATGCCGACCGGCCCGAGGGGCGGCGGCTCGGCAGGCTCCGGCGCGACGCGCTGCCGGTGCCCCTGCATCTTGGGCGCAGCCTCGCCACGTATCCGCATCTCTCGCTCGCCGAACGTGCCAAGGTCGGGCGGGCCGCGCTCGCGCTCAAGGGGCTCGACCTCACCGATCCGACCCTGGACACCCAGGACTTCGGCAGCTGGCTGACCGCGCACGGTCAGTCGGCGCGTGCCGTCGAGGCCCTGTGGGACCTGGTCGGGGTCGCCACCCTCAACGCGGTCGCGGGCGACGCCTCGCTCGGGCTCGCCGCGATGGTGTTCAAGACCGGTCTGCTGTCCGACCCGGGCGCGGCCGACATCGGATGGGCGCATGTCCCGCTGGGCGAACTGCATGACCGGCTGGCCCGCAAGGCGCTCGACTCCGCGGGCGTGCGTACCGAGGTCCGTACACGCGTCACCTCCATCTCTACTGACGAAAACGGGACTTGGAGCGTTCAGGTTCCCGGGGAAACGCTTCGGACGGACGCGGTCGTTCTCGCCGTACCGCAGCGCGAGGCCCACGATCTGCTGCCGGACGGGGCCCTCGACGCGCCCGAACGTCTGCTGCGGATCGGTACCGCGCCGATCCTCAACGTCCATGTGGTCTACGACCGGAAGGTGCTCGGCGTACCGTTCTTCGCGGCCCTCGGCACCCCCGTGCAGTGGGTGTTCGACCGGACCGAGGCGTCCGGGCTGCGCCGGGGCCAGTACCTCGCCCTCTCCCAGTCGGCCGCGCACGACGAGATCGACGAACCGGTCGCGGCCCTGCGCGAGCGCTACCTGCCCGAGCTGGAACGGCTGCTGCCCCGCACCCGGGAGGCCGAGGTGCGGGACTTCTTCGTGACCAGGGAGCGTACGGCGACGTTCGCGCCCGCCCCCGGCGTCGGGCGCCTCAGGCCCGGCGCCCGCACCAAGGCACCCGGCCTCTACCTGGCCGGGGCGTGGACCGCCACCGGGTGGCCCGCGACCATGGAGAGCGCGGTCCGCAGCGGAGTGAGCGCGGCCGACGCCGCACTCGGCGCCCTCGGCCGCCCCCGTCCCCACCGTCTCTTCGAGTTCGAGGAGACGGCCCATCGCGTCGTCCCGGGAGACGACACCCCCCAGGTCCCCGCCCCGACACGGGAGGGAACCGGCGTCTCACTGCGAGGTGGGGCCCGGTGAAGGCCGATCAGCACGGCACGGCAGGTCCCCGCACCTCCGGTACCGCAACAAGAGGAGAGACTGTGCCCACTGTGCCCCCGGCCGAGACGGCCGCCCGGCGGACCGCGGTGGACGTCGCCGCGCTCCTGGAGCGCGGCCGGACCCTGGCCACACCGGTGCTGCGGGCGGCCGTGGACCGCCTGGCACCCCCCATGGACACCGTCGCCGCCTACCACTTCGGCTGGATCGACGCCCAGGGCAACCCCGCGGACGGCGACGGCGGCAAAGCCGTACGGCCCGCCCTCGCGGTGCTGTCCGCCGAGGTCACCGGCGCCGCGCCCGAGACCGGCATCCCCGGCGCGGTCGCCGTCGAGCTGGTCCACAACTTCTCCCTGCTGCACGACGACCTGATGGACGGCGACGAACAGCGCCGGCACCGCGACACCGTCTGGAAGGTGCACGGCCCCGCCCAGGCCATCCTGGTCGGCGACGCCCTGTTCGCCCTCGCCAACGAGGTCCTCCTGGAACTCGGCACGGCCGACGCCGGTCGCGCCACCCGCCGCCTCACCACCGCGACCCGCGCACTGATCGACGGGCAGGCGCAGGACATCTCCTACGAGCACCGCGACCGCGTCAGCGTCGAGGAGTGCCTGGAGATGGAGGGCAACAAGACCGGCGCCCTGCTGGCCTGCGCCAGCTCCATCGGAGCGGTGCTGGGCGGCGCGGACGACCGCACCGCCGACGCGCTGGAGAAGTACGGCTACCACCTCGGCCTCGCCTTCCAGGCCGTTGACGATCTCCTCGGCATCTGGGGCGACCCGGTGTCGACCGGCAAGCAGACCTGGAGCGATCTGCGCCAGCGCAAGAAGTCCCTGCCGGTCGTGGCCGCGCTCGCGGCGGGCGGTGCCGCCTCCGAGCGGCTCGGCGAGATCCTCGCCGCCGACGCCAAGAGCAGCGACTTCGAGAACTTCTCCGAGGAGGAGTTCGCGGCCCGGGCCGCCCTCATCGAGGACGCGGGCGGCCGCGAGTGGACGACCGAGGAAGCTCGCCGTCAGCACACCATCGCCATCGAGGCCCTCGACGCCGTGGGCATGCCCGAGCGGGTACGGGCGCGGTTCACGGCGCTGGCCGACTTCGTCGTCGTACGAAAGAGATGATCACTATCGGTCGAATAGCCCTCGCGTAGTCGCCGGCCGGTGTCGCGGGAAGAACAGCACCGGCCGACGGCGGACCCACAGCAGCACGACTCGTACGACTGCACGAAGGGGAAGCCATGACAGCGACGACCGACGGAAGCACCGGGGCCCTGCCGCCCCGCGCAGCCTCGGCCAGCGAAACAGCCACCACCATGTCCGTGAGCACGGGCGTACGGGACGCCGCCGTACGCGCCGTGCGACGATCCACCGACTTCCTGCTGTCCCGACAGGACGCCGAGGGCTGGTGGAAGGGCGACCTGGAGACCAACGTCACCATGGACGCCGAGGATCTGCTGCTGCGGCAGTTCCTGGGCATCCGCGACGAGGAGACGACCCGGGCCGCCGCGCTCTTCGTCCGCGGCGAACAGCGCGAGGACGGCGCCTGGGCGAGCTTCTACGGCGGCCCGGGCGAACTCTCCACCACCATCGAGGCGTACGTCGCCCTCCGCCTCGCCGGTGACGCACCGGACGCCCCGCACATGGCGAAGGCCTCCGCCTGGATCCGCGAGCGGGGCGGAATCGCCGCCGCCCGGGTCTTCACCCGGATCTGGCTGGCCCTGTTCGGCTGGTGGAAGTGGGAGGACCTGCCCGAACTGCCGCCGGAGCTGATCTACTTCCCCACCTGGGTGCCCCTCAACATCTACGACTTCGGGTGCTGGGCCCGGCAGACCATCGTCCCGCTGACGATCGTCTCCGCGAAGCGGCCGGTGCGGCCCGCGCCCTTCCCGCTCGACGAGCTGCACACCGACCCGGCCCTCCCCAATCCGCCCAAGCCCCTGGCGCCCGTGGCGAGTTGGGACGGCGCCTTCCAAAGACTCGACAAGGCCCTGCACGCGCTGCGCAGGGTCGCACCGCGCAAGCTGCGCAAGGCCGCGATGAACTCCGCCGCCCGCTGGATCATCGAGCGGCAGGAGAACGACGGCTGCTGGGGCGGCATCCAGCCGCCGGCCGTGTACTCGGTGATCGCCCTGCACCTGCTCGGCTACGACCTCGAACACCCCGTGATGCGCGCGGGACTGGAGTCGCTCGACCGGTTCGCCGTGTGGCGCGAGGACGGGGCCCGGATGATCGAGGCCTGCCAGTCGCCGGTCTGGGACACCTGCCTGGCCACCATCGCGCTCGCCGACGCGGGGGTGCCCGCCGATCACCCCCAACTGGTCAGGGCCGCCGACTGGATGCTCGGCGAACAGATCGTGCGGCCCGGGGACTGGTCGGTGAAACGGCCCGGGCTCCCGCCGGGCGGCTGGGCTTTCGAGTTCCACAACGACAACTACCCGGACATCGACGACACCGCCGAGGTCGTTCTCGCGCTGCGTCGGGTCAAGCACCACGACCCGGAGCGGGTGGAGAACGCGATCGGGCGCGGGGTGCGCTGGAACCTCGGCATGCAGTCGAAGAACGGCGCGTGGGGCGCCTTCGACGTCGACAACACCAGTCCGTTCCCCAACAGGCTGCCGTTCTGCGACTTCGGGGAGGTCATCGACCCGCCGTCCGCCGACGTCACCGCGCACGTGGTGGAGATGCTGGCCGTCGAGGGTCTCTCGCACGATCCGCGCACCCGACGCGGCATCGAGTGGCTGCTGGCCGAACAGGAGCCGGACGGCTCGTGGTTCGGACGCTGGGGCGTCAACTACGTCTACGGCACCGGGTCGGTGGTGCCCGCCCTGACCGCGGCCGGGATCCCCGCCGCGCACCCGGCGATCCGGCGGGCGGTGGCCTGGCTGGAGAAGGTACAGAACGACGACGGCGGCTGGGGCGAGGACCTGCGCTCCTACAAGTACGCCAAGGAGTGGAGCGGACGCGGCGCCTCCACCGCCTCACAGACCGCGTGGGCGCTGATGGCGCTGCTGGCGGCGGGGGAGCGGGACTCCAAAGCCGTCGAGCGTGGCATCGAGTGGCTCGCGAGCACCCAGCGCGAGGACGGTTCCTGGGACGAGCCGTACTTCACCGGCACCGGCTTCCCCTGGGACTTCTCGATCAACTACCACCTCTACCGGCAGGTGTTCCCGCTCACCGCGCTGGGCCGGTACGTCCACGGAGAGCCGTTCTCCGGGGCTGGAGCCGGCTGATGGGCACCCGGCCCGCTCCGGCCCCGCTGCTGATCGCCTGCGCGCTCGGCATCGAGCACCTCGCCCTGCGCAGCGGCGACCGCGGCGGCGCCGACGGGCCGGTCACCGTGCTGCGCACCGGCATGGGACCGAAGGCGGCCGAACGGGCCGTCACCCGACTCCTGGCCGGCCCGGAGCTCGACGGGGCCGCCGTGCTCGCCACGGGCTTCTGCGCCGGGCTGGCCCCCGGTATGCACCCCGGTGACCTGGTCGTCGCCGAGGAGACCCGGGACCCGCGCGGCACCGTGCCGTGCGTGGGCACCGACCGGCTCGTGAAGGAGCTGGCGCGGGCGTTTCCCGGGCGCACCGTCCACACCGGGCCGCTCACCGGTTCCGATCACGTCGTCCGCGGTCACGAACGGTCGGATCTGCTCGCGACCGGCGCGATCGCGGTCGACATGGAGTCCGCGGCCACGCTCCTGACCGCCGTACGCACGGGAGAGCGCCCGGTTGCGGCCGTCCGGGTGGTCGTGGATGCTCCAGAACATGAACTCGTCCGGATCGGCACGGTACGCGGTGGAATATCAGCTTTCCGTGTACTTCGATCGGTCCTTCCCGCTTTCTATGAATGGCACCGTTCCTTGCTGCTCCCCAGGAGGTGAGCCAGATGGCCATGCCGCTGCGTCAGTCCATCAAGGTCGCTACTTACTTGGCTGAACAAAAGCTCCGCAAGCGGGACAAGTTCCCGCTCATCGTGGAGCTGGAACCACTCTTCGCATGCAATCTCAAGTGCGAGGGCTGCGGCAAGATCCAGCACCCGGCCGGGGTACTGAAGCAGCGCATGCCGGTGGCGCAGGCCGTCGGGGCGGTTTTGGAGTCCGGTGCGCCGATGGTGTCCATCGCCGGCGGTGAGCCGCTGATGCACCCTCAGATCGATGAGATCGCACGGCAGTTGGTGGCGAGGAAGAAGTACGTCTTCCTCTGCACCAACGCCATGCTGCTGCGCAAGAAGATGGACAAGTTCACCCCCTCTCCCTACTTCGCCTTCGCCGTGCACATCGACGGGCTGCGGGAGCGGCACGACGAGTCGGTCGCGAAGGAGGGCGTCTTCGACGAGGCGGTGGAGGCGATCAAGGAGGCCAAGCGGCGGGGCTTCAGGGTCACCACCAACTCGACCTTCTTCAACACCGACACCCCGCAGACCATCATCGAGGTGCTCAACTTCCTCAACGACGACCTCAAGGTCGACGAGATGATGATCTCGCCCGCCTACGCCTATGAGAAGGCGCCCGACCAGGAGCACTTCCTGGGCGTGGAGCAGACCCGCGAACTGTTCAAGAAGGCCTTCTCGGGCGGCAACCGCCGCCGCTGGCGGCTCAACCACTCGCCGCTCTTCCTGGACTTCCTGGAGGGCAAGGTCGACTTCCCGTGCACGGCCTGGGCGATCCCGAACTACTCGCTCTTCGGCTGGCAACGTCCCTGCTACCTGATGAGCGACGGGTACGTGCCGACGTACCGCGAACTCATCGAGGAGACCGACTGGGACAAGTACGGCCGCGGCAAGGACCCGCGTTGCGCCAACTGCATGGCGCACTGCGGCTACGAGCCCACCGCCGTGCTGGCCACCATGGGGTCGCTCAAGGAGTCGCTGCGGGCCATGCGTGAGACCGTCAACGGAAACCGCGAGTAGTGCCGTGAGCGCCGTTTCCCTGGGCGTTCCCGAGGTGCCGGTCCGGCCGATCGCCGAGCGGCGTGTGTCGCGGCGGATCCAGGTCGGGCCGGTCGCGGTCGGGGGCGGGGCCCCGGTGTCGGTGCAGTCGATGACGACGACCCGTACGTCCGACGTCGGCGCCACCCTTCAGCAGATCGCGGAACTCACGGCGTCCGGCTGCCAGATCGTCCGCGTCGCCTGCCCCACGCAGGACGACGCGGACGCTCTCGCGACCATCGCGCGCAAGTCGCAGATCCCGGTGATCGCCGACATCCACTTCCAGCCGAAGTACGTGTTCGCCGCGATCGAGGCGGGCTGCGCGGCCGTGCGCGTCAATCCCGGCAACATCAAGCAGTTCGACGACAAGGTGAAGGAGATCGCGCGGGCCGCCAAGGACCACGGCACGCCCATCCGGATCGGGGTCAACGCCGGATCGCTGGACCGGCGCCTCCTCCAGAAGTACGGCAGGGCGACGCCCGAGGCGCTGGTGGAGTCGGCCCTGTGGGAGGCCTCGCTCTTCGAGGAGCACGGGTTCCGGGACATCAAGATCTCGGTGAAGCACAACGACCCCGTGGTCATGGTCAACGCCTACACGCTGCTGGCGGAGCAGTGCGACTACCCGCTGCACCTGGGTGTCACCGAGGCCGGCCCCGCCTTCCAGGGGACGATCAAGTCGGCGGTGGCCTTCGGGGCCCTGCTCAGCCGGGGTATCGGCGACACCATCCGGGTGTCCCTGAGCGCACCGCCCGTCGAGGAGGTCAAGGTCGGCATCCAGATCCTGGAGTCGCTGAACCTGAGGCAACGGCGGCTGGAGATCGTGTCGTGTCCGTCCTGCGGGCGCGCCCAGGTCGACGTCTACAAGCTGGCCGACGAGGTCACGGCGGGCCTGGAGGGCATGGAGGTGCCGCTCAGGGTCGCCGTCATGGGCTGCGTGGTGAACGGCCCCGGAGAGGCGCGGGAGGCCGATCTGGGTGTCGCCTCCGGCAACGGCAAGGGGCAGATCTTCGTGAAGGGCGAGGTCATCAAGACCGTCCCGGAGTCGAAGATCGTGGAGACCCTGATCGAAGAGGCGATGAAGATCGCCGAACAGATGGAGCAGGACGGCGTCGCCTCGGGGGAGCCGGCCGTCACCGTGAGCTGAACAGCACGGACGAAGAGGGGGCCCGACGTGACCATTCTGGAGAACATCCGGGGACCACGTGACCTGAAGGCGCTGTCCGAGACGGAACTCGGTGAACTGTCCGAAGAGATACGGGAGTTCCTGGTGCACGCGGTCGCCAGGACCGGCGGGCACCTCGGGCCCAATCTGGGGGTGGTGGAACTCTCGATCGCGCTCCACCGGGTCTTCGAGTCGCCCGTCGACCGCATCCTGTGGGACACCGGCCACCAGAGCTATGTGCACAAGCTGCTGACGGGCCGTCAGGACTTCTCCAAACTGCGCGGCAAGGGCGGCCTCTCCGGCTACCCCTCGCGCGAGGAGTCCGAGCACGACGTCATCGAGAACAGCCACGCCTCCACCGCGCTCGGCTGGGCCGACGGGCTCGCCAAGGCCCGCCAGGTGCAGGGCGAGCAGGGCCATGTGGTCGCGGTCATCGGCGACGGCGCGCTGACCGGCGGCATGGCCTGGGAAGCGCTCAACAACATCGCGGCCGCCAAGGACCGGCCGCTGATCATCGTCGTCAACGACAACGAGCGGTCCTACGCGCCGACCATCGGCGGCCTCGCCAACCACCTGGCCACGCTGCGTACGACCGACGGCTACGAGAAGGTCCTGGCCTGGGGGAAGGACGTACTGCTGCGGACCCCGCTGGTCGGCGGCACGGTCTATGAATCGCTGCACGGCGCCAAGAAGGGCTTCAAGGACGCCTTCGCGCCGCAGGGCATGTTCGAGGACCTCGGACTCAAGTACGTCGGCCCGATCGACGGGCACGACCTCAAGGCCGTCGAGTCGGCGCTCCGGCGCGCCAAGCGCTTCCACGGGCCGGTGCTCGTGCACTGCCTCACCGAGAAGGGGCGCGGCTACGAACCGGCGTTGGCGCACGAGGAGGACCACTTCCACACCGTCGGGGTGATGGACCCGCTCACCTGCGAGCCGCTCACACCGTCCAACGGGCCGTCCTGGACCTCGGTGTTCGGCGAGGAGATGGTGCGGATCGGGGAAGAGCGGGACGACGTCGTGGCGATCACGGCCGCCATGCTGCACCCGGTGGGACTCGGCGGGTTCGCGGCCCGCTTCCCGGGCCGGGTGTGGGACGTCGGCATCGCCGAGCAGCACGCGGCGGTGTCCGCGGCCGGCCTGGCGACGGGCGGGCTGCACCCCGTCGTCGCCGTCTACGCGACCTTCCTGAACCGCGCCTTCGACCAGCTCCTGATGGATGTCGCCCTGCACCGCTGCGGCGTCACCTTCGTGCTGGACCGGGCCGGGGTGACGGGCGTCGACGGGGCCTCCCACAACGGGATGTGGGACATGTCGATCCTCCAGGTCGTGCCCGGCCTCAGGATCGCCGCGCCGCGCGACGCCGACCAGTTGCGGGCTCAGCTCAGAGAGGCCGTCGCGGTGGACGACGCGCCGACCCTGGTCCGCTTCCCGAAGGAGTCGGTGGGGCCGGTGATCCCGGCGGTCGACCGGGTGGGCGGACTGGACGTCCTGCACCGCGCGGACCGGCCCGAGGTGCTCCTGGTCGCCGTGGGCGTGATGGCGCCGGTCTGCCTCCAGGCCGCCGAGCTGCTGGAGGCCCGGGGCATCGGCTGCACCGTCGTCGACCCCCGTTGGGTCAAGCCCGTCGACCCGGCGCTCCCCGGCCTCGCCGCCGCACACCGCCTGGTCGCCGTCGTCGAGGACAACAGCCGCGCCTCCGGTGTGGGCGCCGCGGTGGCGCTCGCCCTGGGTGATGCCGAAGTCGACGTCCCGGTACGGCGGTTCGGCATCCCCGAACAGTTCCTCGCGCACGCCAAGCGGGGCGAGGTGCTCGCCGACATCGGCCTCACCCCGGTCGAGGTCGCCGGACGCATCGGCGCGAGTCTGGCCGTCAAGGCGGCGACGCTGCCCGCCCAGAACTCGGGCCCGAGCGCCCAGGAATCGCCGTCCAGGTCGGAACAGGAAGTGCCGAGGGAACAGAAAACGTCGGCCACGACGGAACAGAAAGCGCTGTCCAAGGAGAAACAGGAATGACGACCGCCAAATCCGCGTCGCCCTCCTCGCGGGCCGGGGAGTTCGACCTCGGCGCGCTGCTGGCCGAGCGCGGAGCCGAGCGCTACGAGCTGCACACCAAGTACCTGAACCACCAGCTCCCGCGCATGCTGCACACCATCGGCTTCGACAAGGTCTACGAGCGCGGCGAGGGCGCCCACTTCTGGGACGCGGACGGCAACGACTACCTGGACATGCTCGCCGGATTCGGGGTGATGGGCCTGGGCCGCCACCACCCCGTCGTCCGCAAGGCCCTGCACGACGTCCTGGACGCCCAGCTCGCCGACCTGACCCGCTTCGACTGTCAGCCGCTGCCCGGGCTGCTGGCCGAGAAGCTGCTCGCCCACAGTCCGCACCTGGACCGGGTGTTCTTCGGCAACAGCGGGACGGAGGCGGTCGAGACCGCGCTGAAGTTCGCCCGCTACGCCACCGGTAGACCCAGGATCCTGTACTGCGAGCACGCCTTCCACGGACTGACCACCGGCTCGCTGTCGGTCAACGGCGAGGAAGGCTTCCGGGACGGATTCGCCCCGCTGCTGCCCGACACGGCCGTCCCGCTCGGTGATCTCGACGCCCTGGCCCGGGAGGTGAAGAAGGGTGACGTCGCCGCGCTGGTCGTCGAGCCCATCCAGGGCAAGGGCGTGCACGAGGCGCCCCCGGGTTATCTGCGGGCCGCCCAGGAGCTGCTGCACCGGCACAAGGCGCTGCTCATCGCCGATGAGGTGCAGACGGGACTGGGACGCACCGGAGACTTCTACGCCTACCAGCACGAGGAAGGCGTCGAACCCGACCTGGTGTGTGTCGCCAAAGCGCTGTCCGGCGGTTATGTGCCGGTCGGCGCCACCCTCGGCAAGGACTGGATCTTCCGGAAGGTCTACTCGTCCATGGACCGGGTGCTGGTCCACTCGGCGAGCTTCGGTTCAAACGCGCAGGCCATGGCGGCGGGACTGGCCGTGCTGTCCGTGATGGAGAGCGAGCAGATCGTCGCGGGCGCCCGGGCCACCGGCGACCTGCTGAAGTCCCGGCTGTCGGCGCTGGTCGACAGGTACGAACTGCTCGCCGACGTCCGCGGCCGGGGGCTGATGATCGGCATCGAGTTCGGCAGACCCCGGTCGTTGAAGCTGCGCAGCCGCTGGACCATGCTGCAGGCCGCCCGCAAGGGACTGTTCGCCCAGATGGTGGTCGTCCCGCTGCTGCAACGGCACCGCATCCTCACCCAGGTCTCCGGCGACCACCTGGAGGTGATCAAGCTGATCCCGCCCCTGGTCATCGGGGAAGAGGAGGTGGACCGGTTCGTGGACGCCTTCACGGATGTGATGGACGACGCGCACAGCGGGGGCGGGCTGATGTGGGACTTCAGCAAGACGCTGATCAAGCAGGCGGTGGCCAACCGGTAGACAAACCGTGCGCGGAGCACCCGGGATGCCGGAGGCTCCGCGTACGCGCTTTTGCCTCTGAGGCAAGGAATTTGCCGCTGAGGCAAACCCGGGGCTCAATGGAGACATGATCCCACCGGAAGCCGACAACGAGCCGCCGCCCGGGCCGGTCGCCGACCTGCCCGCCGTCGCGCCACAGTTGCGCGGCCTGCGCCGCCACGCCTCCCTCACCCTGGAGGCCGCCGCCCGGGCCGCGGGGCTGTCGCCCGCCCACCTGTCCCGGCTGGAGACCGGGCAGCGCCAGCCCTCGCTGCCGATGCTGCTCGCGCTGGCCCGTGTCTACGGTACGACGGTCTCGGACCTTCTCGGTGAGACGGCCGTGGAACGGGACGCGATCGTGCGTACCGCCGACATGGAACCGACCGCGGCCGGCGGCTGGACCTACTGGCAGGCCGGCGCGTCCGGCCGAGGCATGCAGGCCCTGCGCGTCCATGTCCCGTACGGCTCCCAGGGCGACGTCGTGCGGGTGCACCCCGGCGAGGAATGGCTGCACGTCCTCAAGGGGCGGCTGCGGCTGAGCCTCGGGGACACCAGGCATCGGCTCGGACCGGGCGACAGCGCGCACTTCGACTCGCTGACCCCGCACCGTATCGCCGCCCAGGACCCCGACGGGGTCGAGCTCCTGTTCGTCCACACCCTGCTGCAGAGCCCCACGGCCACGCTGTGCCTGGGCCCCACCCCTGGAGACACGCCATGACTGACATGGAGGAGAAGTTCCCCCGCGCCCTGTGGGTGCGCCTCATCATCTACATCGCCGTCGGCCACGTGTTCGCGGCCTTCATCTACTTCCTGTTCGAGCTGGGCGCCCAGAAATGACCTGTCGCAGGTCAGGACCGCCTCCGGGTGCGAACTCCCGGGCCCGGGCCCTCAGTCCAGCAGTCGCCCGCGCAGCCGCTCCCGGATCTCCGGGGTGGCTTCCAGCCCCTTCTCCAGGTAGGTGTCGACGTCGCCCCAGGTCTCCTCGATCGTCTCGAACGCGGTCGTCAGATATTCGGCACGGGCCTCGAAGAGGGGGCTCAGCAGCTCCATGACCTCGGGGGTGTAGGCCGACGCGGAGCTGCTGCGCCGCACCTTGTAGCGGCGGTGTTTCGCGTTCGACTCCAGGTAGTCGGCGAAAATCGCCTCCCGCTCGACGCCGAGGGCGAGCAGTGTCACCGCCACGGACAGACCCGCGCGGTCCTTGCCCGCCGCGCAGTGCATGAGCGCGGGGACACTGTCCTCGGCGAGCGAGCGCAGCACCAGCGAGTGCTCGGCGGTGCGCTTCTTGATGATGGCGCGGTAGGACCTGATCATCCGGTCCGCGGCCTTGCCGTCGCCCAGGGTCTCGCGCAGCTCGTCGATCCGGCCGTCGCGGACCATCGTCCAGAACTCGCTGCCGTGGGCCGGATCCGTCAGCGGCAGGTTCACATTGCGCACCCCCGGCAGCTCGACGTCGGGCCCCTCCAGCTTCTGGTCCGCCGAGTTGCGGAAGTCGAAGATCGTGTGCAGATTCAGGGAGGCGAGGAACGCCGCGTCCTCGGCGGTCGCGTGCGCGAGGTGGCCGCTGCGGAACAGCACCCCCGGCCGCACCCGGCGGCCGTCCACGGTCGGCAGGCCCCCCACGTCACGGAAGTTGCGCACTCCGGACAGCTCGGGCTCGGTCGACGGGACCTGCTGTGTCACGGGGGATCCTCCCAGTCGGTGCCGTCGACGCGGCTCGACGGCGGGCACTCACCCGACCATACGACATGGCTTCGTAGGCCAAGCAGTTGTCCACAGGCGTTGCGCCGAGGGCTCGCCGACCTTGATGATGTTGAGGCTTGAGTGCACCTGTTCGTGGCTGTTCGTATCTGTGAGGGACCCTATGCTGGAGATCGCCGAGAACGGCCGAACGTGGATTCTGTCCGGGCCGACCAGCAGTTACGCCCTCCATCTCACCGAGGACCACGAGCTGCTGCACCTGCACTGGGGAGCGCGGATCGCGCTCGCCGACGCCGAGGCCCTCGCCCTGCTCCCCCTGCCGGACCACCGGGGCTTCGAGTCTCCGCTGGACGGGCGTGAGGAGTACCCGGTCGAGGGCGGCCCCCGCTTCGTCCGCCCCGCCCTGTCCGTGCGCACCGACGAGCGGCGCGGCACCGAGTGGGTCTTCGAGGCCTACGAGCGTGCCGAGGACGACGAACTGCGGCTCAGATTCCGCGACGGCGGCCTCACAATCACCCTGCACTACCGCATGCGGCACGACGTCGTGGAGCGCTGGGTGAGCCTGGACAACGAGGGCCCCACGGTGGAGCTCCTGCGCGCCGACTCCGCCACCTGGACCCTGCCCGACCGCGAGACCGGCTGGCGGATGTCGCACCTGCACGGCCGCTGGGCCGCGGAGTCCCGGCTGACGCGCGCCCCCCTGACCTACGGCGAGAAGGTCATCGGCAGCCGCCGCGGCCACACCGGACACCAGTACCTGCCGTGGGTCGCGCTCGACACCGACGCGACCGAGGAGCGCGGCGAGGTCTACGGCTGCGCCCTCGGCTGGTCCGGGTCCTGGCGCATCGCCGTGGCCGAACTGCCCGACACGCGCGTGCAGATCACCGGCGGCGCGGGGTACGACGACTCCGGCCTGCTCCGTCTGGAGGCGGGGGAGTCCTTCACCGCCCCCGTCTTCGCCGGCCTGTGGAGCGACGCCGGCTTCGGCGGGGCGAGCCGCGCCTGGCACGCCTACCAGCTGACGTTTGTCATCCCGGACGCGGACCAGGACCGGCCGGTGCTGTTCAACTCCTGGGAGGCCACCGAGTTCGACATCTCCGAGGAGCAGCAGCTGGTGCTGGCCCGCCGAGCCGCGGCGATCGGCGTCGAGCTGTTCGTCATCGACGACGGCTGGTTCGGGAAGCGCACGAGCGACCGCGCCGGGCTCGGCGACTGGACGCCCAACCCGGACCGCTTCCCCGGCGGCCTGAGGCCCCTCGCCGACCAGGTGCACGCCCTCGGTATGCAGTTCGGCATCTGGGTCGAGCCGGAGATGGTCAATCCGGACAGCGACCTCTACCGCGCCCACCCGGACTGGGTGCAGTACCAACCAGGGCGAAAGCGGACGGAACAGCGCAACCAGCTGGTGCTGAACCTCGCGCGCGAGGACGTCCAGGAGTACCTCTGGCAGCAGTTGCACGGGCTGCTCTCCAGCGCCCCGATCGACTATGTGAAGTGGGACTTCAACCGCTGCTTCACCGACGCGGGCTGGCCCGACGACCCCTACCCGCAGCGCCTGTGGGTGGATCACGTGAACGCGCTGTACCGCCTGTTGGACCGGCTGCGCGAGGCGCACCCGGGGGTCGCCTTCGAGTCCTGCTCCGGCGGTGGCGGCCGGATCGACCTCGGCATCATGAGCCGTACCGACCAGGTGTGGACCTCCGACAACACCGACCCGCTCGACCGGCTCGCGATCCAGCACGGCTTCAGCCAGATCCACCCCGCACGCGTGATGGCCGCCTGGGTCACGGACAGCCCCAACACCCAGCTCAACGACCGGGTCAGCAGCTTGCGGTTCCGGTTCGTCAGCGCGATGGCCGGGGTGCTCGGAGTCGGCGGGGACCTCGCCGAGTGGACCGAGGAAGAGCTCGCCGAGGCCCGGGACTGGGTGACTCTCTACAAGGAGATCCGTCCCCTCGTGCAGCGTGGCGACCTCTATCGACTGCGCCCACCCACGGGCGGATCGAGCGCGGTGCAGTACGTGCTGGGTGACGAGACGGTCGTCCTGGCCTGCCTCCAGGCGCAGCACCACGGCGAGCCCGTACCGGCGCTGCGGCTGCGCGGACTCGACCCGACAGCGTCGTACGAATGCCGTGAAACGGGCGAAGTTCACCGAGGGGCCGTGCTGCTGCACCACGGACTGCGGACCGGCCTCCGGGGCGACTTCGATGCGAAGGTTATCCAGCTGCGCCGCATCTGAGACTTGTGCCCGAATTGGCGCCTTCATTCCAACTCTGCCTGAAATGGGGCGACCTGGGAAGTGGAGCGTGAGGAGCGTCATATTCGTGACCGTCCGTCGCGCGTCATGTTCACGTAATTCTTATGTCTTTCAAGGGAATTCGAGAAGTGGATGACTCTTGATTTACCGAGGGTGACTGGGAATTCCCATTACGGATCAACAGAAGCGGATTTGGGTGCAACCTTCCGCTTGTCCCTGTGCGTCTTAGTCGCTTACGTTCGCCACCGATCCGGACGGACGCCCAATCCTGCCGCCGACCGGAGCCCGCACACACTCACCCGACCACGGCAGGAGCGGGGGACCCACAGGTAGAACCGCCTGTTCCGGTCTCCGGAACAGGCTTGGGGTCAAGTCGTACCTCGGTATGGCCGGACATCTCCAGTCCGCACCCGACAGCTCACCTCGCAGGCGCCGGAGAGGAATTCGCCATGCCCGCGAGGGGTAAGCATCGCCAACCGAAGACTCAGCGCTTCGCCCGTTCCATCGCCGTCGCCTCAGCCGGCGGCGCGGCACTCGCCCTTCCGTTTCTGGGGGCCACCGGCGCCCATGCGGCGAGTGCCCAGTCCATTTCGGAGAATGCCGTTCAGTCGTCAGTTCCGACTGCCGCGAAGAAGTCGGTGGCCGCGCGGACTTCCGGTGTGAAGACCTATGTGGTGCGAGCCGGAGACTGCCTCGCCAAGATCGCCGAGGAGCAGCACGTCAGCGGGGGCTGGCAGAAGCTCTACGCCGACAACCGTGAGGCCGTCGGGGACAACCCGTCGCTGATTCACCCCGGTCTGAAGCTCACGATCGGCAAGAAGGCCGAGTCGTCGGCCTCTTCGTCGAAGCCGAAGCCGAAGCCGAGGCCGAAGTCGTCTTCGCCTTCGTCAGCGTCCTCGTCGTCCTCGTCGTCCGCCTCGCAGAAGTCGACGGTCGTCGAGCAGAGCGCCGCCACCACCAGCACCGCGAACGGCTTCACCCTGCCGGTCGACGGAGCCACCATCGGCACGGGCTACCACGTGGCGGGCAGCATGTGGGCCAGTGGCTACCACACCGGTGTCGACTTCATCGTCCCCACCGGCACCCCGCTCAAGGCCGTCGGTGCGGGCACGGTCGTCTCCGCGGGCTGGGGCGGCGCGTACGGCAACCAGGTCGTCATCAGGCTGGCCGACGGCTACTACGCGCAGTACGCGCACCTGTCCTCGATCTCCGTCTCCAGCGGTCAGACGGTGACCGAGGGCCAGCAGATCGGTCTCTCCGGCGCGACCGGCAACGTGACCGGCCCGCACCTGCACTTCGAGATCCGCACCACGCCGGACTACGGCTCGGACGTGGACCCGCTCGCCTACCTCCGTTCCAAGGGTGTCGCGGTCGGCTGACACCCGCACGACCACCTGCCTGACACGCTGCCGAAGGCCGGACCCCTGATCCCCGGGTCCGGCCTTCGGTATGTCCGGGCCCGGATTTCGGTAGGTCCGGGTCCACGGCGATACGTTCTATCCCTCTCCTGGCCAATTCCTGACCGTCGCATTGCGGTCCTGTGGCGAAAAGTGCCTGATCCGTCGACAGCGTGCGGGGCCGGAGGGCACAGTGAACTCCGCTTCTGTGTAAGCGCTTTCCCCTGCCGCACCTGTCGATCGCCCGGAAGGAGTCGTCTCTCGTGACGACCACGCGCAGAGCTTTCGCGACCTTGGCCGCCGGAGCCGCAATGGCCGCCCTCACCCCGGCCGCGACCGCGAGCGCCTCGCCCCGCCACCGCCACCCGATCGCCCACGACGACTTCCGTCACGGTCTCGGCCGATGGGCCGTGGAACTCGAGAAGGGCGGCACCGTCACCGCCTCCCACGGGATCCTGGAGGTCGACGTGCCCGCCGGCGCGACCGTCTGGTTCAGGGAACGGCTCGAAGGGCCGTACGTCCTGGAGTACACCGCCACACCGGTGTCGGAGGGCGGGGCCAATGACCGGGTGTCGGACCTCAACAACTTCTGGAACGCCGTCGACGTCCGCTCCCCGGACGACCTGTTCGCCACCGCGAGGAGCGGTGCGCTCGCCGAGTACGACCACCTCAAGACGTACTACGTCGGATACGGCGCCAACACGAACACCACGACCAGGATGCGCCGCTACGTCGGCGAGGCGGGCGTGCGTCCGCTGGTGTACGACTACACGGAGCCCCTGCTGGTGGCGAACCGGCCGAACCGGGTCCGGATCGTCTCGGACGGTGCGACGACGCGGTGGTGGAACAACGGGCGGCTCGTGTTCGACCTCACCGACCCCGAGCCGTACACCAGCGGGCACTTCGGCTTCCGGACCACCTGGAGTCACTTCCGGATCTCCGGATTCCGGGTATGGCGGTTGCCGCGTCAACAGCACTGACGACAAGGCTATTCCTGGCTTGACCAATCCTTGGAAGGTGGCTTATCTCACCGCCCGTCAACCCCTTCTTACGGTCGCGTAGCTCACATCCGAAGGTGAATCATGGGTCGATGTGGCAGACGATTCGAAGAGTGACAACAGATCAGTGATCGGGTCGTACGTGGCGGTGGGGGACAGCTTCACCGAGGGCGTCGGCGACCCCGGCCCCGACGGGGCGTTGGTCGGCTGGGCGGACCGGTTCGCGGTCCTGCTCGCGGACCGGCGGCCCGAGGGCGACTTCCGGTACACGAACCTCGCCGTGCGCGGGAAACTGCTCGACCAGATCGTGGCGGACCAGCTCCCGAAGGCCGTCGAACTGGCCCCGGAGCTGGTCTCCTTCTGCGCGGGCGGCAACGACATCCTGCGGCCCGGCACCGACCCCGACGAGGTCGCGGAGCGTTTCGAGCGGGCGGTGGTGCGGTTGACCGCCGTCGCCGGCACGGTGATGGTGACGACCGGGTTCGACACCCGCGGCGTGCCCGTGTTCAAGCGTCTGCGCGGGAAGATCGCCACCTACAACGGGCATGTGCGGGCGATCGCCGACCGGTACGGCTGTCCCGTGCTCGACCTGTGGTCCCTGAAGACCATTCAGGACCGCAGGGCCTGGGACGGCGACCGGCTCCACCTCTCGCCCGAGGGCCACACGCGGGTGGCGCTGCGCGCGGGCCAGGTCCTCGGCATGGAGGTCCCGGCCGACCCGGACCAGCCCTGGCCGCCGCAGCCCGCCCGCGGCACCCTGGAGATCCGGCGGGACGACGTGCACTGGGCGCGCGAGTACCTGGTGCCGTGGATCGGACGGCGGCTGCGTGGGGAGTCGTCGGGGGACCATGTGACCGCCAAGGGCGCGTTGTCGCCGGACGACATCAAGACGCGGATCAGCCGGGTGGCTTGAGGGGCACCTGGTTGCCCGGCCGGCCACGCCCCGCGGGTCGTGGTCGGCCGGGCAACCAGGTGCGCGTCATCAGGCCCGACACGTCACGGGTCTGTCGTACGGCGCGGCCCTACGTGGTCAACGCCTCCCGCGACAGCCCCAGTTCCCGGGCCACCGCCTCGTCCACCCACTCCTGCGCCCGCGCCCGCGGCACCCCGCCCTCGTAGGACGTCAGTTGTACGGCGAGACCGTCGAGCAGGGCCGTGAGGCGCAGGGCGGTGCCGGTCGGATCCGGGCAGGCGAACTCGCCCGCGGCCACACCCTCGGCGATGACTTCGGTGAGCGCCGCCTTCCACTGCCGGTCCAGGTCCCGCGTGACCTCCCGCAGGGCGGGCTCGCGCAGCGCCGCCGCCCAGCCCTCGATCCACAGCCGCCAGCCCTTGGCCTGGCCCGTCGGGGCGTACCAGCGCACGGCCGCCCGCAGCCGGCGCAGCGCCGTGGTGCGCCGGCCGAGCAGCTTGCGCAGCTGGGCGAGGTCGTCCTCGGCCGCGTAGGTGAAGGCGGCGGCGACCAGCTTCTCCTTCGTCGAGAAGTGGTAGAGCACCAACGCGTTGCTCACGCCCAGTGCCGAGGCAACGTCGGCGATCCTGACCGCCACCACGCCCCGCGCCTCGATCTGCTCGACGGCGGCGCGCAGCAATTCCTCGCGCCGCTCCGTCACGCTCAACCGCACTCTCGTCACGCGGTCACCCTAGGCCCTTCTGATGGATCTCCGCGGCGTCGCGTCGCCCGGCACGCACGCTCGCCGCACGGCGCGAAGGGCCAGGTGGCTCCGCCACATGACCCTCCACGCCGCACGCCGATCGCACGCACCGAACGCCGCTCCTTCTCCCACGGAG
>NZ_JBEXRA010000025.1:0-132086 GCF_040612855.1 Streptomyces sp. NPDC006332
CCCGCACGGCGAAGAGCTGCCCCTTGCCTCCGGCCGCGCCGACGACGTTCACGTCCTCCGAGCGCGTGGTGGTCTGCCAGTACGTTCCTTCGGCGAGAAGCGGCCCGGCGCCGACGACGCGGCGGCAGGGTGTCGCTGGGGGTGTTGGGTTCGGAACCCTCGGTGGGTTCGGTCGGTTCGAGCATGCGGGCTGGTCTCCCGTCAGGCTCCCGGGCGCCGCGCTGGTCCGGCGTCGATCATGTCGATCGCCGTTGACGTCCGCGGCTCGCGCGATGCGCGGTGCCGCCGTCCGGGGCGCGGGCGCCGCACGGGAGCTCTCTGTGTCCTGTCTCACCGGTTCCGTACGCCCATTGCGTACGGCCTGGCGAAAGTCTTGTGGTCGGTGCGCTGCCCGACCCAGGTGGCTCCCGAGTCCGAGGGCGACGCTACGACGTCCGTCCCTACGCGGAACCTTCCTTACGCCGACGCCGTCGCGGCGGCAGCGGGGGCGGCCGTGGATGGGGCCGTCACTGCCTCGCGGTCAGGCGCGAGCGGGTCGGTCACCGTGCCGGTCTCTTCATCGAACAGCCCCTGCGCCAGCCTGGTCACCGCTGCGGGGACCGGCGGCGCCAGGTCGGCCACGGCGCGAAGACCGGACAGGACGTCGTCGGGTCGTACGGCAGGCGTCACGTGCCGAACAACCAGCCGCAGTATCGCACAGGGCTGGTCGATAGGCCTATCAGCCTGGGAACTGTGTGTTTCGAGCTGGACCACCGCCGCGCGCGCGTCGAAGGTCCGGACGCCGTTCTTGGTCTTGCGCTGGACCT
This sequence comes from Streptomyces sp. NPDC006332, assembly GCF_040612855.1. NCBI lineage: Bacteria > Bacillati > Actinomycetota > Actinomycetes > Kitasatosporales > Streptomycetaceae > Streptomyces > Streptomyces sp. NPDC006332. The sequence continues at coordinate 807 of NZ_JBEXRA010000025.1, forward strand.
CGACCGCCTCGGCGGCGTTGAAGGCCGCCACCGCGCGCTCGGCCCCGGCCGGGTCCACTCCGTCCAGTCGCAGCTCCCAGACGGAAGCCGTGAGCCGGTCGGCGAGTCCCGAGGTCCGGGCCTCGACGGCGTCGATGACATCGAGGCCGGTCGGCATCGACTCGTCGAGCAGAAGTCTCAGTCGCTCCGGGTCACGCGCCTCGGTGAGCGCGATCTCCAGATACTCCGCCTCGCTGCCGGTGCCGGTGGGTGCGGCATTGGCGTACGACACCTTCGGATGCGGCGTGAACCCCGCCGAGTACGCCATCGGCACCTCGGCACGGCGCAACGCACGCTCGAAGGCGCGCTGGAAGTCACGGTGGCTGGTGAACCGGAGGCGGCCGCGCTTGGTGTAGCGCAGTCGGATGCGCTGCACCGCGGGTGCGGGCGGCGGGCCTTCGGGCTGTCGCTTGCCCAGTGTCGTTCAGTCCTTCGTGAGAGCGGTCGTACTACTACCAAGAGTACGTGTCTCGGCGCCCGTCGGTTCCCGCCGGTCCACCTTCTGTGACTGCCCCGGCTCCCCGAAGACCATGCGCCGGAAGTCGGCGCGGGCCTGTCGTACGGACTCCCGGGCCGCGGCGAGAGCCTGCCGGGTGGCCCGTCCGACGCTGCGGGCGGCCTCGGCGGCGGGCCGCAGGACGAGGTCCCGGACCACGTGTCCGACCGGGGTGAGGACCGTCCGGTACACCCAGCGCACCGGCTCCACGAAGATCCACCGGAGGAGCGTCCCGAGGAACCGGCCGACGGCGAGCGAGATGTGCCCCGCGATCCGCCAGGCGTGCCCCAGGGCGTCCGCGACCTCCCTCCCCACGACGGCGAGCACCCGGCCGACCGGTACCAGGATCCAGCGCCACAGGGCGAGGGCGGGCAGCACGAACAACACCCGGCTCCCCCAGTAGAGAGCCGTCCCCACCCCGGTGACGATCATGCCCAGGGTCCACACCAGCCCCCGCGCACACCAGGCGATCGCATGCCCGACCGGCGTGAGGACCCACGTGTACAGCCACCCCACGGGGACGAGGACGAGGTGGCGCACCAGCCAGGCCAGCACGCCGAAGATCCCGAGCCCCAGGGCTCCGAGCACCGCGCCGAGCCCCCGCAGCGCCCACCTGACGGCGTGCCCCACCGGGGTGAGCACACGCCCGTACACCCACGCCAGCCCGGCGCCGATCCCCCGCGCGACCCATGCGAGGGCGTGCCCGAGAGGCGTCAGCACATACCGGTACAGCCACCGAAGCGGCACCACGACGAGCACGTTCCCGAGCCATCCGAGAGCCTGCCCGAGCGGCACCACGACGTACCGCCACAGACCGACGAACGGCCAGACGAACAGGGCCCTGCCGAGCCACACCAGCGCCCGCCCGAACGGCCTGAGCACGGTGTCCCTCAGGACGCGCCCGGCAGCCACCAGCGCGTCCCACACCATCCGCACCGGTACCACCAGCACGAGCACCACGATCCGCACGGGGATCCGAATCGCAACGGCGAGACACCCCTCGGGCGTTGCCTGCCGCTGTGGCTGAGCAGGTCGCTTCTCCAGTTCCATGACGGCGTAGACGCCTGAAGTCACCCGTCCGGATCCCGTACCCCCGCGGTCTGCCCCACTCGTTCTCGAAATCCCCACTCCGACCGACAACAGCGGGCGCCGAGCCAGGCGTTCGCGTTGCGGGATGCCGCGCCCGGGTGAACAGTGGATTCATGGGCCCGGGTCCGCAACGGATGAAGCACACACCACGCGAAGCGCATCTGGAACCACCATGGCCAGATTCTTCCGGCGACGCGCCTGGCACAGCGTCAACGCATCCCTCTTGGCTGCGGCGCTCGCATGTCCAGCCGGCCTGACGAGTGCGGTGACAGCGTTTCAGGGCCCCAGCGAGAGCAGAGCGCAGTCGTCACCCGTTGACACGCCACCGCCTCCGCCCCCTGGCGACACGCCGCCTCCCGAGTACACGCCGCCCCCCGAGGACACGCCGAGCGATCCGGCGACGCCTCCGCCCCCCGACAGCCCGCCCCCACCGAGTGACACGCCGCCGTCGGATCCGGGGGACACACCGCCCTCTGACCAGCCGTCACAGCCGCCAGGTTCCGATGAGGCGGACACAGGGGTGTCCGACCCTCCGGCGGAACAGACCAGACAGATCGAAGCCGCCACGACGCGTCTGGCCGCGACGAAGGATGACGTCCCCGAGGAACTCGTGGCGACTGTTGACGAGTTGACGACCACTCTCGAAGCGGTCGAATCCCCGCACACGTCGCCTCAGGACAGACAGAAGGTCATCGAGAGCATCAACCACCTGACCACCGCGCTGACAGCCAGCGGTGACGACAGCACACCCGCCGAGCTGCGCAAACAACTGATCCCGCTCGTGAAGCAGGCGTCCTCGGCGCTGAAGACGGGGTACGACCCGCAGGTGCCGTCCGAGGCGCGTTCCTTCCTCCTCCTGGTCGTGAAGCGGACGACATCCGCGCTGGGCGTGATCTGCGCCCCCGGTACGCCGCAGAAGCTGCGGGACCAACTGATCGCGACCTCGGAGGTGGTGAACCGCACGGTGAGTACGGGAGTGGTGAACCACACGGTGAGTTCGGAAGCGCTGAGCCCGACAGCGAGGGCGCACCCCGGCGCGGAGAGATCCGGTTGGTTCGCGATGCAGCTGAGTGCCGCGGTGCAGACGGCCGCAGCCCAGCCGATGCCTCAGGAGAAGAGAGACGCTCTGGTCGGGACCGCGTACGAGCAGAGCAAGCAACTGGAGGTCCTCACCGACCCCAAGACGTCGTCGAACGACCGGGCCGAAGCCGCGCAGGACATGGAGGATCGGTCCACTCAACTGCGTGACCAGCAGGAGGATGCCGCTTCGGATCAGGCGGCGGAAGACCCCATAGGCAAGGCGGCCGAGGGCTGCGCCAACGCCATATTCGAGACGACGTCAGAGCACACACTCGCCCAACGGCTGAAGAACCTGATTCCCGACAGCTGGTCCCCAGAAGGGGTCAAGGACTTCTGGAAGACCCAGGAAAAGGGGGACGAGCAGCTTGACGTCTACGTCCAGTTGCAGAACGACACATACGCCCACGCCCCCGTCGAGATCTCGTCACTCATCATCAAGCTCGCCGAGATCGTCCCGAGGAGCCAATTGCTCTCCGCCATCGGCCCTCCGGGTTCCGCCAGATGTCTGTGGACAGCCACGTATCTCGACGAGGACTACGGGGTCGCCGTAGGGAGCTGGCTCGAGTAGGCCGCGCCGACGTCAGGCACCGGAAGAACTCAGCAGTTCCGCGAAGGACACCTCGGAGTTCGCCTGCGCTTTCGCGGCCCCGTACCGCTCCAACTCTCTCTTCTCCTCCTGCACCAGACGCCTCTCCCCTTCGAAGTGGAACGACGAGATGGCCGCCGTGGGGTCGCGCCCCGGAATCCAGGTCGCCGTCACATAACGCGGGCTGCGCGTCACATTGATGAGGTTATTGTTGTGCCGCACCCTCCCGTGATAATAGATCTGCTGGCCACACCCCCCTTCCGGGCGGCAGTAGTACCGCCCCGCGTTCACATCCCATGAATAATGAGGAGTTTTGAAATCCTCCACGTCGAGCTTCCCCCGGTCCTTCCTCATGTACGAGATCCTCAAGTCGACGCTCACCACGTCGAACTTGGGTTTTTTGGGAAACTGGACCACGTGTTTGAGCGTGTATTCCTCCCCGCTTTCGAGCCGGTTACCAGGGCCGTAGAAATGCCCGCTACTGATCGTACTGTACGCGAGTTTACCGATATAAAGTTCCGCTTCCCCCGAGTCCTTCCCCCGCTGCCCCGCACTCTCTCGCCACTCCCGCACCAGGCCCCCGTTGTTCGCGCGTTTGTAGTAGAAGGCAACTCTGCCGCGGACCGTGTAGTTGTCATTGAGGATGTACACCGGAATTCCTCCGGTGTTCTTCATGTAGAGCGTGATCGGGACCTGCAAGAACCCGAGCGACCGGTCCGTCCACGACTTCCCGAACTCCGCCTTCACGGTGAGATGCATCGGGGCCGCCGTGGGCTGGTACATGGTCGAATACGCCAGGCTGACGCCGGTCAGGACCGCGGTGGCGACCACTCCGGCCGCGAACCTCTTGGGCTGCGGGACGCCCTTCCACGATCTGTCGCGGACAAGAAGGCACAGTGCCCACAGGGACCAGCACCACAGGGGCATGAACACCAGCGCATAGGGGGTGAACTCCGTCTCCTCGAGCCACATGAACAGCAGGAGACTGTCGGTGGCCAGCGCGATGAGCACGCCGAGCAGGACGATCGCCCCGGAGGCCCGGAACTGCCGTCTCCCCGAGTAGTCGAGGGCCGCGAGCGCCGACAGGCCCTGCACCGCGCCGGACAGGACGAACACAACGCCGCTGATGCGTTGCGCGAAGGTCAGGGCCCCGGAGGCGTCCGGCCACCCGATGACCGCGCTGAGGACCATGGACGCGAGCAGACCGCCGACCATGAGCACGGTGACGGCGCGCCTTCTTCCCGTACGGTCCGGCCACGTCCCGCTGTCACCTCCCCGCCAGCAGAAGGATGCCGGATCCTCCAGATCCAGGTCCTCCGGGTAGCCGAGGCGCCCGAGAATCCTCCGCAGGTCGCCCGCTGACCAGGCTCGGCCCGCCGTCTGTCCGTCCACGACGACCCGGCGCAGCCCGCGACTGTCCGGCGGCTCGACAACGACCCAGGGGCGGATGCTCCTCATTGACCCAGGCTCGAACCCGGAACGGCCCGCTGCACGCGGGGCTACACCGTTCGGCCGCGCGGGGCCCGAGCGGCGATCACTCGCCAGGGTTTTGACCGGCCTGCCCTGGGTCCTCGGCGAAAGCCCAGGCAGTATGTGCCCATGATTACACTCACGAAGGAAGACGGCCCGGCCGATCTGGACGGGGTGACCCATCTGTCCATCGGTGTCTCCTGGGACCCCACCGCCGGCGCCAGCGGCGGCGTGATGGGCAAGTTCCGCCGCAAGACCGGCACCGATCTCGATCTGATCGCCATCGCCATGCACGACGGGGACCCGGTGCGCCTGGCCGGCCTCGACTCCCTCGACCCCATCGGCAACGGCTCCCTCCTGCACAGCGGCGACAACCAGACCGGCCACGGAGACGGCGACGACGAGACCGTCACGGTCGAGTTCGCGAAGATCCCGCCCCACATCAACTCGATCGTGTTCGTCGCAGCCGCCTACAAGAAGGGCAGCTCCTTCCAGAAGGCACGCAACATCAGCTTCAAGGTGTACGACGCGACGGGCGGCAGCACCCAACAGGTCGCCGACATCTGGCCCAGCATGCTCACCACGGACAACGGCTGCGCCGTAGCCAAGGCCGTCCGTTCCGGCGACGCCTGGAAGCTCGAAGTCATCAACGTCACCGGCAAGATCAAACAGGGCGACGAGCTGGCCCTGATGCGCTTCGCCGCGAGCAAGTAGCAGCGGACGTCCACCAGAAGCAGCCGTCACAAAAGGAAGCGGTCCAGCCTGGGCTGGACCGCACCCACCGCCGTTGACGCGGACGTGCGTGCCGCAACTGACCGGAGCCGGACGCGTCACCCCGGTTGTGGTGGCGCCTTGGCGGTGCGCTTGGCGAGCAGTCCCGTCAGCAGCATGACGGCCAGACTGATCCCCACCCCGCACAGCGTCCACAGCACCCGGTAGCCCTCCGCCGCGTTGTCGGAGGGCTGCGGCAGGCCCACCAGGATGAGGACGCCGGCGGCGATGGCGGCGCTGTAGAGCGCGTAGTTCCAGAAGCGGATCCCCGCCCCGTGCATCAGCAGGACGAGCGCGACCACTTCGAGCCCACGCTCCACCGCGAACAGCCTGAGCCCGCTCTCGCTCGCCGGCACCCACAGCAGCAACGCGGCCACGACCGCACCGATCAACGCACCGGCAAGACGCTGCGCGCCGACCAGCGCGGCCTGCTCCAGGCTCGGCTTCATCGCGATCATGGCCGCGATCGGCATCCAGTAGCCGTGCGACAGGTCCAGTCCGAAGGCCAGCGCGACCGTGCCGGCGATGACCACGGCGCGGATCACCGCGAACAGGATCAGCGGACGGGTCAGCTTCCTTCGCGACCTGTCACCCGGGAGCTCCGAGAAGGGCTGGCCCTGGTCCGTACGCCCAAGGACGAGCCACCACAGGAACGTCACCACGATCCACAGCGCCGCCCCTCCGATCCAGGACAGCACCTGAGCCCAGACGTAGCTGGTGACGTGGCCCCCTTGGTGGAGGCTGAACTCGTATCCGACGGCGACGATGAACCAGATGTTGAGAAGCAGGGCGTTGACGAATCGGTGTACCCCGAACGCGGCCGCCAGCCCGGCCACCAGCGTGACCATGAAGGACGCGAGCACCAACCAGCCCCAGGCGTCCGACCCGATGCCGAAGGCCAACGCGGTCAACCCGGCGCCGACCAGCGCGAAGACGGAGACATCGAACGCACGGTGTGCATAGCTGCCCCCGGGGTCACCCAACGCCGCGAACAACAGGCCGAACGCCGCGCTGAGCAGGTACACCTCATGCCCGATCGCCCAGAAGACGAACATCGGCACCAGCGCGGCGTCCAGCACCGCCACCGCTCGCGGCCAGTTCAGCCCCGCGGCGTTGAGCTCAAAGACCTTCGAAGCCCAGGTCATGACCTTGCTCCGACCGACGGGCTGTCCTTCTCGTTCGGATGCGCTAGCCATGGCCGCCCTCGTCCACCCCACCAGGGGGTACGCCGCAACAGGCCCACATTGTCCGATTTTTGACCGGATGACCGCGGTGCGACCCGCCGTGGGGTCCCCAGCACAGAGCGCGGCCGGTTCCACGTCCGGCCGATCCGGCGCCCCGCACCTCGTCACCCTCGTCCGCGCCGACGCCCGCTTCGAACGCGGCCAGGGCGTCGAACACCCCGGGCGGTTGCGGCATGATCAAGTCCAGCCGATTCCGTGGGGGGCCGACATGGCATGGTCTGAACATGTGCTGGTGCGAGACGGTGTCCGGCTTGTCTGCCGGGACTGGGGCGGCCCAGGTCTGCCGATCGTGTTGCTGCACGGCCTGGCCGGTCACGCGGGAGAATGGGACGTGTTGGCGCGGCGCTTGAGCTCCACGTATCGGGTCGTCGCGGTCGACCAGCGCGGGCACGGCGCCAGCGAGCGCCACCCGCGGGACGTCTCCCGCGCTGCGTACGTCGCCGACGTCACCGCGGTTGTTGATCAGCTGGCCCTGCCGCGGCCCGTGCTGGTGGGCCAGTCGCTCGGCGGACATACGGCCATGCTCATCGCCGCCGCACATCCCGGACGGGTCCGTGCGCTCGTGCTCGTCGAGGCCGGACCCGGCGGTCCGAACCCGAACGCCCCCGTGGACATCGGCGGATGGCTCGACTCATGGCCGACACCGTTCCCTTCACGCGAAGCGGCCGCCGCGTTCCTCGGCGGCGGACCGGTCGGCGCAGGCTGGGCGGCCGGACTGGAGGAACGCGAGGACGGATGGCGCCCTCGCTTCGACCGGGACGTAATGGTTCGCTCGCTGGCGGAGAACGCACAGCGTTCCTTCTGGCACGAGTGGGGGCAGGTCGCGTGCCCCACCCTCGTCGTTCCTGGCCCGATCCAGCTTTCTCCCCGCACACGAAGTCGAGAAGATGCTCCGCCGGCGGCCGGCCACCACGGCGATGAGCATCCCGGGCACCGGCCACGACCTGCACCTGGAACAGCCTGAAACCCTGCACACCGCGCTCTCGGACTTCCTCGAGGGCCTCGCCTGAGAAACCCTGCGCGGAAGAGCATCCGCGCCGCCGAGCGCTGCGCCTACTTCCGCACGCGGAAGCGGAGCGTCGTGACGGCGCCCGACTGGGTGTTGCTGAAGGGTTCCAGGTCGATCCTGTCGAGGCTCGGGGGCGAGAAGCGGACACCGTCGCCGAGTAGCACCGGTAGGACATACACCAGGATCTCGTCGACGAGCCCGCGCTGCAGGCACTGGGCGGCCACGTCAGCACCGAGGATCTCCAGGTTCTTGCCGCCCGCAGCGCTGCGTGCCGTGGCGACGGCTTCCTCGATCTCGCAGGTGAGAAACGTGACGGTAGGGTCCGGCTCGTCGGGAGGCTCGTGGGTGAGGACGAACTGTGCTCCGCCGTCGTAGGGGGTGCCCTGGTCGGTCATACGCTTGGCGACCTCGTAGGTGCCCCGGCCGACGAGCATGGCGCCCGTGGCCGCCATGACCTCCGGGACCGCATCCGCAGTCAGGTACTCGGCGATCCAGTCCATCGCGTGGTCAGGCCCGGCGATGAACCCGTCCAGCGACATCGCCCTGTTCACGACCACTTTGCCGGTGCCGATGCTCACATCACTCATGCGTGTTCTCCAAGGATTTTGGAGGCCAGAGGCCGGAACGAAGTTCGGCGGGACGCCGACAGCGCAGCGGGGCGAGGTATCGAAGCTCCGGCCGCCACAAGCGCGACCTTCAACTCGTCCTCACTCGCCCCCGCCAGCGCCTCTACCACCCGAGCGAGTGCCCGCTGACGTCAGTGCGTGTGCCCGCTGGTCGCGGCGTCCTTCTTGACCGTCAGCGGCAGCAGCTTCTTGCCCGTCGGCCCGATCTGGATGGACGTGTCCATCTGAGGACACACCCCGCAGTCGAAGCACGGCGTCCACCGGCAGTCCTCGACCTCTGTCTCGTCGAGGGAGTCCTGCCAGTCCTCCCAGAGCCAGTCCTTGTCGAGGCCTGAGTCGAGGTGGTCCCAGGGGAGGACCTCCTCGTAGGTGCGCTCGCGGGTGGTGTACCAGTCGACGTCGACGCCGAAGGCGGGCAGGGTCTTGTCCGCGCACCGCATCCAGCGGTCGTAGGAGAAGTGCTCGCGCCAGCCGTCGAAGCGGCCGCCGTCCTCGTAGACCGCGCGGATCACGGCGCCGATGCGGCGGTCGCCCCTGGACAGCAGGCCTTCCACGATGCCGGGCTTGCCGTCGTGGTAACGGAAGCCGATGGAGCGGCCGTACTTCTTGTCGCCGCGGATCTTGTCACGGAGCTTCTCCAGGCGGGCGTCCGTCTCCTCGGCGGAGAGCTGCGGGGCCCACTGGAAGGGGGTGTGGGGCTTGGGGACGAAGCCGCCGATCGACACCGTGCAGCGGATGTCGTTGGCGCCGGAGACCTCGCGGCCCTTCTGGATGACGTTCATCGCCATGTCGGCGATCTGGAGGACGTCCTCGTCGGTCTCGGTCGGCAGGCCGCACATGAAGTACAGCTTCACCTGGCGCCAGCCGTTGCCGTACGCCGTCGCGACGGTCCGGATGAGGTCCTCTTCCGAGACCATCTTGTTGATGACCTTGCGCATCCGCTCGGAGCCGCCCTCGGGGGCGAAGGTCAGACCGGAGCGGCGGCCGTTGCGGGTCAGCTCGTTCGCCAGGTCGACGTTGAACGCGTCCACCCGGGTCGAGGGGAGCGACAGGCCGATCTTGTCCTCGGTGTACCGGTCGGCCAGGCCCTTCGCGATGTCGCCGATCTCCGAGTGGTCCGCCGAGGACAGGGACAGCAGGCCCACCTCCTCGAAGCCCGTCGCCTTCAGGCCCTTGTCCACCATGTCGCCGATGCCGGTGATGGAGCGCTCACGGACCGGGCGGGTGATCATGCCCGCCTGGCAGAAGCGGCAGCCGCGGGTGCAGCCGCGGAAGATCTCCACCGACATGCGCTCGTGGACGGTCTCGGCGAGCGGGACCAGGGGCTGCTTCGGGTAGGGCCACTCGTCCAGGTCCATCACCGTGTGCTTGGACACGCGCCACGGGACGCCTGACTTGTTGGGGACGACGCGGGCGATACGGCCGTCCGCGAGGTACTCGACGTCGTAGAACGCCGGGATGTACACCGAGCCCGTCCTGGCGAGGCGGAAGAGGACCTCCTCGCGGCCGCCGGGGCAGCCCTCCGCCTTCCACTCGCGGATGATCCGCGTCATGTCGAGCACGGCCTGCTCGCCGTCGCCGATGATCGCCGCGTCGATGAAGTCGGCGATCGGCTCGGGGTTGAAGGCGGCGTGGCCGCCGGCCAGCACGATCGGGTCGTCAAGGCCACGGTCCTTGGACTCCAGCGGGATGCCCGCCAGGTCCAGCGCGGCCAGCATGTTGGTGTAGCCCAGCTCCGTGGAGAAGGACAGGCCGAACACGTCGAAGGCCTTCACGGGACGGTGGCTGTCGACCGTGAACTGCGGGACGCGGTGCTCCCGCATCAGCGCCTCCAGGTCCGGCCACACGCTGTAGGTGCGTTCGGCGAGGACGCCCTCCTGCTCGTTGAGGACCTCGTAGAGGATCATGACGCCCTGGTTGGGGAGCCCGACCTCGTACGCGTCCGGGTACATCAGCGCCCAGCGGACGTCGCACGACTCCCATGGTTTGACCGTGGAGTTGAGCTCTCCGCCGACATACTGGATCGGCTTCTGCACGTGCGGGAGCAGAGCTTCGAGCTGCGGGAACACCGACGCAGCGACTTCGGCAGGCATCTCGCGACCTTCGTGAGCGGGACAGGACTGACAGGGGTGACCATCCAGCCTAACGCCCCCACGGCCACCCTCCGTACGCCCGGAAGATCACCGCCCCACCTGCCCGGAGGATCAGAGCTCCGCAAACCCGGAGGATCAGAGCCCGGCCGCCCCGTCCCGGATCCCCGCCCAGAACCCGGGCAGCTCGGCCTCCACCGCCGCCGCACGGCTCTCCTCGCGCCCGTACAGCAGCCCGTACGTGAACGCGCTCTCCCCCGCCGCGTGCGCGACCGCCGACAGCTCGCGCAGGGCCAGTCGGGCCATCACGCTGTCCTGGTGGTCGCCGAGCAGACCCTGCAGCGACTTCATGGACCTGACCAGGTCCTGGGCCGGCGTCCCGAGGGCCGGCGTGGCCGCCTCCGCCGCGTAACGGGTGCGCTTGGTCTTCTTGCGGGCCTCGTGCACGGCCACGTCCCGGCCGACGCCGGGCGGCAGCTCCAGCGCCTGCTCGACGAGCGCGGCGACCTTGCCGAAGTCCTTCCGTACCGCTTTGGCGATCACCTTGGCGGGGTTCTTACCGGCCGCGTCGAGCAGCGGCGGGTCGGTGACCAGCGCGTCCAGGGTGTCGAGGAGGGCGAGATGGCGCTCGGAGTCCAGGACGCCGATCAGTCGGGCGCGGGCACCGCCGTGGCTGTCACTCGCCCATCTGCTCAGCCGGGCGGCGACCGGGCCCTGGACCAGGGTGTCGGGCACCTGGTCGAGGGCGGCTGTGAGGCGTTCGGTGAGCACCTCGCGGTCCCGGTCCACTCCCAACTCGCCGGCCAGCCACTTCAGCTCCTCGCCGATCGGGTCGGTGACGGCCCGGTCGAGGATCCCGCCGTACGACTTGAGGGTGCCGCGCATGCGGCGGGTGGCGACGCGCATGCTGTGCACGGAGTCGGCGAGGTCCTGGCGGACGGCCGGGTCGAGCGCGACGATCGCGTCCCGCTGGGCGCGGAGATAGACGAGGACGTGGTCGCCGGCGGTCACGGGCTCCCGCGCGGCCCGCGCCTTCTTCGCCGCCTTCTTGCCGCCTGAGGACTTGGGAGCCTTGGACGACCGGGAGGACTTGGAGGACTTGGAGGGCTTGGAGGACTTGGAGGACTTGGACCCCGTCTCCGACAGCGCCCGGGCCAGCTTCGAGGCGGACGCGGACGGCCGTACCCCCGCCTTCCGCAACCGTTTCTCCACCTTGTCGAGGAAGGCCGGGTCGACCCCGTCGGCGAGTTCCACCTCTATCTCGGTCCACTGGGCCTCGCCGTCGCCGCCGGTCAGCCGCTGCGCGCGGACGGCGTCCACGCTGACCTCGGCCAGCAGCCGGCCCGCCGCGTCGAGCAGCTCGCGTATGTCCCGGGCCGACCGCAGCCGGACCACCGGGGCCAGCTCGGCGTCCCGGACCCGGGAGCGGATCAGGCCGGCGAGGGTGTCGGGGAGTGAGTCGGACAGCGGTGCCTGGATCTCGTCGCGTACGCCCGGGGCGACCGGGAACTTCAGGTGCCAGCCCGCGTCCGTGCCTCCGGTGCGGCGGCGCAGGGTGATCGAGGACGCGGCGAGGCGTTCGTCCGCGGTGTCGTAGTAGGTGGCGTCCAGGTGCGCGACACCCTTGTCGAGCACCGACGCGACCCCGGCGATGCCGGTCAGGTCGGGGAGTCCGCTCTCGTCGGACTCGTACTTCCGCTCGATCTCGCGCTTGGTGTCCGCCATGGCCTGAATCTAGTGGTGGGCGACGGCTGTGCCCAGCCTGTAGACCTACGCGGACATCGGGCGCTGCACCCGGATGGACTGCAGCAGCCCCACCGCCACCCAGACCGCGAACATCGACGAGCCTCCGTACGACACGAACGGCAGTGGCAGACCGGTGACCGGCATGATGCCGAGGGTCATGCCGATGTTCTCGAAGGACTGGAAGGCGAACCAGGCCACGATGCCGGCGGCGACGATCGTGCCGTACAGCTCGGTCGTCTCGCGTGCGATGCGGCAGGCCCGCCACAGCAGCACGCCCAGCAGGAGGACGATCAGGCCCGCGCCGACGAAGCCCAGCTCCTCCCCCGCCACCGTGAACACGAAGTCCGTCTGCTGCTCGGGCACGAACTGGCCCGTGGTTTGCGAGCCGTGGAACAGCCCGGCGCCCGTCAGACCACCGGAGCCGATCGCGATGCGGGCCTGGTTGGTGTTGTAGCCGACGCCCGCGGGGTCGAGGCTGGGGTTGGCGAAGGCCGCGAACCGGGCGATCTGGTACTCGTCCAGGATGTGCAGCTGCCATACCGCGATCGCGCCGGCCGCGCCCGCGCCCAGCAGGCCGAACACCCACCGGTTCGACGCGCCGGAGGCGAGCAGCAGGCCCAGCACGATGATGACCATGACCATGACCGACCCGAGGTCGGGCATCAGCATCACGATCAGCATCGGTACGGCGGCCAGGCCGAGTGCCTGCAGGACGGTGCGGTGGTCGGGGTAGGGCTTGTCGCCCGCGTCCACCCGGGCCGCCAGCAGCATCGCCATGCCCAGGATGATCGTGATCTTCACGAACTCGGAGGGCTGGAGCGAGAAGCCGCCGCCCAGCACGATCCACGAGTGGGCGCCGTTGACCGTCGAGCCCAGTGGGGTCAGCACCAGGAGGATGAGGAACACCGAGGCGCCGTACAGCAGCGGCACGGCCGTGCGCAGGGCGCGGTGGCCGAGCCAGACCGTGCCGAGCATCAGGGCGAAGCCGATGCCGGTGTTCATGATGTGCCGGATCAGGAAGTAGTACTGGTCGCCCTGGTTGATCTCGGTGCGGTTGCGGGTCGCCGAGAAGACGAGGAGCGAGCCGATGCCGGAGAGCGCGAGGGCGGCCAGCAGTATCGGCCAGTCCAGTCGGCGGGCGAGGGAGTCACGGGCGAACACCCGGGCCCAGCCCGCGCGTGCGGGCCCGTACCCGGAGACCTGGAAGCTGTTGACGCCGGTCATGTGAGGATCCTCCGGCTTCCCCTCCTGCGCGACCGGCGCCGGGTGTCCCGGTTGCCGGTCGTCGGCGGGTTCACGGTCGCCGCCTGCTGGGTCTCGTCCTGTTGGGGTGCGCTCTTCTGGCTGGCCCGCTGGTCCTTCGCGGGGTCCTTCGCGACCTTCGGGGACGTGATCGTCCCGTCCGTCCGGACTTTCGGCAGGGCCTTCTGCGGGGTCGGCAGCAGCGCGTTCTTCTTGTTGATCGCGCCGTCGTCGGACACGCCGTACAGCGCGTCGTAGATGTTGCGGACGGCCGGTCCGGAGGCTCCGGAGCCGGTACCGCCCTGGGAGATCGTCATGACGACGGAGTAGTCCTTGGTGTACGTGGCGAACCACGACGTCGTCTGCTTGCCGTAGACCTCGGCGGTACCCGTCTTGGCGTGCATCGGGATCTTGTTCTGCGGCCAGCCGACCTGCGCGAACCGCCAGGCGGCGGTTCCCCGGGTGGCGACGCCCGCGAGGGCCTCGTCCATCTTGCTCAGCGTCTGGCGGCTTATCGGCAGCCTGCCGTGCGACTTGGGCTTGATCTCGTGGACGGTCTTGCCGTCGGGGCTGATGACGGCCTTGCCGACGGTCGGATCGTGCAGGGTGCCGCCGTTGGCGATGGCCGAGTAGATCGTGGCCATCTGGATCGGGGTGACGAGGGTGTCGCCCTGGCCGATGGAGTAGTTGATCTCGTCACCGGCGCGCATCTTGTTGCCTTCGAGGCAGTTCTCGTAGGCGATCTTCTGGACGTAGTCGCCGTCCTTCTTCCCCGTCTTGCACCAGCCGTCCTTGTTGGCCTTCCAGTAGTTCTCCTTCCACTGGCGGTCGGGGACCCGGCCGGTGACCTCGTTGGGCAGGTCGATGCCGGTCTCCTTGCCGAGGCCGAACTGGTGGGCGGCCTTGAAGAAGTAGTCCTTGGGCTCGCCCTTCCTCGGGTTGATGCCGCCGTCCTTCTGCCACTGGCTGTGGGCGAGACCGTAGAAGACGGTGTCGCAGGAGACCTCAAGGGCGCGGCCGAGGGAGATCGGGCCGAAGTTCTCCGACTCGAAGTTCTTGAAGACCTGACCGCCGACCGAGTACGAGCTGGTGCACGGGTAGCTGCCGTTGAAGTCGTAGCCGGCCTCGACGGCACCGGCCGTGGAGATCACCTTGAAGGTGGAGCCCGGCGCGGACTGACCCTGGATGGCCCGGTTGAGCAGCGGGTAGTTGGAGTTCTTGCCGGTGAGCCGGGCGTAGTCCTTGGCGGAGATGCCGCCGACCCAGGCGTTGGGGTCGTAGGTCGGGTTGGACGCCATGGCGACGACGCGGCCGGTCTTGTTCTCCATCACCACGACGGCGCCGGAGTCGGCCTTGTACTTCTCGTTGGTGTTGCGGTCCCACTCCTGGCGGGCCTTCTTCATGGCGTCGTTCAGCTCGTACTCGGCGACTCGCTGGACGCGGGCGTCGATGCTGGTGACGAGGTTGGAACCGGGCTGTGCGGGGTCGGCCTCGGCCTGGCCGATGACCCGGCCGAGGTTGTCGACCTCGTAGCGGGTGACGCCGGCCTTGCCGCGCAGTTCCTTGTCGTACTGGCGCTCCAGGCCGGAGCGGCCGACCTGGTCGGAGCGCAGGAACGGCGAGTCGGTGTCCTGGGCCTTGGTGATCTCCTCGTCGGTGACGGGCGAGAGGTAGCCGAGGACCTGGGCGGTGTTGGCCTCGCCGGGGGCGGCGTAGCGGCGCACGGCCTCCGGCTCGGCGGTGATGCCGGGGAAGTCCTCGGCGCGTTCACGGATCTGCAGGGCCTGCTTGGCGGTGGCCTCGTCGGTGATGGGGATCGGCTGGTACGGCGAGCCGTTCCAGCAGGGCTGCGGCGTCTTGGCGTCGCACAGCCGGACCTTCACCATGACCTCCTGGGGCTTCATGCCCAGCACGCCGGCCAGTTTGGTGAGGACGGCCTTGCCGTCGTCCTTCATCTTCAGCAGGTCGGTACGGGAGGCGGAGACCACCAGCCGGGTCTCGTTGTCGGCCAGGGGCACGCCGCGCGCGTCCAGGATCGAGCCGCGGACCGCGGGCTGCACGACCTGCTGGACGTGGTTGCCGGAGGCCTCCTTGGCGTACTCGTCGCCCTCGCGGATCTGGAGGTACCACAGGCGTCCGCCGAGGGTGCCGAGCAGGGAGAGGACGAGGATCTGGATGACGACGAGCCGGATCTGGACCCGTGGGGTCCGGCCGGTCTCGGGGATGTTTGTCACTGCGGCTGCCTCCCCCTCTCAGTGCGCCGACGTGTGTGCGCGTACGAATGATGAACGACCGACCTGTGAGGCCACGTTCCGCCAGAACTTCCCCGTACGGGTGAACTCCGCCGCCTTCACAGCCGCTTGACCCCCTTGATACGGCCCACCCGCGTGGTACGGGCCCGGGCTCTGGTCTTCAGGCCGCCGAGGGCGCCGCGTTGACCGCCGATCTTGAGACCGGTGCCGGAGGAGAGCCAGCCGGAGGAGATGTCGGTGGTCTTGGCGGCGCCGGTGCTGGTCTCGGCCAGCGGGTCGTTCTCGGCGCGCCGGGCCAGGGCCATGATCCCGGGGACCACGAACGGGGCGAGCAGCAGGTCGTACAGGGAGGCCGTGAACAGCAGGCTGGGGAGGCCGACATGGCGGGCGGCGGTGTCGCCGACGAGGGCGCCGACACCGGCGTACAGCAGGGTGGTGCCGATGGCGGCGGCGACCACGACGGCCATCGGGCCGGTGGCCGACTTCAGTCGGCCGTTGTCCGGTTTCGCCAGGCCCGCGAGGTAGCCGATGACGCACAGCACGAGGGCGTAGCGCCCGGCCGCGTGGTCGGCGGGCGGGGCGAGGTCGGCGAGCAGGCCGGCGCCGAAGCCGACGAGCGCGCCGCCGATATGGCCGTACACCATGGCGAGGCCCAGGACGGTGAGCAGCAGCAGGTCGGGGACGGCGCCGGGGAGGTGCAGGCGGGCGAGGACGCTCACCTGGACCACCAGGGCGACGACGACCAGGGCGGAGGAGAGCAGGATCCGGTTGACACGCATGGGTTACAGCTCCTACTGCTCAGGCTGGGTCTGGCCGTCGACCTGCGCGTTCGCGGACGGCGTGACGGTCACCGTCACGGTCGGCGTGGGGGTCGGTTTGGGCTTGGCGGGCAGCACCGTGTCGCGTGGGTCCTTCTTCGGGGCCTGGACGACGACGCCGACGACGTCGAGCTTGGTGAAGCTGACGTACGGCGTGACGTAGAGGATGCGGGTGAGACCGCCGCCGGAGGGGTCGACGCGGGAGACCACACCGACCGGGACGCCGGGCACGAAGGGCTTGTCGGACTGCGAGCCGAAGGTGACCAGGCGGTCGCCCTTCTTGATCTCGGCCTTGCTGTTGAGGAGTTCGACGCGCAGCGGGCGGTCGCCCTGGCCGGAGGCGAAACCGAGTTCGTCGCTGGCCTCCATGCGGGTGCCGACGGTGAAGTCGGGGTCGTTGGCGAGCAGGACGGTGGCGGTGTCGGGGCCGACGGTGGTGACGCGTCCGACGAGCCCGTCGCCGTTCAGGACGGTCATGTCGCGGGTGATGCCGTCGTTGGCGCCGACGTCGATGGTGATGGTCCAGGAAAAGCCCTGGGCCGCTCCTATCGCGATGACCTCGGCACCCTTGATGCCGTACTGTCCGGCGCCGGCGACCTTCAGCATCTTGTCGAGCTGGGTCAGGCGGGAGCGGTTGCGGTCGTCGCTGCCGAGTTTCGCCTTGAGGGCCGCGTTCTCCTTCTCCAGCCCGGCGAGCCGGTCGTGGCGTTCACCGGAGTCACGGATGGCCGATACGGCGTTGCCGACCGGGTCGACCGCGGCCGACATGCCGTCCTCGATCGGGCCGAAGACGGTGGCCGCGCCGCGCCGGGCACCGTCGACCGGCGAGTCCTCCCCGCCGCGGATGTCCACCGTGATCAGCGCGAACGCGATGGCGACCAGCAGCACCAGGAGCAGCCGGCTCTCTCGTGTGTCCCTCACGTGCGGCGGCCGTGCCTTCCTCATAGGAATGTGCAGAGGTTCAGGTGTCGAGGTGTTCTGATGTCGAGGTGGTGCGGTACGGAGGCTTGCGGGCGAGCTTATGCCTCGATACCAACGATCCGCCGCACGAGGTCGATCGTCTCGTACGGCGGAATCGAAGAGTTACGTCATCTGCGCGGCGAGGCGTCGAGCACCTGCTGCAGCGCCTCGAACTCCTCGACGCACTTGCCGGAGCCGAGCGCCACGCTGTCCAGCGGGTCCTCGGCGATGTGGATCGGCATGCCGGTCTCGCGCCGCAGCCGCTCGTCGAGGCCGCGCAGCAGCGCTCCGCCGCCGGTCAGAACGATTCCCCGGTCCATGATGTCGCCGGACAGCTCCGGCGGGCACTTGTCCAGGGTCGTCTTGACCGCGTCGACGATGGCGTTGACGGGTTCCTCGATCGCCTTGCGGACTTCGGCGGCCGAGATGACGACGGTCTTGGGCAGCCCGGAGACGAGGTCCCGGCCGCGGATTTCGGTGTGCTCGTCAGCGTCGAGGTCGTACGCCGAACCGATCGTGATCTTGATCTGCTCGGCCGTCCGCTCACCGAGGAGGAGCGAGTACTCCTTCTTGATGTGCTGGATGATCGCGTTGTCCAGTTCGTCGCCCGCGACGCGGATGGACTGAGCGGTGACGATGCCGCCGAGGGAGATGACCGCGACCTCCGTGGTGCCGCCGCCGATGTCCACCACCATGTTGCCCGTGGCCTCGTGGACCGGCAGGCCGGAGCCGATGGCCGCGGCCATGGGCTCCTCGATGATGTGCACCTGACGGGCGCCGGCCTGGGACGACGCCTCGATGACGGCGCGGCGCTCGACGCCCGTGATGCCCGAGGGCACACAGACGACGACCCGCGGGCGAGCCAGATACCGCCGCTTGTGGATCTTCAGGATGAAGTAGCGGAGCATCCGCTCGGTGATCTCGAAGTCGGCGATCACGCCGTCCTTCAGCGGACGTACGGCAACGATGTTGCCGGGCGTACGCCCGATCATCTTCTTCGCTTCGGCGCCGACCGCGAGGATGCCACCGGTGTTGGTGTTGATCGCGACGACGGACGGCTCGTTGAGTACGATCCCGCGACCCCTGACGTACACCAGCGTGTTGGCGGTCCCGAGGTCGACAGCCATGTCACGGCCGATGAACGACATTGAGTTCCCCATCAGGATTCTTCTGGCCTTCCCACGAGCTTTTTGAGGGCTTTTCAGGTCGGCGAGGTGGGCGCAGTGACGTGAAGGCTTCCATCGTAGACGCGCCTTCGCGAACACCGCGGGAGGGTCTCCGCCATTGTCAGCAGATGACGTGTGCGTCCGCTTGTGGAGACGGGCGTTCGGGGAAACCCGTTCCCCCGATCGGCGACGCATATGCCAAGGAGTCCGGGGGCGATGCCCCCAGACTCCACGTTCCAGCCGTCGCGGGTGTCAGGCGCGGCCGGGGAAGAAGATCTTCACCTCACGGTCGGCGGACTCCTCGGAGTCGGAGGCATGGATCAGGTTCTCCCGCACGATCACGCCGTAGTCGCCGCGGATGGAGCCGGGGGCGGCGGCGATCGGGTCGGTCGGGCCGGCCAGCGCCCGCACACCCTCGATGACCCGCTCACCCTCGACGATCAGCGCCACGACCGGACCGGAGGCCATGAACTCCACCAGCGGCTCGTAGAAGGGCTTGCCCTTGTGCTCGCCGTAGTGCTGCTCCAGGGTGTCCTGGTCCAGGGTGCGCAGTTCCAGCGCGGTGATCTGCCAGCCGGCCTTGCGCTCGATACGGCTGATGATCTCGCCGGTCAGGCCACGACGGACGGCGTCGGGCTTGAGGAGGACGAGGGTGCGCTGGCTCACGGGAGGGCTCCTTCTACGGCCGGTGTGCGGTGGGATGAGGTTACAGGGCGTGTCCGTACGGATGTCACGCAGCGTCAGGTGTGGAGGATCCGGCCTGCTCCGCGAAGCGGGCCTTGGCCTCATCGATCTTCCTGCCGTAGTGCACGGACGCCCACCACAGGGCCGCGAAGACCGCCCCCATGAAGAACATCGTCGGAACCACGAAACCGGAGGCGATCAGGGCGATCTGCAGGGCCCACCCGAGGACGACACCGCCGGGGCGGGTCACCATGCCGCACAGCAGCAGGCTCAGGAACATGGCGATGCCGCTGACCGTCCAGACCGTCGACGTGGACAGGTCGGGGTCCTTCATGGCGACCAGGCCGGCGAAGCCGATGACGAGGAACTCGCCGATCAGGGTCGAGGAACAGAGCGTACGCATTCTCGGGTCTCAGCCCTTCCCCAGCAGCAGCCGGGCCTCGCCGACGGTGATGACGGATCCGGTGACGAGCACACCGCCGCCCGCGAACTCGCCCTCCTCCTCGGCCAGCGTGATCGCGGCCTCCAGGGCGTCCGGCAGGCGGGGCTCCACCTGCACGCGCTCCTCGCCGAACACCTCGACGGCGATCGCGGCGAGCTCGTCGGCGTCCATGGCCCGGTGGCTGGAGTTCTGGGTGACGACGACCTCGGCGAAGACCGGCTCGAAGGCCTCCAGCAGTCCGCGCACGTTCTTGTCACCGCTGGTCCCGACCACGCCGATCAGCCGGCTGAAGTCGAAGGCCTCCTGAACCGCCTCGGTGGTGGCGCGGGCGCCGGCCGGGTTGTGGGCGGCGTCCAGGACGACGGTCGGGGACCGCCGTACGACCTCCAGCCGTCCCGGTGCGGAGACCGCGGCGAAGGCCTTGCGGACGGTGTCGATGTCGAGCGGCTCGGGCCGCTGGGAGCCGACGCCGAAGAACGCCTCGACGGCGGCGAGCGCGACGGCCGCGTTGTGCGCCTGGTAGGGGCCGTGCAGCGGGAGGTACACCTCGTGGTACTCCCCGCCGAGCCCGCGCAGGGTCAGCAGCTGCCCGCCCACGGCGACCTGCCGCGAGACGACCCCGAACTCCAGCCCCTCCCGGGCGACCGTGGCGTCCACCTCGACGGCCTTCTTCAGCAGCACCTGGGCCGCGTCGACCGGCTGCTGCGCCAGGATGACCGTCGCATCCTGCTTGACGATGCCGGCCTTCTCCGTGGCGATCGCGGCCGGCGTGTCACCGAGCCGGTCGGTGTGGTCGAGGTCGATGGGGGTGACGACGGCGACGTCCCCGTCGATGACGTTGGTGGCGTCCCAGGAGCCGCCCATACCCACTTCCACCACGGCCACGTCGACGGGCGCGTCCGCGAAGGCGGCGTACGCCATGCCCGTGAGCACCTCGAAGAACGACAGTCGGTACTCCTGCTGGGAGTCGACCATCTCGACGTACGGCTTGATGTCCTGGTAGGTCTCGATGAACCGCTCGGCGGAGATGGGCGCGCCGTCGAGGCTGATGCGCTCGGTGATCGACTGCACGTGGGGGGAGGTGTAGCGGCCGGTACGCAGTTCGAAGGCGCCGAGCAGGGCCTCGATCATGCGGGCGGTGGAGGTCTTGCCGTTGGTGCCGGTGATGTGGATCGAGGGGTACGCCCGCTGCGGCTCCCCCAGCACGTCCATCAGCGCGGAGATCCGGCTGACCGACGGTTCCAGCTTGGTCTCGCCCCAGCGGGTGGCGAGGTCCGCCTCGACCTCGCGCAGGGCCTTGTCGACCTCCGGGTCCTCGGGCCGCGCGGGCACGTCGGCCTGCGGGGGGCCGCCCTGGGCGCGCAGGGTGCGGCTGCCGGCCTCGATCAGCGCGAGATCCGGGTCCCGCTCGGTCTCGGCCTCGATGATCTCGTCGAAGGAGCTGTCGTCATGCGGGGGCAGGTCACTCACGGGGCCAGTCTACGTACCCAGCCCGCGGGCAGTCGTGCCGCTGGGCGGCACGGGTGGGCGCGGGCGGCACCCCGCTAGCGCCGGGCAGCGCGACCCACCCCCGGCAAGCGAAAACCCCCAGAACCATTGGGCTCCGGGGGCCTTCAGTACCGTACGAACCGTCAGGCGGCCGGCAGCCGATCAAGCTGCGCGGCGATCCGCGCGATGTCCTCGTCCGCCTTCGTCAGCCGCGTCCGGATCTTCTCCACGACGTGATCGGGAGCCTTCGCCAGGAACGCCTCGTTGCCGAGCTTGGCGTTGGCCTGGGCCTTCTCCTTCTCCGCGGCGGCGAGGTCCTTGGCCAGCCGCTTGCGCTCGGCCGCGATGTCGATCGTGCCGGAGAGGTCGAGGGCCACCTCGGCCCCCGCGACCGGCAGGGTCGCCGTGGCGGTGAACGCGTCACCCTCCGGCTGGAGCCGCAGCAACTGCCGGATGGCGGCCTCGTGCGGGGCGAGCGCCGTACCGTCCAGCGACAGGCGGGCCGGGACCCGCTGCCCGGGCTGCAGGCCCTGGTCGGCGCGGAAGCGGCGGACCTCGGTGATGACCGACTGGAGGGTCTCGATCTCCTTCTCGGCACCGGTGTCACGGAAGCCGCTGTCGGCGGGCCACTCGGCGATGACGAGGGACTCACCTCCGGTCAGCGTGGTCCACAGGGTCTCCGTGACGAAGGGGACGACCGGGTGGAGCAGACGCAAGGTCACGTCCAGGACCTCACCGAGGACCCGCTTGGAGACCTCGGCGGCCGGGCCGCCCGCCTGGAACGTGGTCTTCGACAGCTCGACGTACCAGTCGAAGACCTCGTCCCAAGCGAAGTGGAACAGCGCGTCGGAGAGCTTCGCGAACTGGTAGTCCTCGTAGAACGCGTCGACCTCGGCGACCACCGAGTTGAGGCGGGAGAGGATCCAGCGGTCCGTCGCCGACATCTCGGACGGCTCAGGCAGTGGGCCGTCCACCGTCGCGCCGTTCATCAGCGCGAAGCGTGTCGCGTTCCAGATCTTGTTGGCGAAGTTGCGGGAGCCCTGGACCCAGTCCTCGCCGATCGGGACGTCGACACCCGGGTTGGCGCCGCGGGCCAGCGTGAACCGGAGGGCGTCGCTGCCGTACTTGTCCATCCAGTCCAGCGGGTTGACGACGTTCCCGAAGGACTTCGACATCTTCTTGCCGTTCTGGTCACGGACCATGCCGTGCAGGGCGATGGTGTGGAACGGCGGGGTGCCGTCCATCGCGTAGAGGCCGAACATCATCATCCGGGCGACCCAGAAGAAGAGGATGTCGTAGCCGGTGACCAGGACGGAGTTCGGGTAGAACTTCGCGAGCGACTCGGTCTGTTCGGGCCAGCCCAGCGTGGAGAAGGGCCACAGACCCGAGGAGAACCAGGTGTCCAGGACGTCGGTGTCCTGACGCCAGCCCTCGCCGGTGGGCGCCTGTTCGTCGGGGCCGACGCAGACGACCTCGCCCTGCGGGCCGTACCAGACCGGGATCCGGTGTCCCCACCACAACTGCCGTGAGATGCACCAGTCGTGCAGGTTGTCGACCCAGTCGAAGTACCGCTTCTCCATCTCCTGCGGATGGATCTTGACCTTGCCGTCGCGGACCGCGTCGCCGGCCGCCTTCGCCAGCGGACCGACCTTGACCCACCACTGCATGGACAGCCGCGGCTCGATG
Source organism: Streptomyces sp. NPDC006332 (assembly GCF_040612855.1). Classification (NCBI taxonomy): domain Bacteria; kingdom Bacillati; phylum Actinomycetota; class Actinomycetes; order Kitasatosporales; family Streptomycetaceae; genus Streptomyces; species Streptomyces sp. NPDC006332. The sequence goes on from NZ_JBEXRA010000025.1 coordinate 23,791, forward strand.
GTCGTCTTGCAGCGCGAGCAGTGGCCGACCGAGTGGACGTACGGCCGCTTCTCGGCGACGATCCGGCCCTCGGCGCGCAGCGCGGCGACGATGGCGGAACGTGCCTCCAGCCGGTCCAGGCCCTGGAAGGGGCCGTGGGCGGTGATGACGGCGTGCTCGTCCATGATCGCGATGGCCGGCAGGTCGTGACGCTGGCCGATCTCGAAGTCGTTCGGGTCGTGGGCGGGGGTGACCTTGACGGCACCCGTGCCGAACTCGGGGTCGACGTGCGCGTCGGCGACGACCGGGATGGAACGCTCGGTCAGCGGCAGCTTGATGAGCTTGCCGACCAGGTGCTTGTACCGCTCGTCCTCGGGGTGGACGGCGACGGCCGTGTCACCGAGCATGGTCTCGGCGCGGGTGGTGGCGACGACGATGGTCTCGTCCCCGTCGCCGTACTTCATGGAGACGAGCTCGCCGTCGTCGTCCTGGTACTCCACCTCGATGTCCGAGATGGCGGTCAGGCAGCGGGGGCACCAGTTGATGATGCGCTCGGCGCGGTAGATCAGCTCTTCGTCGTAGAGCCGCTTGAAGATGGTCTGGACGGCCTGGGAGAGACCCTCGTCCATGGTGAACCGCTCACGCGACCACGCGACACCGTCTCCCAGGCGGCGCATCTGACCGCCGATCTGACCGCCGGACTCGGCCTTCCACTGCCAGACGCGCTCGACGAACGCCTCCCGGCCGAGGTCGTGCCGCGACTTGCCCTCCTTGCCGAGCTCACGCTCGACGACGTTCTGGGTCGCGATCCCCGCGTGGTCCATGCCGGGTTGCCACAGCGTCTCGTAACCCTGCATCCGCTTGCGGCGGGTGAGGGCGTCGATGAGGGTGTGCTCGAAGGCGTGCCCGAGGTGGAGCGAGCCCGTGACGTTCGGCGGCGGGATGACGATCGTGTACGGGGGCTTGTCGCTCTTCGCGTCGGCCTCGAAGTAACCCCGCTCCACCCAGCGCTCGTACAGCGGCCCCTCTACGTCGGCCGGCGCGTACTGGGTCGGCAGTTCGGTGTCGGGCGCTGGTGGCTGCTGCTGAGCGTTCTCGGTCACGGGCTCAGTTTAGGGGTGTCACCGGGCAGTCCCGAAACGCGTTTGTTCTGTAACGGTGGGGGCCCCGATGCCGTCCGCACCTGTCGCCTGGGCCAGGATGTCAGGAACACATAAGCATCTGGAGGGGAACCCAGAAATGAGTCACAACCAGCCGGGCCCGTACGGTGGGCAGCCCCAGCAGCCCGGCCCGTACGGTGGGCAGCCCCCGCAGGGCGGCCCGTACGGTCAGCCGGGCCCCTACGGCCAGCCGCCGCAGGCCCCGCAGCCCGGCTACGGCTACCCCCAGCAGACTCCCCCGGCCCAGCCGGGTTACGGCTATCCCCAGCAGCCCCCGCAGGGCGCTCCGCAGGGTGCTCCGCAGGGCGCTCCGCAACAGCAGCCCTACGGTCAGCAGCCCCCGTACGGCCAGCAGCCGCAGTACGGGCAGCAGCAGCCGTACGGGCAGGCCCCGTACGGGGCGCCGCAGCCGCCGGCGCCCGGGGGCGGCAAGAAGAAGATGGGGCTCATCATCGGCGCCGTGGCGGTCGTGGCCGCGATCGGCGTGGGGGCGTACTTGGTGATCGGCGGGGGCGGCGGGGGCGGGCTCGAGGACGACGGGCCGCACAAGCTCACCGCGCCGTCGAAGCTACTGTCCGAGAAGTACACGCGTGCGGGCAACGCCCAGGAGAAGAAGGTGAGTTCGAGCGACGCGAAGGACCTCGCCGCGTTCGGGGTGTCCAACGCCACGCAGGTCGCGGCCACCTACTCGACCGTGGACGTGTCGTCGCTCGACCCCAGTGACCCCAGCGCGGTGGAGAAGGCCAAGAAGGGTGAGGCCGTCGCCTTCTCCGGCTTCTACGGCAAGGTGGCCGACCCCGAGAAGGCCCTGGACGGCACCTTCGCGGAGATGAAGAAGAGCGCCACCTCGGACAACGACGCCACCATCGTCGGCGACGCCGAGTCCGTCTCGCCCAGCGGTCTGGACGGCGCCGTGATGAAGTGCCAGAAGATCCAGGGCAAGAGCCGCGTCACGGGCAAGGACCAGACGGTGTACATGTGCATCTGGGCGGACTACAGCACGATGGGCGTGGTCCAGCCGAACACGAGCACCAAGACGTACTCCATGGACGAGTCGGCCCAGATCGCGGCCGACCTCCGTAAGGAAGTCCGCGTCAAGAGCTGATCGGCTCCCGGCATGTGAAGAGGGCCCCGCCTGCGCGGGGCCCTCTTCATGTCCGCTGCGTACCGGACTCGGCTACGCCGTCTTCTGCTCCCCCGGACCCCGCCCCCGCGAATCGCGCGGGATCAGCGTCGGGTTGACGTTGGAGAGGACCACGTCGGCGGTGATGACCACGCGGGCCACGTCCTTGCGGGACGGCACCTCGTACATGACGCCCTGGAGGACCTCTTCCATGATGGCGCGCAGGCCGCGCGCGCCGGTCTGGCGGAGGATCGCCTGGTCGGCGATGGCTTCCAGCGCCTCGCGCTCGAAGTCCAGCTCCACACCGTCGAGTTCGAAGAGCCGCTCGTACTGCTTGACGAGCGCGTTGCGCGGCTCGACCAGGATCTGGAGCAGCGCCTCGCGGTCCAGGTTGTGGACCGAGGTGATGACGGGCAGCCGGCCGATGAACTCGGGGATCATGCCGAACTTGACCAGGTCCTCGGGCATGACGTCCTCGAACTGGTCCTTGGCCTCCAGCTCCCGCTTGGAGCGGATCGTCGCGCCGAAGCCGATGCCCTTCGCGCCGGCCCGGGACTCGATGAGCTTCTCCAGGCCCGAGAAGGCGCCGCCCACGATGAACAGCACGTTCGTCGTGTCGATCTGGATGAACTCCTGGTGCGGGTGCTTGCGGCCGCCCTGCGGCGGAACGGAGGCCGTGGTGCCCTCCAGGATCTTCAGCAGGGCCTGCTGGACGCCCTCGCCCGACACGTCGCGGGTGATCGACGGGTTCTCGCTCTTGCGGGCGACCTTGTCGATCTCGTCGATGTAGATGATCCCGGTCTCGGCCTTCTTGACGTCGTAGTCCGCCGCCTGGATCAGCTTGAGCAGGATGTTCTCGACGTCCTCGCCGACATAACCGGCCTCCGTCAGCGCCGTCGCGTCGGCGATGGCGAACGGGACGTTGAGCATGCGGGCCAGGGTCTGGGCCAGCAGGGTCTTGCCGGAGCCCGTGGGACCCAGCAGGAGGATGTTGGACTTCGCCAACTCGATGGCGTCGTCGCGGCCTTGGGCACCGCCGTTCTCACCGGCCTGGACCCGTTTGTAGTGGTTGTACACCGCGACCGAGAGTGCCTTCTTGGCCGACTCCTGGCCGACCACGTACCCCTCGAGGAACTCGTAGATCTCGCGGGGCTTCGGGAGTTCCTCCCAGCGGACCTCGCTCGTCTCCGCGAGTTCTTCCTCGATGATCTCGTTGCAGAGGTCGATGCACTCGTCGCAGATGTACACACCGGGCCCTGCGATGAGCTTCTTGACCTGCTTCTGGCTCTTGCCGCAGAACGAGCACTTGAGCAGATCGCCGCCGTCACCGATGCGTGCCACGGTGTGCTTCCCCTTCGCCTGGGAGACGCCTAGGTCCAGCGGCTCCTGGTGCTGCCTTATATCCGACGGTACCTTGCCGAGCCCCCCGTTCGGGCCCCCCTTGGCGCGGTTCACTTCGACGTGCAGCGTGTCGAACCGTGCCAAGGGGCGGCAGACGCCACAGCTTCCGTGTCAGCGCACGGACGCGTTGTTCATCTTCCGGGTGGAGATGATCTGGTCGATCAGGCCGTACGCCAGGGCGTCGTCAGCCGTGAGGATCTTGTCGCGCTCGATGTCCTCGCGGATCTTCTCGACCGGCGTGGTGGAGTGCTTGGCCAGCAGGTCTTCCAGCTGGGCGCGCATCCGCAGGATCTCGTTCGCCGCGATCTCGAGGTCGGAGACCTGGCCCCGGCCCGTCTCGCTGTACGGCTGGTGGATCAGCACCCGGGCGTTCGGCAGCGCCATGCGCTTGCCGGGCGTACCGGCGGCCAGCAGGATGGCGGCGGCCGAGGCGGCCTGGCCCATGCAGACCGTCTGGATGTCCGGCTTCACGAACTGCATCGTGTCGTAGATCGCAGTCAGCGCGGTGAAGGAGCCGCCGGGGCTGTTGATGTAGACCGAGATGTCCCGGTCGGGGTCCATCGACTCCAGGCACAGCAGCTGCGCCATGACGTCGTTGGCGGAGGCGTCGTCGATCTGGACGCCGAGGAAGATCACCCGCTCCTCGAAGAGCTTCGCGTACGGGTCGTACTCGCGGATGCCCTGCGAGGTGCGCTCGACGAACCGGGGGATCACGTAACGGGACTCGGCCGCGGGGCCCGTGTACTCGGCGCGCGTGCGGTCGTACAGGCCGCTGCCGGGGAAGTCGTTCACTGTCTGTCTCCTAGGGGCTGAGGCGGTCGGCTGGGGGCTTCTGGGGCCGGTGCGGCCCCATGGGGCGGTCAGGCCCCGGTGCCGCCGCCGCCCGGGATGCCGGCAGCCGTGCTGATCACGTCGTCGATGAGGCCGTACTCCTTGGCCTCCTCGGGGTCGAACCAGCGGTCACGGTCCGAGTCACGGGTGACCTGCTCGACGGTCTGGCCCGTGTGCTGGGCGGTGAGCTCGGCCATGCGCTTCTTGGTGTGCAGCAGCCGCTCGGCGTGGATCTTGATGTCCGACGCGGAGCCCGCGAGGCCGGCGGAGGGCTGGTGGATGAGGATCTCGGCGTTCGGCAGCGCGAAGCGCTTCCCGGGGGTGCCCGCGCTGAGCAGGAACTGCCCCATGGAGGCGGCGAGGCCCATCGCGATGGTCATCACGTCGTTCTTGATGAACTGCATGGTGTCGTAGATCGCCATGCCGGCCGTGATCGAACCGCCCGGGCTGTTGATGTAGAGGTTGATGTCCTTGTCGGGATCGGCCGCGGCAAGGAGCAGCAGCTGCGCGGTGATCTTGTTTGCGATGTCATCGTCGACCGGCTGGCCGAGGAAGATGATCCGCTCGTTGAGCAGCCGGTTGTAGACCTGGTCGCCGAGGCCACCACCGATGGAAGGCTCGCCGGCGGCTGAGGGCATCAGATTCGTCACGTATCCACCTGCTCGTCTTACGACGGCGCCGGGCCGTCTCACGTTTCCCTGCGGGGCTGGAGCCGTTCGGGGACTCCACTGCCCTCGTATTCATGGACCCTAACGCGCGGGTCCCTTCGGAGAATCCCGGGAAGGCGGGTGTTCGCCGGGGGCGTAGCGTCTGGCCCGCCGGTGGGGCCGCACATCGATACAGCCGCGCGCCTGGGCGGGCTGCCCCTGGCGTAAGGACCCCTAAGGCGAAGGGCCCCGGAGCCGATGTGCTCCAGGGCCCCTGCCTACGTCAGAGGTGACGCGGGAATCAGGCCTCGGCCTTCTTCTCACCCTCGTCCTCGGAGCCGCCCTCGGCCTTCTCCTCGGCCGGGGCGTCCTCGGTGGAGTCGGCGGTGGCCTCGACGGCCTCCGTCTCCTCCTCCTCGTCGTCCAGGTCGACGATCTCGCCGTTGGTGTCCTTGACGGTGGCCTTCTCGACCACGGCGGCCAGGGCCTTGCCGCGGGCGACCTCGCCGACCAGCATCGGGACCTGGCCACCCTCGACGACCGCCTGGGCGAACTGGTCGGGGGACATGCCGGAGGAGGCCGCGCGCCGCATGAGGTGCTCGGTGAGCTCCTCCTGGCTGACGTTGAGCTTCTCCTGCTTGACGAGCTCGTCGAGGACGAACTGGGTCTTGATGCCCTTGACCGCGGCCTCGCGGGTCTCGGCCTCGAACTCCTCGGCGCTCTTGCCCTGGATCTCCAGGTACTTGTCGAGGTCGAGGCCCATCTGACCGAGCTGGTGGTGCTCCAGGTTGTGCTTACGGGTGTTGACCTCGTCCTCGAGCAGCTTCTCGGGGACGGGCACCTCGACGAGCTCCAGCAGCTTCTCCAGGACGCGCTCCTGGGCCTGCGTGGCCTGGTCGTACTGCTTGGTGTTCTCGAGGCGCTTGCGGCTGTCCGCCCGAACCTCTTCGAGGGTGTCGAACTCAGAGGCGAGCTGCGCGAACTCGTCGTCCAGCTCGGGCAGTTCACGCGCGGCGACCTGGGTGACCTTGACGGTGACCTCGGCCTCCTTGCCGGCCGCCGAGCCGCCCTTGAGCTCGGAGGTGAAGGTGGCCTCGCCACCGGCCTCCAGGCCCTTCACGGCGTCGTCGATGCCGTCCAGCAGCTCGCCGGAACCGATGGTGTAGGAGACGCCGCTCGCGACGCCGTCCTCCAGCACCTCGCCGTCGACCTTGGCCTCCAGGTCGAGGGTGACGACGTCGCCGTCCTCGGCCGCACGCTCGACCGGGGAGGTCGACGCGAAGCGCTCACGCAGCTCGCTGACGGCCTTGTCGACGTCCTCGTCGCTGACCTCGACCGCGTCGACCTCGACCTCGATGCCGGAGTAGTCCGGGATCTCCAGGGCCGGGCGGACGTCGACCTCGGCGGTGAAGTTCAGCGTCTCGCCGTCCTTCAGGTCGGTGATGTCGACCTCGGGCTGGCCCAGCACGTTGAGCTCGGCCTCGTTGACCGCTTCGGTGTAGAACTTCGGAAGCGCGTCGTTGACGGCCTCCTCGAGCACGGCGCCACGACCGAACCGCTGGTCGATGACGCGGGCCGGGATCTTGCCCTTGCGGAAGCCCTTCACCGTGACCTGCTGGTTGATCTTCTTGTACGCCGCGTCGAGGCTGTCCTTGAGCTCCTCGAAGGGCACCTCGACAGTGAGCCGAACCCGAGTCGGGTTCAGGGTCTCCACGGCGCTCTTCACGGTTCGGTCTCCTTGTGGCTGACTGCTTGGGTTCTGCCGGGGCCAGAACGGCTCCGGCGGATTCGCCGCCCGGAGGACTTCGTAACGGAGAGACACACGGGCGACCAGCTTGCATAGTAACGGCAGCGGCGACACGCCCCAAAGGCGATCACGGAACGCGATCACGGACATGACCGCGCGAGTGGCCGACGACAGGCCGGGGACGGCCGATCAGTGGTCGGGGTGGCGGGATTTGAACCCACGGCCTTCCGCTCCCAAAGCGGACGCGCTACCAAGCTGCGCCACACCCCGTGCTGGTGCGACACGTAGGGTACATGCCCACAGGCAGCATGGCCGCCGCATTAACAGGGTGTGCGTCGAAGGGGTACGACCCGCTACGATGCCTGTGTGCCGCGGTCACCGACCTGCGGCGCGCGCTGTGCGGGCGTAGCTCAATGGTAGAGCCCTAGTCTTCCAAACTAGCTACGCGGGTTCGATTCCCGTCGCCCGCTCCACATGACGTAGGGCCAGGTCAGAGGATCATTCCTCCGCCTGGCCCTCGTCGTTTGCGCGGTCGTTTCCCGGTCGCTTCCCGGTCGCTTCCGCGGGCGCGGCAGGACCGGCACGCGACGACCGGGTGAGCTTCGAAAAAAGGCCTCCGGCCCATTCCTTGCGAGGAGCGGGCCGGAGGCCTTTTGTCGTGCCCTGCACGCGGTGTCCGCGGCGTCCACTGTTCGAGCACGGTTCGACGACGGACCATGGTCGGTCGCGCCTAGAACTGGATCGAGTTGATGGTCTCCGCTATCGAGTTCAGGAACCGCTGGATGTCGTCGGCCATGCCGGTCGAGGCGAGGAAGAAGCCGAAGAGCACCGCGACTATGGCGGGGCCGGCCTTGATTGAGCCTCCCCTGATCAACACCACCAAGATGATCGCCAACAGCAGCACCACTGACAGCGAAATGGCCACAACTGATCACACCCTCGATCGGTCCGCTCTCCCGGCCCGGAGGTGCAGCCCCTCGCACCCCCGCCAGAACCATCGTGCCACCAACGGGGCCCGCATATGCGGCACGTGACCCAACGTTGGCCAAGGCCGCCCGGGATCTCCCCGTGCGCGCGGGCCGGCAGGGGCTTCCCCTGGGCCCTCGCACAGCAATTCGACGGGGTCTCCCCGCAGGTAATTCAGCTGGATCGTTTCCGTGCCCACACACCGTGTTCGCAGGCGATTCGAAATTCAGCCACAAGGAGGCCGGTGACCTGCACGGCATGCCGATAATGCACCATTTAGTATGGATGAATCGTGACAAGTAAGGCACGTACGATGCCCTGGCCGGATATTCAGCGTGTGTCGGTCCTCACGTGGACAGGAATGTCAACTTCCGGAAAACGCGGGTAGGCGAAGCCATTAACCAGGAATGACGTCGGGAATTTTACGAATACGCACACCCAGGGCTAGGGTGCCTCAGATGTTCCACGCCGCCTCGTCCCCCGCCCGCGCAGCGAGGTCCCTGTGACGAACCCGCTGCGACCGCACGGCCAGAATCGATCTCCACTCCCTCCGGCACAGTCGTCGGCGGACGGAGTGCCGAGCCCGCGCACGCCGCAGAGCCAGCGCGAACCGGCCCCGCCCCGGGCCGCCGCCGGTTCCAAGCCCGGCGCCAAACAACGCGACGCGTTCTTCGACAACGCGAAGTACCTGGCGATCGTGCTGGTCGCCGTGGCCCATTCCTGGGAGCCCCTCAAGGGCGACAGCCGGATCCTGGAGGCCATGTACACGGTCGTGTACTCCTTCCACATGCCGGCGTTCATCATCATCTCCGGGTACTTCTCGCGCAGCTTCGACATGCGCGCCGACCGGCTCAAGCGCCTGATCACCGGCGTGGTGGTGCCGTACGTCCTCTTCGAGACGGCCTACTCCCTGTTCAAGCGCTACTTCGACCACTCGCCGGGCCAGGAGATCAGCCTGCTGGACCCCTGGTACCTGACCTGGTTCCTGTGCGCGCTGTTCGTCTGGCGGATGACCACGCCGATCTGGAAGATGGTGCGGTGGCCGCTGCCGCTCGCACTCGGCATCGCCATGCTGGCGTCCGCCTCGCCCGAGATCGGGGACGACCTGGACTTGCAGCGGGTGCTGCAGTTCCTGCCGTTCTTCGTGCTCGGCCTGTGCATGAAGCCCGAGCACTTCAAGCTGGTGCGCCGGCGTTCGATGCGGATCGCGTCGGTGCCGGTGGTCGCGGCCGCGTTGGTGGTCGGCTGGTGGGCCGTGCCCCGTATGAACACGTCGTGGTTCTACCACCGTGACGCCGCTCAGGAGATGGCCGCGCCCTGGTGGTCCGGGCCGGTCATGGTCCTCGCGCTGTTCGGCTGCTCGCTGCTGCTGACCGCCTGCTTCTTCGCCTGGGTGCCGGGCCGTCGGATGTGGTTCACGGCCCTCGGCGCGGGCACGCTGTACGGCTACCTGCTGCACGGCTTCCTGATCAAGGGCGGCGACTTCTGGGGCTGGTTCGACCACGCCTGGATGGAGCGGCCGCTCGGCGAGATCTTCGTGAGTGCCCTCGCGGCCGCCGCCGTGACCCTGCTGTGCACCGCGCCGGTGCGCCGGGTCTTCCGGTTCGCGATGGAACCGACGATGGACTGGGCCTTCAAGCGGGACGCGGCCGAACTGGCGCGCGGGCGCGAGAAGAACGACAAGAAGAACGAGACGGGCGTGCGCGAGCGCGAGAAGGTCAGCGCCTAGGTCACCGGACCCCGTTCACCGCTGTCAGCGACCAGACCGAGAAGCGCACGCATCCGCGTGTACTTCTCGGTCAGTCGTGTGCGGGTGGGCTCGTCCAGCACCGCGAGGCGGGCCGGGTCCGCGTTGTGGGCCAGGTCCGCCTCCTTCACCAACAGGGCGCCCGGGGTGGCGAGAACGCGCCGGGCATACGCCTCGGGCGGCTCCGCGGCCCGCTTGGTGACCGCGCGCACGATGTCCTTCGTACGGCGGCTGAGGGCCGCCTCCTCCAGCCACCTCTCGGAGAGCGCGTCGTCCTCGACGCTGTCGTGCAGCCAGGCCGCCGCGATCTGCTCCTCGTCGCCACCCCGCGCGCGTACCCCTTCCGCCACGGCCCGCAGGTGTTCGGCGTAGGGCCGGCCTGCCTTGTCACGCTGGCCCGCGTGGGCGGCGCGGGCGATGGCCTCGACTTCGGCCAACGTCAGGGACTGCGGCTCCGGCATGGCGGGCGGCGGCTGTGGAGTGTCTGTCATTCGTCCAGTGTGTCGGCGCGCAGGGCCGCGCGGGCCGGGAGGGTGACCGCCGTCAGGCCGAGCAGGACGATCCCGCCGGCGAAGGCGCCGTAGACCGGGGGCGGGATGTACGGTCCCTGGCCCGTCAGTCCCTTCGTCATCGGGATCAGTGTGGCCAGGGCGATCGCCGTGCCGAGGGCGATGCCCGCGAGGACGACCAGGAGGGCCTCCCAGCGGACCATGCGCAGCACCTGACGCCGGGTGGAGCCGATCAGTCGCAGCGTGCCGAGTTCGCCGCGGCGGTCGAGGACGGTCATCACCAGGGTGTTGGCCGCGGCGACGGCCGCGAATCCGCCGAGGACGGCGGCCATGACCGCGTTGGCCCAGGCGTTGAGCTCCCGTTCCGCCGACTGGGCGGCCGTGTGGTCGGCGCGGTCCAGGACCGTGCCGAGGGTGCCCAGACCGTCCGCCGTACCGCCCTTGGTCCACAGCTCGGTGTCGTAGGCGGAGGTGACGTGGGTGGCGAGGTCGGCGCGGCTCATCGTGACCTGGGACAGACCCAGACCCCGTCCGTAGGTCGCCACGATCCGCGGCTTCGCCCTGGTGCCGTCGGGCAGGCGCACCAGGATCCGGTCGCCGACGTCGACGTTCGCGTTGTCGGCCACGGCGGAGTCGACGGCCACCTCGCCCCGTTTCAGGGACAGTTGGCCATGTCGGACGTCCAGATCCTGTACGGCGGCCAGGTCGTGGGCGGACCCCGTGACGCCCTGCGCGGACACCGCCGTGATCACACCGCCCGAGGCGGGGACGAGCACCGAGGTCTTCAACAGGCCGACGGCGGCGGTGACTTCGGGGGCGCCGGCGGCCCGTCGTACGGCGTCCGGGGGCAGGCCCGGGTCCGCGGTGACGATGTGGTCGGCGAGGATGCCCGCCTCCTGCTGCCGTTCGGTGACCCGCTCCTCGCTGGTGTGCATGAAGACCAGCACCGAGGAGAAGGCCATGGCGAGGACGATCGGGGTGATCGCGGACGCCAGTCGGCGGGCGTTCGTACGGGAGTTGGCGGCGGCCAGTGAGGCGGGGGCGCCCGCGCCGCGCAGCGGGAGCCCGAACAGGGCTGCGCAGGCACGGGCGACCAGCGGGCCGAGCAGGGCCACCGCCAGCATGAACAGCATCACGATGCCGAGCGCCGCGTTGGCCGCGTCCTCACCGGTCGTGGAGGCGGCCAGACCCGCGCAGACGAATCCGCCGACCGCGGCGGCGACACCGAGCGGCATCCGGATCCAGCCCACCCGCAGTCGCTCCACGGCCGCCTCGCCCAGCGCCTGTCCCGGCTTGACGCGGGAGCTGCGGTGGGCGGCCGTGTACCCGGCCAGGAGGGCGGTGACGAGGACGGCGCCGACGGCGACGACCAGCGGGATCCAGGAGACGGACAGGTCGACGGCGTCGGGGATCGCGCCCCTGTCGCGCAGCTGCCCGAACCACCAGCGGGCCAGGGCGATTCCGGGAAGGCAGCCGGCCGCGCCCGCGAGCGGGGCGATCAGGAGCGTCTCGGTGGCGATCGTGCGGCGGATCTGGCGCGGGGTGGCTCCGACGGCGCGCAGCAGCGCGAACTCGCGGGCGCGCTGGCCGACGGCGAGGGCGACCGTGCCGGCCGCGGTGAACATGGCGACCGCGGTCGCGACGCCGCCGAAGGAGCCGCCGATTCCCATGAGGGTCTCGCGGGCCTCGACGAGGGTGGGGTCGGCCACGGCGCCGCGGTCGTCGCCGCTGTGGACCTGGGCACGGTCGCCGAGGGCGTGGGCCACCTGGGCGGCGAGGGTGCGGGTGGTCACCCCGGGCCTGGGCAGTACGGCGACGGCGTCCACGCGGCCGGGGTGGCCGGAGACCCGTACGGCTTCGGAGTCGGCGAACCAGACGGCGTCCTGGCCGGTGCCGTCGGCGCCGGTGTTGGCACTGGTGATGCCGGAGACGCGGTAGGCGCGGGTGCCGTCGGGTGTGGTGAGGGTGACGTGGTCGCCCACCGTGCCGTGCGGGAGGGCCACTTCGCCGGGGTGCGGGGCGCGCCCCTCGGTGAGGTGTTCGCCGGTGAAGGCGGTGGAGGACCAGTTGTGGGCGCTGCGGGCGCCGCGCGGGTCCCGGACCGGGAAGGTCACGTCGGCGACGGCCGTGCGGGCGCCGGGGGCCGAGGCGGCCTTCGTCACCAGGGAGACGTCGAGACGGGCGCGGTCCGGGACCGGCTCGCTGTCCGCGCTGTCGCCGTGGCCGTAGTGGGCCCGCTGGTCGGCGGCGGCCACCACGGGGGCGTCGGCGTAGCGCTGGGGCGGGACGGTGGCACGGGCGCCGGTCTCCAGGAGGACGCCGCAGGCCGAGACGATCGCCGCGGCCAGCACGAGCGCGACCAGCGTGCCGATGAACGCGGCGGGACGGAACCTGACGGCGGCACGGGCGAGGCCGTTGGGTACGAGCATCACGCCGCCGTCCGGTCGTAGGGCGCCGGGACGGTGAGGGTCGTCATGCGGGCGGCGATCCGCTCCGCCGGGGCGCGGTCGAGGTGGTCGGCGATCTCGCCGTCGGCCAGGAACAGGACCCGGTCCGCCCAGGTGGCGGCCGACGGGTCGTGGGTGACCATGACGACGGTGGAGCCCTGGGTGTCCACGGCCTGCCGGAGCAGGGCGAGGATCTCGGCGGCCGTCGTGGTGTCCAGGGCACCGGTCGGCTCGTCCGCGAAGATCACGTCGGGGCGGGTGACGAGGGCGCGGGCGATCGCGACGCGCTGCTGCTGTCCGCCGGAGAGCTGGCCCGGGCGGCGGCGTGCCTTGTCGCCGAGACCGACCTGGGCGAGTACCTCGGCGGCGCGGCGACGGTCGGGGCGGTGGCCGGCCAACCGCATCGGCAGCACGACGTTCTGCTCGACCGTCAGGGACGGAAGCAGGTTGAAGGCCTGGAAGACGAAGCCGAGGCGGGTGCGGCGCAGCGCGGTGAGCTTGTTCTCGCGCATGCCGGTGATCTGGGTGCCGCCGAGACGGACGGTGCCGGCGGTGGGGCGGTCGAGGCCCGCCGCGCACTGGAGGAACGTGGACTTGCCGGAGCCGGAGGGGCCCATCACGGCGGTGAAGCTGCCGGGCCGGAGGGTGAGGTCGATGCCGCGCAGGGCGTGGACCGCGTTACGGCCGCGGCCGTAACGCCGGGACACTCCGTGCAGTTCTACGGCCCACTCGCCTGCCATGCGCTCGCCCTCCGGTCGGTCGTCTGTGGAGCATCACGGTGGTGATGTCTCGAACCTACGAACCGGGGACGGTCGCCCACCATGAGGGCGACCGGCGGACCTGACCTGAGGAAAACCCCACCATGCGGGCTGAGCCGCAGGTGGGGGCGGGTGTCGGGGCCGGACGGGGGCGAGGGGGCCCGGTCAGCGGATGGCCGCCGCCGTCGGCCCCTCGCGGCAGATCAGCAGCAGGGCCCGGTCGTCGTTGACGTCCTTCGCCACCGCTTCGATCAGGTGCCAGGCCGCGCCGTGGAAACCGCCGGCGACATAGCGGTCGGCTTCACCGGTGAGGCGGTCGATGCCCTCCACTATGTCGCGGTCGGACGTTTCCACCAGACCGTCCGTGAACAGCATCAACACGTCCCCGGGGCGCAGTGAGCCCTTCACGGAGTCGAACTGGGCGCCGTCGTACACGCCCAGGAGGGGGCCGTCGGCGGCCTTCTCCTCCCAGCGGCCGCTGCCGGCGCTGAGCTGGAGGCCCGGCGGGTGTCCGGCGGAGTACAACTCGTAGTCGCCCGAGTCCAGATCGAGGACCAGGTGGATGGAGGTGGCGAAGCCCTCGTCCCAGTCCTGGCGGAGGAGGTAGCCGTTGGCCGCGGGCAGGAACGCGTGCGGGGGCAGACTGCCCAACAGGCCGCCGAACGCGCCCGACAGCAGCAGGGCCCTCGACGCGGCGTCCATGCCCTTGCCGGACACGTCCGTCAGGACGACCTCCAGGGTGCGGTCGCCGTTGGTCCGTGCCGCGACGACGAAGTCTCCGGAGAACGACTGGCCGCCCGCCGGGCGCAACGCCATCTCGCGGTGCCAACCCGGCGGCAGTTGCGGCAGTTTGCTCTGGACCCGGATGCGTTCGCGCAGGTCGAAGAGCATGGTGCCGCCGCGTCTCCAGGGGACGCCCACCCGGCTGCGGAACTGCGCGATCAGCAGTCCGAAGAAACCGCAGGCGGCGACCACGAGGACGACGCCCGGGGTGACCCGGGAGGGGCCCTCGGTGTACGGGCCCAGCTGCACCGACTCCACGATCAGCGCGGTGGCCGCCGCCGCGTACAGGCCGAGCAGGCTCGCCGGGCGCAGCAGCAGGCCGCCCGCGACGATCGGCAGGACCAGCGCGGCCGGGGAGCACCACACCGAGTTCGCGAGCGTGGTGGCGGCGATCACGGGCACGGTCAACAGCAGGCCCGCCAGGGCGACCCAGTCCGAGCCGTCGCCGCGGAAGTAGTCGACGGCGCTTCTGCGCATGCCGACGCGGACCCGGTGCCACTGCATCTTCAACCGGGCCGTGAACGTCTCGGCTTCTGCGCGCCGTTCTCGTCCTGCTGCCATTAGTTCGGGACCCTATCCATCGGACCAGCCGCTTGGCACGGGAGGTCCCACTTGTCCCCCGTCCGAGGCTCAACTCACAGTGAACTTCACAGAAAGGCTCCGCGTCGCCATCAAGGCGAAATCCCCTGGCCCGTCCCGCAATGCCCTGATAGGCATGGTCCATGGCGACTGACAACGGCACCGGCCAAGGCGATCACGACACTCACGGCGGGGCGGGCCGCGGGGCCGCGCACGAGTCCGGTCACGGGCTTGACGTGCGGGTACTGCGGCAGGACGAGTGGGACGAGTGGTACGACAACCTGCTCCGCGCCTTCGGCGGAGTCCCGGAGGCGCTCGGGGAGCGGGAGCTGTGGAACGCGCTCAAGGAGACGGACCGGTCGATAGGCGCCTGGGACGGGGACGTGTGCGTGGGCACGACGGGGGCGTTCAGCTTCCGGCTGACCGTGCCAGGCGGCGCCTCGGTGCCCGCCGCGGGCGTGACCATGGTCGGCGTGGCCGCCACGCACCGGCGGCGTGGCGTGCTGCGCTCGATGATGCGGCGCCAACTGGACGACGTACGGGAATGGGGCTGGCCCCTGGCGGTCCTCACGGCCTCCGAGCCCGCGATCTACGGCCGGTTCGGGTACGCCGCGGCGACGTTCTGCGTCAATGTCGAGGTCGACACCACACGCGTACGACTGTCCGTGCCGCCCGGCACCGATGACGTACGGCTGCGGTACGCCGCACCGGCCGACGTCCTGGACGCGTGCGAGGCGGTGTACGCGCGCCGGGTGCCCGTCCGGCCGGGGATGCTGGCCCGGATGCCCGGATGGGAGCGGGCCGGGGTGGTGGACCCGGAGAGCCGTCGGCAGGGGGCGTCGCCGCTGCAGTGCGTGGTCGCCGAGCGGGGCGGCGAGGTCGTGGGGTACGCGCGTTTCCGGATCAAGCCGGAGTGGGATACCGCAGGACCCAGGGGCGAGGTGCTCCTTCAGGACACCGAGGCGCTGGACGCGGCGGCGCACGCCGCGCTGTGGCGGTTCCTGTTCGAGATCGACCTGACGTCGACGCTGAGCGCGCAGGGGCGGCCTCTGGACGAGCCGTGGATGTCCATGGTGAGCGACATCCGGCGGTGCGGGTTGCGGGTGCGCGATTCCCTGTTCGTCCGGCTGGTGGACGTCGGGGCCGCCTTGGAGGCGCGGACGTATCAGGCGCCGGTGGATGTGGTGTTCGACGTCGACGACGCCTTCTGCCCCTGGAACGCGGGGCGTTGGCGGCTGGTGGGCGACGCGAAGGGCGCGTCGTGCGCTCGCACCACGGATCCCGCCGATCTCTCCCTGTCGGTACGGGAGTTGGGCGCGGCGTATCTCGGGGGCGTGAGCCTGGCCTCGCTGGCGGCGGCCGGCCGGGTGCGGGAGCTGCGGCGGGGCGCGTTGACGGAGGCGACGGTCGCGTTCGGGTCGCCGGTGCCGCCCTGGCTGCCGCACGGGTTCTGAGCCCGGTCAGCTCCGCTGGCAGGTCGGACACCAGAAGAGGTTGCGGGCGGCGAGGTCGGCGGTGCGGATCTCGCCGCCACAGAGGTGGCAGGGCAGGTTGGCCCTGCGGTAGACGTAGACCTCGCCGCCGTGGTCGTCGACGCGCGGGGGGCGGCCCATCGCCTCCGGGGTGTGTTCCGGGCGGACGGTGTCGATGCGGTTGGCGCGGACACCCTCGCGCATCAGCTCGACGAGGTCGTTCCAGAGCGCGTCCCACTCGGCCGGGGTGAGGTCCTTGCCGGCGCGGTACGGGTCGACGCGGTGCCGGAAGAGGACCTCGGCGCGGTAGACGTTGCCGACACCGGCGACGATCTTCTGGTCCATCAGCAGGGCGGCGATCGTCGTACGGCTGCGGGAGATCCGCCGGTACGCGGCCCCCGGGTCGGCGTCCTCGCGCAGCGGGTCGGGGCCGAGGCGGTCGTGGACCGCGTCCTTCTCGGCGTCCGTGATCAGGGCGCAGGTCGTCGGGCCGCGCAGATCGACGTACGACGTGCTGTTCGCGAGCCGGAGCCGGACGGTGTCCGTGGGCGGGGGCGCGGGGGCGGCTCCGAAGCCGACCTTGCCGAACAGGCCGAGGTGGATGTGGATCCAGGACTCGGCGAACCCGAGGAACAGGTGCTTGCCGTGGGCCTCGGTGCGGGTGAGTTCGGCGCCGTCGAGGAGGGCGGCGGAGTCGCTGAACTTGCCCTGGGGGCTGGTCACCCGGGGTGCGGTGCCGGTGAAGGCGGCGGCGTAGTCCTGCGCCAGCCGGTGGATCGTGTGCCCTTCCGGCACGGTGCTGTTCCTTTCCCCGACCCCTGGGGCGTCGCCGGGGCCCCGCCACAGGCTTCGCCCCGGGCCCGGTACTCCCTTACTGCTGCGGGTGGTGCGCCGGGATCGGCGGGAGGTCACCCGTCGTCTCGTAGCCGGCGAGCATCTCGATGCGGCGGAGGTGACGCTCGTCGCCGGAGAACGGTGTGTTGAGGAAGGTCTCGACGAACTTCGTCGCCTCCTCCTGCGAGTGCATGCGCGCACCCACCGCCACGACGTTCGCGTCGTTGTGCTGCCGGCCCAGGGACGCGGTCTCCTCGCTCCAGGCCAGTGCCGAGCGCACGCCCTTCACCTTGTTCGCCGCGATCTGCTCACCGTTGCCGGAGCCGCCGATCACGACACCGAGGGCGTCCGGGTCCGCGGCCGTCCGCTCGGCGGCACGGAGGCAGAACGGGGGGTAGTCGTCCTGGGCGTCGTAGATGTGCGGACCGCAGTCCACGGGGTCGTGGCCGGCCGCCTTGAGCCAGTCGACGAGGTGGTTCTTGAGTTCGAAGCCCGCATGGTCGGAGCCGAGATACACGCGCATGGGACGAGTGTGACACGACTGTTTTGGGGCAGCAGCCCCGGGGGCGCATGCCGAAAACTCCAGACAATACCGAGAAACCTCAGGAAAACCTCAAGTAACGATCCGGAATCGAAGGTTCACGAATTCCTTTGCCTCCGATTCACTGGACCGATTCGTTCACCCTCGTACACCGTTCGTATGGGGCAACAGCACAACCGGCGCAAAGGAATCCGTTCATGACCTCGCAGCCGACTCTCCCCGAGGCTGGTCAAGCCCAAGGAGCCCCCGGTGAACCCGGTGGGCTCCAGGCGGGACTCAAGAACCGACATCTTTCGATGATCGCCATCGGTGGCGTCATCGGAGCCGGACTGTTCGTCGGATCCAGTTCCGGTATCGCCACCGCGGGCCCCGGCATCCTCCTGTCGTACGCCCTCGTCGGCACGCTCGTGGTGCTGGTGATGCGGATGCTCGGTGAGATGTCCGCCGCCAACCCGACCTCGGGTTCCTTCTCGGCGCACGCCGACCGGGCGCTGGGGCCCTGGGCCGGGTTCTCCATCGGCTGGCTGTACTGGTTCTTCTGGGTCGTCGTGCTCGCCGTGGAGGCCACCGCCGGGGCCAAGATCCTGGAAGGGTGGATACCCGCCGTTCCGCAGTGGGGGTGGGCGCTGATCGTGATGGTGGTGCTGACCGCCACCAACCTGGTGTCGGTGGGTTCCTACGGCGAGTTCGAGTTCTGGTTCGCCGGCATCAAGGTCGTCGCCATCGGCGCGTTCATCGTCGTGGGCGGTCTGGCCGTGTTCGGTGTGCTGCCGGGCGCCGACAGCGACAAGGCCGGGCTGGGCAACCTCACCGACCACGGCGGCTTCCTGCCCAACGGGCCCGGCGCCATCCTCACCGGTGTCCTGCTGGTCGTCTTCTCCTTCATGGGCAGCGAGATCGCCACCCTCGCCGCGGGTGAGTCGGAGGACCCGCAGCGGGCCGTCACCAAGTCCACCAACAGCATCATCTGGCGTATCGGCGTCTTCTACCTCGGCTCGATCTTCGTGGTCGTGACGCTGCTGCCGTGGGACGACAAGTCCATCGCCGAACAGGGCTCCTACGTCGCCGCCCTGGACTCGCTGGGCATCGCGCACGCCGGTCAGATCATGAACTTCATCGTGCTGACCTCGGTGCTGTCCTGTCTCAACTCCGGCCTGTACACGGCCTCCCGCATGGCCTTCTCGCTCGGTGAGCGCGGCGACGCGCCCAAGGCGTTCGCGCGGGTCAACGGCCGGGGCGTGCCGATGGCGGCGATCCTGGCGTCGGTCGTGTTCGGTTTCGTCGCCGTCTTCTTCAACTACCTGTCCCCGGACACGATCTTCCTCTTCCTCGTCAACTCCTCCGGTGCGGTGGCCCTGTTCGTCTGGCTGGTGATCTGCTTCTCGCAGCTGCGCATGCGAAAGATCATCCAGGCCGAGGCGCCGGAGAAGCTGGTCGTGAGGATGTGGCTGTACCCGTATCTGACCTGGGCGTCGGCCGCGCTGATCGTCTTCGTGCTGGGCTACATGCTCACCGACACCGAACACGACGGGCGGGAGACCGTGCTGCTGACGCTGGCGGTCGCCGCGGGCGTGCTCGCGATCGCCTTCGCGAAGGAGAAGCTCAAGGGCGAACGGGCCGTCACGAAGGTCTGAGCGAAGCTGCTCGACTCTGCTTCGACTCTGTGGCGAAGGGGCCCCGTGGTGTGTCACCACGGGGCCCCTCCGCGTGCGGCCGCCTGTCGTCACGTCACCTGGGTCTTGCGAGGTGGCCCCGGGTTCGCGCTGGGGAGGAATCGCTTGCGGGTGCCGCGACGCGGAGCGTTGTCGCTTCCGGTTCGGCGTGGAGCACCCGTACCGCTGTCGGCATCGCCGAGATGATGCGAACGCGTGTGCGTGTGATCGCTGGTCGGGGTGGTGGCCGTGGAATCGAGGTGCGTTTGTGCGGCGGTCGTACATACGGTCCTTCGGAGGGTTCGGGACGGCACAGTGCCCCGGCCAGGGCCGTGAGGGGGGGGCGAGATGGCGCAGGTGGGGGTGGCTGCGGAGGGCGGGCATGCCCGGTACACCTACCGGCTGCGTGTGTCGTCCACCGCTCGTACTGCGCTGGCGGCGGAGTGGGACCGGTGCCGCTGGGTGTGGAACGAATGCGTCGCCAAGTCCAGGATCGTGCATCTGCACAACAAGGCGACCGGGGAAGACCAGACGTGTGGCCCGGCGCAGCTCGACAGGATGCTGACCGAAGCCCGGAAGATGACGCCGTGGCTGCGTGAGGGCTCGTCGGTTGTCCAGCAGCAGATCATCCGTGACTTTGGCCGCTCCCGCGCCAAGGCGCACAAGGACATTTGCGAACGCCTGCCCATGACGCGCCGGGCGGGGATGCCGAAGTGGAAGACCAAACGGGAGGCACTGCCGTCCCTCAACTACACCCGGCGCGGGTTCCGGTTGAAGGACGGCCGTCTGCACCTGGCCGGGGGCATCGTCGCGGGGGTGGTGTGGTCGCGGGACCTGCCGGCTGAGCCGTCCTCGGTACGCCTCTACCAGGACAGCCTCGGGCACTGGTACGCCTCGTTCGTCGTGCCCGCCCAGGTCCAGCTCCTGCCAGAGACCGGCCGGGTACTCGGTGTCGACTGGGGTGTGAAGGAGACCGCGACCACCACCTCCGAAGCTCACGACCTGCCGCACGCCGGGCACGGCCAAAAGGCTGAGGCGAAGCTGACCCGGTACGACCGGATGATGGCCCGTCGCAAACCGAAGAAGGGTCGGCCCGGATCGAAGGGCCACCGCGAGGCGAAGAAGCTGCGAGCAAAGGCGCACAAGAAGGTCGCCCGGCAGCGTGCGGACACCGGCCGCAAGTGGGCCAAGAAGGTGGTCCGCGACCATGACGCCATCGCGGTCGAGGACTTCCGCCCCAAGTTCCTCGCCAAGACCACCATGGCCCGCAAGGCCGCTGACGCCGCCATCGGCGCCACCAAAGCAGCCCTGTTGGAGATGAGCCGCAAGCACGGGCGGGACATCCGCCTCGTCCACCCCGCGCACACCACGATGGACTGCGCGCACTGCGATGCGAGAGCCAAGCACGCTTTGCCGCTGGGTGAGCGCACCTACACCTGCACCACGTGCGGAACCGTGTCCCCGCGGGACAAGAACTCCGCACGCGTGATGCTCGTCCGGGCTGGTCTCAACCCGGCTGGTGCTGATGGCGGAAGACCTCCTGGAGCGCTGCTCCAGGAGGCAGCCTGAGCCAGGAATCCCCTCCCTTCAGGGAGGGGAGGATTCAAAGCACGGTGAAACTGTCCCGCACCCTGCCGTACGTCTTGAGGGCCTGCGTCTCGATGTCCGGCTGGTACCAGGTGTTGATCTGGTACGACTTGCCGTCGGCGGTGAAGCCCAGCAGGCGGGCGCGCCAGGGGACGCCCTGGAGGGTGAAGGTGTACTCCCAGACGACCGCGGGGTGGCCGCGGAACGTCGTCTCCTCCAGGCGGATCTTCCGGTAGTCCTGCCCCTGGTGGGCGTTCTGCTCCGAGGTCTCCCAGGTCTCCATCAGGTCACCGCGGGCGAGAGCGGACTTGGCGGCCAGCTCCTGTCTGCCGTCCGGGGAGGTGTAGTGCACCTCCGCCCCCGTCTTCACATCCCTGCGCCAGTCCCGCGGCGTCGCCCACGCGAACCCACCCGCCTCCTGGTGCGCCCCGGGCGGCAGGCTCCGCGGGCGTGACGTGCCCTCGACGGTGGGCGTCGGGGTGTCGCTCGCGGTGGCGGACGGGGCCGGCGAGGAGGACGCCACGGCGGACGGCGTGGACCCCGCGGTGGTGTCCGGCGGTTCTGAGGTCGTCGCGAGCACGATCGCTACGACGGCACTCACGGTGACCACACCTGCGGCGACGACCAGCCTGGCACGACGCCGACCACGCCGAGATACGTCGGACGGGGCGGCGGGGCTGGGCAGTTGGGGCGGTGGGATGGCGAGGGGGCGGGGGCCGGTGGCGGTGATGTGGTCGGGGGTGGAGGGGGTGGCGGCGGTGGGTGGGGTGGTGGGTGGTTCGGCGGGTGGGGTGGTGGATGCGCTGGCGGGTGGTCCGGCGGCCGGATCGGCCCAGGACCCTGGACTCCGTGACACGGCCCCCACGCAGTTGCCCGACGGGGTCTCGGAGCGCGTCTCCGATCGCCTCTCCGAGGCGGCCTCGGTGGAGGCGTTGGCGGGAGCGGGGGCCTCGGGCGTGGAGGCGACCTCGGCTTCCGGCTCCGGCGTCGGTGCGGGCCGCCTGGGGTCGGGCAACTTCCGCAGGGAGCGGGTCCTTCCGGGCTCCCGGTCGGGCGGCACGTCCTGGACGGGCACCGCGTCACTGACGAACTCTGGGTCGGACTCGGACTCGGACTCGGACTCGGACTCGGACTCGCCGCCCTCCCCCGTCGCGGCGTCCGCCGCGATCCCGGCCGCCGCCTCCTCCTCCGGGACCAGCGCCGCCGGAACCACTTCCACTGTCGGTGTGGGCGGCGGGAACGCGAGGGGTCGTAGCGACGCCTCCAGGGCCGCCAGGCCTGGGCGGGACTCCGGCTCCTTCCGCAGCAACGCGGCCAGGATGTCGCGCAACGGCCCTGCGGCCGCGGGCAGTTCGGGCTCCTCGTAGAGGACCGCGTGCAGGGTCGCCAGTGTGGTGTCGCGGGAGAATGGGGAGTGGCCGCCCAATGCCGCGCACAGCGTCGCGCCGAGGGACCACACGTCGGACGGCGGGCCCTGCGGGCGGCCGGAGATCCGCTCGGGGGCCATGTAGTCGGGCGAGCCGACCAGCGTGCCGACCATGGTGAGCGCCTTGGCGTCCTGGATCGCGGCGATACCGAAGTCGGTGAGGACGACTCGCGGGTTGTTCGAGAACCGTCCGGCGTGTTCCACCAGGACGTTCCCGGGTTTGATGTCCCGGTGCAGCACGCCCCGTTCGTGGACCTGCCGCAACGCCTCCACCAGGCCGAGCCCGAGGCGTGCGGCCTCGCGCGGGCCCAGTGGGCCGTCCTCCGCCATGATGCGTTCGAGGGAGCGTCCGGAGACCAACTCCATGACGATCCACAGGCGTTCGCCCTCGTCCACGACGTCGTACACGCGCACCACGTTGGGATGGTCGATCCGGGCCGTCGCCCGGGCCTCGCGCAGGGTGCGTTCGCGGCGGGTGCGGGCGTCCTCGGCGTCGAGGCCATCGATGCGCATCTCCTTCACCGCGACCTGCCGGTCGAGTATGTCGTCGGCGGCTCGCCACACCCGCCCCATTCCCCCCTGGCCAATACTTTCGACCAACCGATAGCGCCCCGCCACCAATACCCCTGGAACTCCACCGCCGCTCGTATTCCCCGGCAATCCACTGCACCCCCTCAACGCTTTCCGGTCATTGCCTTCCGGACCGTCCTGACTGACACGCAATGGTCACACTTCGAGCCGTATCAGCATAGTGCGGAGAAATCTTGTGGTACCTCTTCAAGTACTGCGAATTCAGGCGCAGCCAAGGGGGACGAACATGAGTTCTCGTCGTACGACGACCATCGCGGGATCGCTGGTCACGGCATCGTTCTCGGTGGTGATGATCCTTTCCGGAACCGCCGGAGCGGACGACCAGGGACCCGGAAGCAGCAAGGGGGGAAAGGCCGTTGACACGGCACCGGCGGGCGTGAAGCTGACCACGCTGCTGCCCGAGAAGATCTCCGTCGACAACGCGTCGAAAAAAACGGACCTCACCGCCACGGTGAAGAACGAGGGGAGCAAGGAAAGCGGAAAGATCCAGCTTTTGGTCGTCGGTTTCGACGGCCTGACGGTCAAGAACGTTCAAGGCTGTTCCCCGATCGACGAAAAGAATCTTCCGAAGGGTTCGAACAGCGGTTTCTCCTGCCCCATCGACAATCTCGCGGCCGGCAAGTCGAAGTCGTTCGCCGTCGATGCCACGTTCGATCTCAAGAAGACCGGAAAGATCTGCCTGCCCGTACAGAGCGACGGCGGAAAGAAGACGTTCTGGCAGCAGGGCCCGGTTCCGTTCGGTACGACCAACCCGTCGCCGAACGCCCCGGCCACGCCACTGCTGCTCGGCACCGACAACCAGCCGGTGGCGCCGAACGGTGACGAACTCCCCAGGACCGGTCCGGGTGTTCTGCCGCTGGGCGCGGCGGGCGCGGCCCTGCTGACGGCGGGCGCGGCCGGCCTGTGGTGGTCGCAGCGACGGCCGGGGCAGCGGGAGAGCTGAGGAGACCGGAGCGACGGTCCGTGTCGGCACGCGTGCGGACGTAGGGGGTGACACAGATGGAGGGCATGACCTGACGGTGCGTCTGTCAGGTCATGCCCCCCACCAGTCGGCCGTGTGGCCTCGTACGTGGGCCGCGCGGTCAGCGCTTGAGGAGCTTCCAGGCGGCGGGCATGACACCCATCGCCAGGGCCGCCTTCACGGCGTCGCCGATCAGGAACGGGGTGAGTCCGGCCGCGATCGCGGCGGACGCTGAGATACCGGCCGCGTAGGCGAGGTAGGGCACCCCGACGGCGTAGATGATCGCCTCGCCCACCAGCATCGTGCCGGCCATGCGCAGCGTCGAGCGGTCGGCGCCGCGGCGGGCCAGGGCGCCCACGGCGGCGGACGCGAGGATCATGCCGACGATGTACCCGAAGGAGACGGAGACCCCGGAGGTGCCCTCCGCGAACCACGGCACTCCGGCGAGGCCGGCCAGCGCGTACAGGATGAGCGCGGACATGCCCCGGCTCACCCCGAGCGTCGTGCCGACCAGCAGGGCGGCGAAGGTCTGGCCGGTCACCGGCACCGGGGAGCCCGGCACCGGCACCGCGATCTGGGCGGCGATTCCGGTGAGCGCGGCACCGCCGACCACGAGCGCGACATCCCGCACGCGGGAGGCGGGGAGCAGGTCGGCGAGGACCTGCCCGGTGCGGTTGGGGGCGACGGCGGTGCTCATGGGGACTCCGCGAGGGTGTGGACGGCGAGGGACACGGCGACGCTATCCCAGCGCCATGGAGCCGATCACCGTCAGCGCTCGACAAAGGGTTGATCGGTAGCTTGGTGGACTCCGGACAACGGATGGCGGTTACACCGAAGTCGTCGTGATGCTGGTCACTGAGGTGGGGTGGTGTGAGAGACAGGGACAGGCGCATGGCATCTGTAGGGATTCACCAAAGGTCCCGGATTCGTGGACACCCGCCGTCTCGCCCGTCGGTCGCCGTCTGGGCAGCGGTGGGGCATTTTGCTAGCTTCGAGCGCATGGTTGCCCAGGCCCGGAACTTCTCGTCGCGTCGCTATGTCGACCTGCGACGCGTGGGCACGGCCACCTGTCGCCGCCTCTGAGGCGGGCGGAGCGGCTCCGACGCGCCTCACGCATGAGACGGCGCAGTGTCGGACCCGTTCCCGAGGAAGATCCCCATGCCCCATGCCGTGGCACCACCACTCCCCTCCCCCGTGCCCCGCGCCGCCGACAGCGACCGGCGCCGGACCAACGCGAGCGTCGTCCTGCGGTCCGTGCTGGAGCACGGTCCGGTGGCTCGCTCCACCATCTCCCGGCTGACCGGGCTGTCCCCGGCGTCGGTGACCGACCACTGCGCCCGCTTCACGGGCCTCGGCCTCATCCGCGAGGCCGAGCCGCCCCGAAGATCCAAGGGCTCGGGGCGCCCTCATGTGCCCCTCGACCTGGACAACTCCCGCTTCGTGGTGGGCGGAGTCCATGTGGCCGTGCCCTACACCACGGTCGCGTTGCTCGATCTGCGCGGGCGGGTGGTGGCCGAACGGCAGGTGCGGCACGAGGGCACCGAACCCGGCCGGGTACTGGCACGTGCCGCCGACGCCCTGACGGCCCTGTTGGACGGGGCCCCGGGGAGCCGGCCGCTGGGTGTCGGTTTCGCGGCCGGCGGCTGGGTGGACCGGGAGACCGGGACCGTCGTCGACCATCCGCTGCTCGGTTGGCGCGAGGTGCCGGTGCGGGAGGTGATCGCCGCCCGCACCGGGCTGCCGGTCCATGTGGACGGGCACGCGCGGGCGTTGGTCAACGCGGAACGGTTGTTCGGGCGGGCGCGCGGCAGCCGGAGTGTGCTGCACCTGTTCGTCGGCAATGTGGTGGACGCGGCGTTCGCGACCAACGACGAGGTGCACCACGGCCCCCGCTCACAGGCCGGCTCGATCGCCCATCTGCCCTTGGACGGCGGCACGGAGCCCTGTGACTGCGGTCGGATCGGCTGCCTCCAGGCGGAGCTGAGCGAGCTGACGCTGTGCCGGCGGGCCCGTGCGGCGGGCGTCATCACCGGGGCGAACCCGACGCGGGTGATGACGGCGGCGGCGCAGGGCGACCCGGTTGCCGTCCGGCTGTTGGTGGAGCGGGCTCGGATGGCGGGCCGGGCGGTGAGGCTGCTGCTAGACGTGCTGAATCCGGAGAGCGTGGTCGTCACCGAGATCGGGGTCATCGGCCGCGAGGACTGTCTTTCCGCCCTGCGAGCGGCGGTCGGCCCCGAACGAGCGGCGGACGTACGGCCGACGAGTTTCCCGGATTCCGTGCTGGCCACGGCGGGCGGAACAGTGGCCCTCGACATCCTCTACCGGGATCCACTGGGCGCCGCGGCCGGACAGTCGAATTAATTCAGAAACTCCGAATGTTGACAGACGATACGGAAGCCAAGGATCATCGTATTCATGCTGCTCACGACCTGTCGCACCCTCTGTTGCTGACACGTTGACGCGCCCTGGGCGCCTCCTTCTTCCTGCTTGAATTCCCGTTCCCCGGCCTTCGCCCGCCTGGAATTCCGCAGGTGCTCCTGCCGCTGCGCTCTGCCGCATGCTCTTCCGTACGCATTTCCTTCCAGCGCACTTCCCCGCGGCCTACACACGCCTTCCGCGCGCATTTTCGTGCGTGTTTCCACGTGAACTCAGGGAGTTCTCCCATGCCTTCTCCATCCATGTCCGGTGTCGACCGGCGGCTCTTTCTCTCCTCCCTGCTCGGCGTCACCGCCGCCGCGGCCGGACTGAGCGGGTGCGCCGGAAGCAGTGCCGCGGCCGACGCGTCCGACGCCGACGCGCCCCTCGCCACCAAGGTCCCCTCAGGCACCAGCCTGAAGATCTCCTCCTACCAGAACGTCCAGCAGGTGCAGTTCAAGCAGGCCGGGTTCGGCGACCTGCCGTTCAAGGTGAGCAGTTGGGCGAACATCGGCGCCGGCCCCGATGTCATCAACGCCTTCCGCGCGGGATCGCTGGACGTCGCCAACAACGCCGGCATCCCGCCGATCCAGGCGCATTTCCAGGGGTACGACGCGAAGATCGTCGCGATCGACATCACCCGGAAACCGAACTACCTCTTCGCCACCAAGCCCGGCAGCGACATCCGCACGGTCGAGGACTTCCGCGGCAAGAAGCTCGCGTTCTCACAGGGACAGGCCCAAGGTGTCGTCCTGCTGCGGGCGTTGAAGAAGGCCGGGCTCGCGTACGACGACGTGCAGCTCGTCCCGTTGACCAGCAACCAGTTCCTCACCGCGCTGCAGTCGGGCCAGGTGGACATCGCGCCGCTCGCCAACCAGCAGTCGCCCGCGTATCTGAAGCAGTACGGGTCCAAGGGCGCCCATGTCATCACCACCGACGTGGTCGACCTGCTCAACCTGCTGTGGGCGCCGGCCTCGGTCCTGGCCGACAAGGCGAAGGCCGCCGCGATCGCCGCGTACATCCCGTACTGGGCGAAGGGCCAGGTGTGGCAGTACGAGCACCCGGACGTGTGGAACAGGGAGTTCTACGTCAAGACCCAGAACCTGACCCTCGACCAGGCCGAGTCGATCACGTCCCTCGCCAACAAGCCGCTGTTCCCGCCCAGTTGGGACGAGGCCATCAAGTGGGAGCAGGAGACCGCCGACCTGCTGGCGGAGGGCGGCTTCGTGAAGAAGTTCGACGTGGGCTCGCTCTTCGACCACCGCTTCGAGGGCATCGCCGCGAAGTCCGTACCGGCCGAGTACCGGAGGTGACCGCCGTGACCACGACCACCGCCACCGCAACCGCTCCCGCAGCCTCCGTGACCGTACCGGCCGACGAGGAGCGCCCCCAGGTCCGCAGGCGCCGTCGGCTCTCCCCCGGCAGGCGACTGCCCGCCTCCCGGCTGATCGGCCCGGTCCTCTTCCTCGGCCTGTGGGCCGCCGCCTCCGCCGCCGGTCGACTCGACCCGGCCGCGATCCCGGCACCCTGGACGGTGCTGGAGACCGGCGCCCACCTGTGGACCGACGGGACGCTGCCGACCGACATCCTGACCTCGCTGCAACGCGCCGGATCCGGGTTCGCGATCGGCCTGACCGTCGGTGTCGCGCTCGCCCTGGCCGCCGGGCTCAGCCGGACCGGCGACGCGCTGATCGACGGGACCGTGCAGCTCAACCGGGCCGTCCCGACGCTGGGTCTGATCCCGCTGTTCATCCTCTGGCTGGGCATCGGCGAGACCTTCAAGATCGCGATCATCGCCATCGTCGTCTACATCCCCATCTACCTCAACACACACGCCGCGCTGTCCGGCATCGACCACCGCTACGTCGAACTCGCCGAGGTTCAGGGCCTGTCGAAGCTCGCCTTCATCCGGCAGATCGTCATCCCCGGCGCCCTGCCCGGGTTCTTCGTCGGGCTCCGGCTCGGGGTGACCGGCTCCTGGCTGGGGCTGGTCGTCCTGGAGCAGATCAACGCCACCAGCGGACTCGGCTACATGATGTTCCAGGCCCAGAACTACGGCCAGACGGACGTCATCCTCGTCGGCCTGGTCATCTACGGCATCTTCGGCCTGGTCTCCGACAGCGCGGTCCGTCTCATCGAACGGAGGGTGCTGTCATGGCGACGCACACTGAGCAACTGACCCGTCCCGCCGTCCGACTCCGGGAACTGACACGGTCGTTCGACGCGCGGACGGTCCTCGACCACATCGACCTCGACCTGCCGGCGGGGCAGTTCACCGCGCTCCTTGGGCACAGCGGCTCCGGCAAGAGCACCCTGCTGCGGGCGATCGCGGGCCTGGACCACGAGGTCGTCGGCAGCGGCCGGCTCACCGCGCCGGAACGGGTGTCGGTGGTCTTCCAGGACTCACGGCTGCTGCCCTGGCGGCGGGTGCTGGACAACGTACTGCTGGGGACGGAGGGCAAGGAGGCGGCGGAAAGGGGCCGGGCCGCGCTCGCCGAGGTCGGCCTGGCGGGGCGGGAACGCGCCTGGCCCAGCGAACTGTCGGGCGGCGAGGCCCAGCGCGCCGCCCTGGCCCGTTCCCTGGTGCGGGAGCCGGAACTCCTGCTCGCCGACGAGCCGTTCGGCGCCCTGGACGCGCTCACCCGGATCCGGATGCACGGGCTGCTGAGGGAGCTGTGGGAACGCCACCGGCCCTCCGTGCTGCTCGTCACCCACGACGTGGACGAGGCGATCGTGCTCGCCGACCGGGTGCTCGTGCTCGACCAGGGCCGTATCGGCCTCGACCTGACCATCGACCGCCCGCATCCCCGCTCCTACCGGGATCCGCTGCTGGGCGAGTACCGGGAGCGGCTGCTGGCCGCACTCGGTGTGACGGAGGACCACCAATGACCACCAGACAGCTGCACCTGAACGCGTTCCTGATGACCACCGGCCACCACGAGGCGTCGTGGCGGCTGCCGGAGAGCGACCCGTACGCGCATGTGTCCCTCGCGCACTACGTCCACCTCGCCCGGACCGCCGAGCGCGGCACCTTCGACTCCCTCTTCCTGGCCGACGGCCCGCAGCTGTGGGGAAGCGTCGCGCAGCGCCCCGCCGGCGCCCTGGAACCGCTCACCCTGCTGACCGCCCTGGCGACGGCCACCGAGCACATCGGCCTGATCGCCACCGCCTCCACCTCCTACAACTCGCCCTACAACCTGGCCCGCAAGTTCGCCTCCCTCGACATCATCAGCGGCGGCCGGGCGGGCTGGAACATCGTCACCACCGCCGGCGAGGAGGCCGCCCGCAACTTCGGTCTGGCCGCAGAACCCGCCCACGCCGAGCGCTACGCCCGCGCCTCCGAGTTCCTCGACGTGGCCCTCAAGCTCTGGGACAGCTGGGAGGACGACGCGATCGTCGCCGACAAGGCGAGGGGCGTCTGGGGCGACGACACGAAGATCCACCCGCCCCGGCACCAGGGGACGTACTTCAGCGTCGAGGGCGCCCTGAACGTGCCGCGCAGCCCGCAGGGTTACCCGCTGCTGGTGCAGGCGGGCTCCTCCGAGGACGGCAAGGCGTTCGCGGCCCGGTACGCGGAGGCGGTGTTCACCGCCCAGCAGACCATCGAGGACGCGCAGGCCTTCTACGCCGACCTCAAGGCCCGGACCGCGCAGACCGGCCGCGACCCCGACCACATCAAGGTGCTGCCCGGCATCGTCCCGGTGATCGGGTCGACGGAGGCGGAGGCCCTGGCGAACGAGCGGGTCCTTGAGGACCACATCGTGTACACGCACGGCGTGGACCGTCTGGAGCGGCTGCTGCAACTGGAGCCGGGAACACTGGAGTTGGACGCCCTGCTGCCGGCCGACCTGCCCCCGGAGAGCGCGATCGAGGGCGCCAAGAGCCGGTACACGCTCATCGTCGAACTGGCCCGGCGTGAACGCCTGACCGTACGGCAGCTGGTCGGGCGGCTCGGCGGCGGGCGCGGGCATCTCACCTTCGCCGGGACGCCCGAGCAGGTCGCCGACGCGATCGAGACCTGGTTCACGCACGGCGCCGCCGACGGCTTCAACATCATGCCGGCCGTGCTGCCGTCCGGCCTCGACCTCTTCGTCGACCACGTCGTCCCGATCCTGCGCGGCCGCGGTCTGCTCCGTGCGGAGTACGGCGGCGGCCCGCGGCAGACCCTGCGGGAGCGCTACGGCCTGCCGCGCCCGGCCAACCAGCACGTCACCTCCCGCAGGGAATCCGCCCTCGTCTGAAAGGACCCACCCATGTCCGAGATCCAGATCCGCAAGATCACCGGGAACATCGGCGCGCAGGTGTCGGGCGTCGACATCGCGAAGCCGCTGGACGAGGAGACGGTCGCCGCCGTCCGGGAGGCCCTCAACGTCCACAAGGCCCTGGTGTTCGACGAGGTGAACCTGGACGACGAGGGGCAGCAGGCCTTCGTCCGGCACTTCGGCGACCTCACCACCGCCCACCCGACCGTGCCGTCCGTCGCGGGCGTCCCGAACGTCCTGCCCGTGGACAGCGAGCGCGGCCGGGCCGCCAACAACTGGCACACGGACGTCACCTTCGTCCTCAACCCGCCCCAGGCCAGCACCCTGCGCAGCATCAAGCTCCCCCCGTACGGTGGCGAGACCCTCATCGCCAACTCGGCGGCGGCCTACCGGCAACTGCCTGACTCGCTCCGCCAGTTCGCCGACACGCTGTGGGCGGAACACACCAACGACTACGACTACGCGGTGCCGGAGGAGGCGGTCGACGATCAACAGGCCGCCGCGCGCGCCCAGTTCACGTCGATCAAGTACCGCACGGTCCACCCGGTGGTCCGGGTGCACCCGCTGACCGGTGAACGCGGGCTGTTCATCGGCGGGTTCGCGCAGCGGATCGTGGGCCTGTCGGTCAGCGAGTCCCGCAAGGTCCTCGACCTGTTCCAGTCGTACGTGACCCGGCCGGAGAACATCGTGCGCCACCGCTGGTCGGAGAACCAGCTGGTGCTGTTCGACAACCGGATCACCCAGCACTACGCGGTCGACAACTACGACCACCTGCCGCGCCGCCTGAACCGGGTCACCATCGCCGGTGACGTCCCGGTCGGCATCGAGGGCAAGGAGAGCTACTCCATCGAGGGGGACGCCTCGCACTACACGGCCGTAGCGGCGTAACCACGCTGCGTGCCGGACGCGTCCGTATGCTGGGCGGTCCCTCCGTGAGAGCGGAGGGGCCGCCCAGACTGTGGGCGTTTTTGCCCATCTCACGCACTGGACGAGCCGCGCCCATGCCCAGCACCACCACCGAGACGTCAGCGCAGCAGGACGGCGCCTCCCTCTCCCACGGCCTCAAGCAGCGCCATCTGTCGATGATCGCCCTCGGCGGGGTCATCGGCGCCGGGCTGTTCGTCGGCTCCGGCGCCGGTATCGCCGCCGCCGGACCCTCGATCGTCGTCGCCTACACCCTCTCCGGCCTCCTGGTGATGCTGGTGATGCGGATGCTGGGCGAGATGTCGGCCGCGTATCCGTCCTCGGGTTCCTTCTCGGCGCACGCGGAACGCGCGTTCGGCCCGTGGGCCGGCTTCACGGTGGGCTGGGCCTTCTGGGTCCTGCTCTGTACGGCGGTCGGTCTGGAGGGCATCGGCGCCGCGAAGATCGTCACCGGCTGGCTGCCGGGCACGCCCGAGTGGGCCTGGGTGGCCTTGTTCATGGTCGTGTTCTGCGGGACGAACCTGGCCGCCGTGAAGAACTTCGGCGAGTTCGAGTTCTGGTTCGCGGCCCTGAAGATCGGCGCGATCAGCCTGTTCCTGGTGCTGGGCGTGCTGGCGATCGTGGGCGTCCTGCCCGGCACCGACGCCCCGGGCACCGCGAACCTCACCGGCGAGGGCGGTTTCCTCCCGAACGGCGGCGAGGGCCTGGTCGTCGGCCTGCTCGCCTCCGTCTTCGCGTACGGCGGTCTGGAGACGGTCACCATCGCGGCGGCCGAGTCGCCGGACCCGGTGCGCGGGGTGGCCAGCGCGGTGCGCACCGCGATGTGGCGCATCGCGCTGTTCTACATCGGCTCGATGGCGGTCATCGTCACCCTGGTCCCGTGGGACGCGAAGGAGATCGTCGAGAAGGGCCCGTACATCGCCACCCTCGACCACCTCGGCATCCCGGGCGCGGGCCAGGTGATGAACGTGGTGATCCTGGTGGCCCTCCTGTCGGCGATGAACGCCAACGTCTACGGCGCCTCACGCATCGCCTACTCCCTGGTCGCGCGCGGCCAGGGCCCGAAGGTGCTGGGCCGGGTGTCCGGCGGGGTCCCCCGGGTCGCGGTCCTCGCGTCCTCGGTCTTCGGTTTCGGCTGCGTGGTGCTGAGCTACTGGCGGCCCGACGACGTCTTCTCCTGGCTGCTGAACATGATCGGCGCGGTCATCCTGGTCGTCTGGATCTTCATCGCGGTCTCGCAGCTCAGGCTGCGCGCCCGCCTGGAGCGCGAGGCACCGGAGCAACTCGCCGTACGGATGTGGGCGTTCCCGGTGCTGACCTGGGTCGCGCTGGCGGGTATGGCGGCGGTGTTCGTCCTGATGGCCCGGGAGCCGGACACCAGGGTGCAGCTGTACTCGACGGGCGGGATGACGGCGGTCATGGCGGCCGCCGGGTACGGGTGGCAGCGGGTCCGGACAGCCAGGGCCTGACCTGCCACGACGGGGAACTTCGGACTACGGCAGATCCGGCTCGCACGGCACGTTGAGGGACAGGAGTGCGGCGCCGCCGTCCCCGTTCATGCGGAGTTCGCTGATCGCCGTGTTGCGCAAGCGGGGGAACACCCTGCGGTACTCCCCGGCCGGGATCGACAGCAGAGTGCACAGCACCAGACGGAACAGGGTGTTGTGGGCGACCACGAGGACGCGTTCGCCGGGGTGGGCGGCGGCGATGCGGCGCAGGGCCTCGCACCCGCGGGCGGCGGCCGCTCTCGGATCCTCGGCGGCCGGGAAGGGGTTCGCCACCGGGTCGGCGCGGTAGGCCTCCGCGGCGGCCGGGTCCTCGGCCGCGAACTCCGCGAGCGTACGGCCCTCCAGCACCCCGAAGTCACACTCGCGCAGGCCCGGTTCGCGGTGCGGGGTGAGGTCCAGGGCACGGCAGGCGGGGTCGGCGGTGACGACGGCCCGGGACAGCGGTGACGTCCAGATCGCGTCGACGGGGTGGGCGGCGGCCCAGCGGCCGAGGGCGGCGGCCTGGGCGCGTCCGGTGTCGGTGAGGGACACGTCGCTGGTCCCGGCGTAACGGTTCTCGGCGTGCCAGACGGTCTGCCCGTGCCGGGCCAGCAGCAAGGTCGTACTCATGACTGAGCAGTATCCCGGTCCAGGCGGGCGAGCGCGTGCGCGGCGACCGGTGCCGGCAGCCAGCCGCGGACGGTCAACTCGTCGACGAGCCGGGCGTACGGCTCGGCGAACAGGGCCGTGCGGCCGGGGCGGGGTTCGACGACCGTACGGACTCGCACCATGCGTCCGGCGACGTCCGCGAGCCCGGGCCCGCCCGTGCCGCCGTACCGGGCCAGCGCGGCCATCCCCAGCGCCGGCTCGGTCTGCTCCGGCACCCGGGCGGGGCGGCCGAGGATGTCGGCGCGCAGCTGGTTCCAGTACGGGCTGCGGGCGGCCCCGCCGGTGAAGGTGAGCGGCCCGTCCACGGGGGCGCCGAGGTGGTGCAGGTAGTCCAGGCACAGGCGTTCCGCGAAGGCGACGCCCTGGAGCAGTGCCGCCCACAGGTCGGCGTCGTTCTCCGGCTCGCCGAGGATGAGGGCGGTGGCGTCCGGCGCCGCGAACGGGAACCGCTCCCCCGGCGACACCAGCGGGTAGGTCACCACCCCGGACGGTTCGAAGGCCGCCGCCCGCTCGTCCATGGCGGCCGGGTCGGCGCCCGCGAAGGCCGCTGTGAGCGCGCCGGCGCCCACGCTGGAGGCCCCGCCGGGCAGCCATGTCCCGTCGGGCGCACGGTGGTTGTAGACGACGCCCGTGGCGTCCCGGACGGGGACGAGCGAGGCGCCCTTCAGGACCAGCGTGGTTCCGAGCACCGAGTTCCAGGAGCCGGGCCGCAGCGCGCCCGAGGCGATCTGCGCCGCGCAGCCGTCCGTCATCCCGGCGATGACGGGGGTGCCCGCGGGTACGCCGGTCGCCTCGGCGGCGGCCGGGCAGACCTCACCCAGGCGGCTTCCGGGGCGCACCACCTCGGGCATGGCACCCTCGGGCAGGCCCGGGACGTCCGGCCAGGCGTCGCGTCGCAGGTCGTAGCCGGTCTTGAAGGCGTGGCTGGAGTCGGTCGGCACCGGCCGGCCCACGAGCCGTGCGGTGATCACGTCGGGCTGGTGGGTGATCCGCCTCGCGTCAGATCCCGTGCCCGGCCCCGGCCCCGTGACCGGCTCCGTGCCCGCCCTCCGCCCGTGCTCCGTCATGAGCCACAGCGCCTTGGGCAACGCCCAGGTGTCCTGCACCGCGAGCCCCGCCTCCCGCAACCGGGCCGCCTCCCGCGCCGCCCGCCCGTCGTCGTACATCAGCGCCGGACTCGCCGCCCGCCCGGCCCCGTCGGTCAGCAGCACCGTCCCGGACGTCCCGCACACCGCGAGCCCGCCGATCCGCGGGCCCGCCGACGGAGCGAGCGCCGCCCGGGACGCCTCGCACACCGCCCTCCACCAGTCCTCGGGATCCTGTTCGTGCCGTGCCCCGTCCCGCCGCCCCGCCAGCGGAGCCGAGCCGCGCCCGAGGACCGTCCCGTCCGCGGTGACCGCCAGCACCCGGACGCTCTGCGTGCCCAGGTCGATCCCCAGCCAGGCCTCGCCGTCGCCCTCACCCGCCACCGGGGGCCTCCCTTTGTCGCGACCTGGTCCGTGAAGTTCTCACTGTGCACCGGTATTTCCCGCGCGCGAGGGATTGACGCCCGCCTTCCGTCGTTACACGCTCGAGGCCGACCCGCCTCAACGGACCCTTCACCATGAGCGCCCAGGACGACGGACGGGGAAGAGCGCGCGATGAGCGACAGCGACGACAGCGCGCCGCGCGGACCCGCGGAGCGCTTCGGGGTGAGTCTGATGACCGCCGGGGCTCCGCGTACCACCAGGAGCGGCACATCGTGTCCGTGAGCCCCACGGGATGTCGTCCGCGCGGCGCCCGGCGGTGCACGCGCCGCACGGCACCGGTCCCGCGCTCCGGTCGGGTGAACTCCTGGGGCCGCCCGGCCCGTCGGACCGAGGCGAGTGAACCACCCTGCGGATGATCGCCGGATTGGTGACGATGACCGGAGGACATCCTGGTGAAAGGCGCGTCGCTGGTCGGCAGGCCCGCCCGGCGGTGCGAAGCCGAGACGGGAGGCACCTGAAATGAGCCGGACACTGCAAGTCGTGGCCGCCGGCGACCACTTCGTCCTGCCGGGTCTGATCGCGCGGGCGGTGGCCGACGAGGTCGGCGAACACCCCGTGAAAATGAGCGAGTTGAGGCTCGGCTGGCCCCTGGAGCCGTTCGGCCCGGTGGCGGAGGTGACGGAGGCGAGCGATGCCGAGGACGAGCTGATCGAGGCGCTGGCCGGGGCGGAGGTACTGGTCACCCAGATGGGGCCGGTCACCGAACGCGTCCTCGCGGCCGCTCCGGACCTGCGCCTGGTCGTCGTCTGCCGGGGCGGGCCGGTGAACGTGAACCTGGACGCGGCGAAGGCGCACGACGTACGGGTGTGCTTCGCACCGGGCCGCAACGCCGCCGCCACCGCCGAGTTCACCGTCGGTCTGCTGCTCGCGGCCCTGCGCCGCATCCCGCAGGCCCACGACCTGCTCGCCCGGCAGGGCAGCTGGGAGGGCGCGACGTACTACACGTACGAGCACAGCGGCCTGGAGCTGGAGGACCTGCCGGTCGGGCTGGTCGGCTACGGGGCGGTCGGCAGCCGGGTCGCCCGGGTGCTGTGCGCCTTCGGCGCGCAGGTGATGGTGTACGACCCCTATGTGCGCGGCGAGATCCACGGACTGCGGGTGACCTCGCTCGACGACCTCCTGACGCGTTCCCGGGTGGTCACGCTGCACGCCCGTCTCACCCCCGAGACGCGGGGCATGGTGGGCGCCCGTGAGCTGGCGCTGCTGCCGCCCGGCGCGGTCGTGGTGAACGTGGCGCGCGGCCCGCTCCTTGACGAGGACGCGCTGTGCGACGCGCTGGAGA
Organism: Streptomyces sp. NPDC006332; assembly: GCF_040612855.1. Classification (NCBI taxonomy): domain Bacteria; kingdom Bacillati; phylum Actinomycetota; class Actinomycetes; order Kitasatosporales; family Streptomycetaceae; genus Streptomyces; species Streptomyces sp. NPDC006332. Next base: position 60,100 of record NZ_JBEXRA010000025.1, read on the forward strand.
GCGGGCGGTTGTCGGCGGCCGCGCTGGACACCTACGCGCACGAGCCGCTCCCGGCCCACTCGCGGCTGCGGGCTCTGACCGACCGTGTGGTGCTGACCCCGCACCTGGGCGGTGCCAGCCGGGCGGTGGCCGAGAAGGCGGCGGCGATCGCGGCGGCGGAGGTGGGCCGCTGGGTGCGCGGGGAGCCGCTCGCGCACTGCCTGACCTGACATCCGGGACGACTGTGGAGGAGGCGCCGGCATGTACGTCGGTATCGATGTGGGCACGTCCATGGTGAAGGCCGCCGCCTTCGACGACACCGGCCGCCAACTGGCCGTCGAGTCCCGCCCGGTCGGCCTGGACCTGCACGGTGGCCGGGTCGAGCAGGACATGGACGAGGTGTACGGGGCGGTCGTCGCCGTGCTCGGCGAGCTGACCGCCCGGGTGCCGGAGCCGGTCGAGCTGGCCGGGCTGACCGGGCAGGGCGACGGGGTGTGGCTGGTCGACGCGGCGGGCCGTCCGGTGCGGTCGGCGGCGTCCTGGATGGACGGACGCGCGCACGAACTGCTCGACCAGTGGCTGGCCGACGGGACCTTCGAGACGGTGTTCCGGCGCACCGGCGGCGCCATGTTCCCGGGCTCTCCGGGCCCGCTGCTGGCCTGGCTGGACCGGCACGAGCCTGCGTCCCTCGACGCCGCCACCGCGGCCGTGTACTGCAAGGACATGGTCTTCCAGCGGCTGACCGGCGCGGCGCGGGCCGTGACGGACGTCTCGGACGCGTCGATGCCGTTCCTCGACCCGCGCACCCGCGCCTACGACAACCGGGTGGTGGAGCTGCTGGGCCTGACGCACCGCCGTCGGCTGCTGGCGCCGGTCAGCGATCCGGTCGCGACGGCGAAGACACGCGGCGAGGGCCTCCCGCCGGGCACCCGGATCGCGAACGGGCCCTACGACCTGCCGGCCTGTGCGCTGGGCGCCGGAGTCACCGCGCCCGGGGACGGTCTGCTCATCGTCGGCACCTGTCTGGCCGCGCTGGTCGCCACCACCGACCTGGACCTGACCGGTGAACCGGCCGGCCTGTACATCTCCACCGACCGCCCCGGCCACCGGTTGCGCGCCATGCCCGCGATGGTCGGCACCGCCGCGCTGGACTGGGTCCTGTCGACGACCGGGGTGCGGCACGAGGAGGTGGACGGGCTGCTCGCCGAGACCCCGCCCGGGGCGCACGGGGTGCGGGTGCTGCCGTACTTCGCGCCCTCCGGTGAACGGGCGCCCTTCGTGGACCCGCATCTGCGGGCCGAACTCAGCGGTGTCTCCTTGGAGTCGACGCGCGGCGACCTGGTCCGGGCGACCTGCGAGGGCATCGGCTACGCGGCCCGGCACTGCCTGGCGGCGGCCGGTCTGACGGGTTCGCTGGCGGTGTGCGGCGGCGGCACCCGCAGCCCCGCCTGGATGCGGCTCCTTGCGGACGTCCTCGGCCGTCCGCTGCGGGTCGTCGAGGGCGAGGTGGGCGCCCGGGGGGCGGTGCTCGCGGCGGCCGAACGTCACGGGGTGGCGCTGGACACGGCGGCGTGGACCCGGCCGACGGAGGTCGTCGAGCCGGACCCGGTCCGGGCCGCGTACTACACGAAGGGGTACGACGAGCACCTGGTGAGGCTGGCGGCGGCCCGCGACCGGGCACGCGGGTGAACGACCCGGAGCCGACGATTTCGGGGACACGTCCGCGCCGCACGCGCTGTACTGAGGACTGGAGGCCGACGCCGGTGGTGGCCGGCTTCCGTTGCCTGGCGGGAGCCGACGCCGTGGTGGCCGGCTCCCGGACCTGGCGGTGATCGCGAGGAGGACGTGATGGGGACGCGCACACTGGACTGCCCGACCTGCGGCACCATGCAGGAGTTCCGGGGTCTCACCGACGAGGAGAAGGCGGCGATCCGTGCGGAGAAGGGGGACCGTCACCCGGTGGACAACCTCTGGCGTTGCACCGCGACGGGCTGTCTGACGTACTACCGCCACCTGAACAAGTACGACCGCGGCCTCCTCCCCGAGAAGTTCCGGGAGGAGGCCGCGGCGCAGGACTGAGGGGTCCTTTCACTATGAGCGTCCGATCAGGGCGCGTGGTCTGGTGCCGTGCATCGCAAGGCGCCGGAGAGCCCTCGATGGGGGTCCCCCCGCTCGAGCGCAGCCGAGAGTGGGGGAGGAGCTACTAGGGCTTTTCGGCAACGCGGCGAGGTGCGGTGCCAGGCCGCGCGCCCCGGGCGCTCATAGTGAAAGGACCCCTGAGCCCGCGGTTTCTTACAGGTTGCTGAAGTCCGGGCCCTTGGTGCGGGTGCGCTTGATCTCGTAGAAGCCGGGGACCGAGGCGACGGCGAGGGTGCCGTCCCAGAGGCGGGCCGCCTCCTCGCCCTTGGGGGCGGGGGTGACGACCGGGCCGAAGAAGGCGATCTGCTCGCCGTCGGAGCCGGGGACCGCGATGACCGGGGTTCCGACGTCCTGGCCGACCTTGTCGATGCCCTCCTTGTGGGAGGCGCGCAGCTCGGCGTCGAACTCGAAGTCCTTCTGGTCGAAGTACTCGATCAGGTCGGCGGGCAGGCCGACGTCCGCCAGCGCGCCCTCGACAGCCTCCCGCGTCGGGCCCTGGCCCTCGTTGTGGATCCGGGTGCCGAGCGCGGTGTACAGCGGGCCGAGGATGTCGGAGCCGTGCTTCTGCCAGGCCGCGGTGACGACCCGGATGGGCTGCCAGGCCTTGGTCTCAAGGAGCTCGCGGTACTCCTCGGGCAGCTCGTCGATCTTCGGCTCGTTGAGGACCGCGAGGCTCATGATGTGCCAGCGGACCTCGATGTCCCGGACCTTCTCGACCTCCAGCACCCAGCGTGAGGTCATCCAGGCCCAGGGGCACAGCGGGTCGAACCAGAAGTCGACGGGGGTCTTGCCGGAGGCAGCGGTCTCGGACATGGGTCTCCTCGGAATCCGGTGTGAATCTGGTGCGCGATACGTGATGACTTACCTCGACCTGGAACACCGGCCGGGCCCCGCCTCATTCCCGCCTGCCGCGGTTCGAAGGCACATGGCAGGATCAACCGTGGTCCACATACTGAAACACACCCGAGGGAGTGCCATCCGTGCCCGGTGAGAACCTGTCCCGCGACGAGGCCCGGGAGCGGGCCGCCCTGCTGTCCGTCGACGGGTACGACGTGTCCCTCGACGTCCGTACGGCGGTCGGCGACGAGACGGGGGACGGCCCGCGGACCTTCCGCTCGGTCACCACGATCCGCTTCCGGTGCGGTGAGCCGGGCGCCTCCAGCTTCGCCGACCTGATCGCGCCGGATGTGACCGCCGTCTCACTGAACGGCAAGGACCTCGACCCCAGCGAGGTCTTCGACGGCTCCCGGATCCTCCTGGAGGACCTCGCCGCCGACAACGAGCTGATCGTCGACGCCCGGTGTGCCTACTCCCGCACCGGCGAGGGCCTGCACCGGTTCGTCGACCCCGAGGACGGCGAGGTCTACCTCTACACGCAGTACGAGCCGGCCGACTCCCGCCGGGTCTTCGCGAACTTCGAGCAGCCGGACCTGAAGGCCCCGTTCCGTTTCGAGGTTCGGGCGCCCGAGGGGTGGACGGTGTGGGGCAACGGCGTCGGTGAACTCACCGACGGTGTCTGGCGGTTCGCGGAGACCAAGCCGATCTCGACGTACATCACCTGCGTGGTGGCGGGCCCGTACCACTATGTGACGGACACCTACGAGCGCGTCCTCGACGACGGCAGCCGGCTGGAGATCCCCCTGGGCGCGCTGTGCCGCAAGGGCCTGGCTCCGCACTTCGACGCCGATGACGTGTTCCTGGTGACCAAGCAGGGCCTGGACTTCTTCCACGACCACTTCGACTACCCCTACCCCTTCGGGAAGTACGACCAGGCCTTCGTGCCCGAGTACAACCTGGGCGCGATGGAGAACCCGGGTCTGGTGACCTTCCGGGAGGAGTTCATCTTCCGGGGCAAGGTGACGCGGGCGTCCTACGAGAGCCGCGCCAACGTGATCCTGCACGAGATGGCGCACATGTGGTTCGGCGACCTGGTGACCATGGAGTGGTGGGACGACCTGTGGCTGAAGGAGTCCTTCGCGGACTTCATGGGCGCGTTCGCGCTGGTCGGCGCCACCCGGTTCACGGACGGCTGGATCACCTTCGCCAACCGCCGCAAGGCCTGGGCGTACCGTGCCGACCAGCTGCCGTCCACGCACCCCGTCACGGCCGACATCCGTGACCTCCAGGACGCCAAGCTGAACTTCGACGGCATCACGTACGCGAAGGGTGCCAGCGTGCTGAAGCAACTGGTGGCGTACGTCGGCCAGGACGCGTTCCTGGAGGGCGCGCGGCGCTACTTCAAGCGGCACGCGTACGGCAACACCAGGCTCGGCGATCTGTTGTCGGTCCTCGCGGAGACCAGCGGCCGGGACATGCACGCGTGGTCGCGGGCGTGGCTGCAGACGGCGGGCGTCAACTCGCTGACCCCGCAGGTGCTGCTGAGTCCACAGGGCCTGGTCGACGAGCTGGCGGTGGTGCAGGAGGCCGCCGAATCACACCCCGAACTGCGTCCGCACCGGGTGGCGGTGGGACTGTACCGGCGGTCCGCGTCCGGCGCGCTGGAGCGGTACGCCCGTGCCGAGGCGGACGTCGACGGCCCGCGTACGGTCGTGTCCGAGCTGGCCGGCGCCGAGGCCCCCGAGCTGGTGCTGGTCAACGACGACGACCTCACCTACTGCAAGATCCGCTTCGACGTGACCTCGCTGGAGACCCTGAAGGCGCGGCTGGGTGACCTCACCGATCCGCTCGCCCGGGCGCTGTGCTGGTCCGCGCTGTGGAACATGACCCGGGACGCGCTGCTGCCGGCGCGGGACTTCGTGGACCTGGTGCTGCGGTTCGCCGGGCGCGAGTCGGACATCGGCGTGCTGCAGATGCTGCACGCGTGGGCCGAGTCGGCGATCGTCCACTACGCGGCCGCGGAGTGGCGTGACCGGGGCGCCGCGCTGCTCGCCGAGGGCGCCGAGCGGGAGCTGTCCGGCGCCGAGCCGGGCAGCGAGCAGCAGCTGGCCTGGGCGCGGTTCCTCGCGCGTACGGCCGACAGCCGCGGCGGCTTCGACCTGCTGCGGGGGCTGCTGGAGGGCACGTCGAAGATCGCGGGACTGGAGATCGACCAGGAGCTGCGGTGGGCCTTCCTGGAGCCGCTCGCGGCCCACGGCATCGCCGACGAGAGCGCCCTGGCCGCCGAACTGGCCCGCGACGACACGGCGTCCGGCAAGCGCCATCAGGTGCGCTGCCTGGCCGCCCGCCCCTCGGCGGCGGTCAAGGCGCAGGCGTGGGCGCAGGTGGTGGAGTCCGACGCGTTGTCGAACGCGCTGGTGGAGGCGACGATCGCGGGCTTCGACCGGCCCTCCCAGCGGGAGCTGCTCGCGCCGTACGCCGAGAAGTACTTCGACGTGATCGAGCGGGTGTGGCAGCAGCGGTCGATCCAGATCGCGATGCACGTGGTGCAGGGCCTGTTCCCCGCCCTCCAGGACTCGCAGGAGACGCTGGACGCGACGGACGCCTGGCTCGCCGCCCATGAGGAGTCGGCGCCCGCCCTGCGCAGGCTGGTGCTGGAGGCGCGGGACGACCTGGCACGGGCGTTGCGGGGACAGGCGTGCGACGCGGAGGCGGCGGCCACCAGCCGACCGTAGCTTTGGCCAAAGCCTGAGCTTGCCGTCACCGTTACGAAATTCGGTCAAAGGACGCCGTAACCCCTGGGACGCACCCGAACGGACCAGGGGTTTTCCTCACCTACTCGGCACCCGAACATCCGTCCTTTAGTGCGACCTTGTCCACATTTGTCGACGAACATGTAACAGCGGTTAAAAGCCGGTTCGATGGCGGGAACCTGCTGGTCATGAACCACAACACCCCGGTCCCCCCGCTCTCCTCGCGCCCCGTCCAGCACCACTCCGAGGTGCACCGCCGGGTGCTGACGGCCGCCCGCCTGCGCTCGCACGGCGTCTCGGCCGCGGAGATGAACGAGCAGTGCCGACCCGGCGGCGCCTGGCAGCAGATCCTCCCGGGGGTCTACCTGCTCCACCCCAACGCTCCGACCAGCGAGGAGAGGCTGCACGCGGTGCTGATGTACGCGGCACGGGAACAGCCGACCGGAGTCCCGGCGCAGCCCGGCGCGCACGGCCCGCACCGCCCGATGTACGCGGACGCGATGATCACCGGCCTGGCGGCGCTCACCCTGCACGGGTTCAGCTCGACCCCACGGCTGCCCTCCCTGGACCGGATCGACGTCCTGGTCCCCCGGATGCGCCGGTTGCGCTCGACGGGCTGTGCGCGGATCGTCCGCACGGGGGCGCTCCCCACGCCCGAGCCGGTGACGGACCTGCCCCTCGCCCCGGTCCCGCGCGCCCTGGCCGACGCGGTGGCCGAACTGGCGGACGCGGACGCCGTACGCCTGCTGCTGACCGAGGCGGTACGCGGTCGGTACTGCGAACCGGCGTCGGTGGTACGGGCGTTGAACGACGCCAGCCTGCTGAGCCGCCCGCACGTGGTGGACGCGGTGGACTCCCTCCTCGCGGAGGGCCGGGCGATCGCCGAGAGCCGGCTGTACCGGATGGTCGAGGAGTACGGCCTGCCCGCCCCGGTGTGGAACGTGGACCTGCGCCTCCCCGGCGGCCCGCACCTGGGCGGCCTGGACGCGTACTGGCCGGAGCAGGCGGTGGCGGTCGAACTCGACACCCGCGCACCCCGCCGGCACGAGCGCCAGGACCAGCGGCAGGACCAGCGCCCGGACCGCCGGCAGGACCGCCGGCAGGACCGCCGCCAGGACGAGAACGACGCCCTGTGGTCCGAGTACGCCCGCAAGCGCGAGCACCTGGAGCGACTGGGCATCACCGTCGTCCACATCACCCCGAAGAAGCTCCGGGACAGTATGGAGCAGCAGGCGGCGGTCGTCCGTACGGCACTCATGGCGGCCGGGGACCGGGATCCGGCGGCGTATGTCGTGGTGCTGCCCCGATAGTGAGGGGACGGGGCAGGACCAGGCGGGGAGCGGAGGGGCCCACCGGGATCGGGTGATCCGGCGGGCCCTTCCGCATGTCGTCGCCCTGGACGTTCTGGGCAGGTCGCGACCGTGACTACCGCCCGCAGAACTCCGCGTCGACCACCGCCGTGGTGTCCCCCGACCAGTCGCCGTTGAAGTTGACGGCGAGGGTGTGCCTTCCGTCCTCCGTGGTCACGGCCATCGAGTCCGAGCCGTGGATTCCGCCGGTGTGGCCCCAGACGTGGACACCGCAGCTGAGGGTGACGTCACCGAGGCCCAGGCCGTACTGGACGTTCTCGAGGGTGGTCTCGGGCACCGTCGTCTTCATCTCCTTCAGCTGGGCCGGCGGGAGCAGTCGGCCCCGCAGCAACGCGGAGTAGAAGCGGCCGAGGTCGGCCGACGTGGAGACCATGTCGCCGGAGCCGAAGGCCATCGCGGGATTCAGCTCGGTGACGTCGTACGTCGGCCCTGTGGTGGTCTTCGCGAGCTTGGAGTAGGCACGGCTGCTGGGCTTCGGGAGGGTCGGGCTGGTGCCGGGGACCTGGGTGTCCTTCAGACCCAGAGGGGCGGTGATACGGCGGTGGACCTCCGTGCCGTACGGGTGGCCGGTGACCTTCTCGATCACGAGCGCGGCCAGCGTGTAGTTGGTGTTGGAGTAGGACCAGGACTTGCCCGGATCGAACCTCGGCGATTGGGACATGGCGATCGCGACCAGGTCCTGGGGCGTCAAGCGGTCGTAACGGTGCTTCAGGAAGCCGCCCGCGAGCATGTACGTCTCCTGGAAGCCCCGGTCGTCCAAGTAGTTGAAGACACCGCTGGTGTGGTTGAGGAGCTGGCGCAGGGTGATCGCGCGGCCGTCGTGGCCGTTGCCGCGGACCAGTCCTGGCAGCCACTTCTCCACCGTGTCGTCGAGGGACAGCCGCCCCTCAGCCTCCAGTTGGAGCAGCACCGTGGCGACGAAGGTCTTGGTGATGCTGCCCGCCCGGTAGTGGTCCCGCGGCGAACGGGGCTTGCCGGTGCGGAGGTCTCCCACACCCGCTGTCGCCGACCATCCGCCCCGACCGTCCCGGGCCGTCACCGTCACCCCGGGTACGCCGTCCGCGACGGCCGCCTCGATCGCCTCGCGGGTGGCGTCATGGTGCCCGTCCCGGCCTGCCGGCCCGGTGTTCGCCGCGATCGCGGGTGCCGCCAGAGCGGCCGTCAGGGCCAGAGCCGTCGCCGCCACCAGGGTCCCCCGTACTCGTACGGTCATGTTCTCCCCTTCTCGAACGCTCACTGTCGAGCGTGGTCGGGGAGGCAGACCCGGGGCACCGCGAAAGAGTTGACGGCCGGTGTGACGGTTGAGTGGGTTTCAGCCCTTCTTCAACACCAGCTCCGTGTTCCGGTCCTCCGCGTCGCCGCCGAGGCTCGTGCCGGCGCCGGGCGCGTTGAAGGACAGCTCGCGGTAGAGGGCCGCGAGGCCGGTCTGGGAGAGGTCGGAGAAGTCCGTGCGGTGCGGGGCGGCGGACTCGATGCAGGTGGTGAAGATCGAGAGCGTGCCGTCCTTGTTGTCCACCAGCTCGATCACCCGGGCGAGCTGGGGGTAGTCGACGTGGGAGGCGGTGGAGATCTCCCAGAAGGAACGGCCGCCGGAGCCAGAGTGCGGAGTGATCTCGTTGCGGTGGATATGACCGTTCACCCAGGCCAGGACGTTGGTGTGGCGCCCGAGGAGGGAGAGGACCTCCTGGCCGTCGTGCCGCCGTTCGCCGGGGCGGGCCGGGTCGGGGCGGGTGTTGGTCATCGTCTTGCTGGTGTGGTGGCTGAAGAGGACCACGTACGAGTCCTTGTTCTCCCGCAGGGTCTTCTCCAGCCACCTCAGCTGGGCGGTCCCGATGGAGCCCTCGTAGTGGCCGGCCGCGTCGGTGGTGTCGAGGCTGATGCCCACGACGTCGTCCGCGATCCGGAAGCTGTAGTACTGGGTGCCCGCGTCGAGGTTGGCGGTGGAGTAGCCGTGGCCGACCGGACCCAGACCGCGGTGCGCCGGGTCGAGGTGGGCCTGGAGGTACTCGGTGGCGGTGAAGGGGGCGCGGCTCTCGTCGGGCGTGACCGAGCGCATGTCGCGGGAGTGGGCCTTGAGGAAGTCGCGGAACGCGGTCCCCTTGGGGTCCTTGGCGTTCTTGATGGCGTCCTGGAGCTTGCTCGCCTCGGACGCGGACACGCTCATCAGCTTCTTGCCGCCGACCGCGTACTCGGCGAGCCAGGAGTCGCCGTGGCCGTAGCAGCCGAGCGGCATGGAGTCGTGGTTGCCGACGGTGGAGTACCAGGGCAGGTTGAGGCCGGGGCTGTTCAACTCCCGCAGGGCGGCGGTCAGATAGCCCTGGAGCTGCGGGAATCCGAGCTGCTTGTCGGAGTCGCGCACGGTGGAGTCGGGCTGCCAGTACTGCTTGAGGCCGCTGTTCTGCACGCCCTCGTAGTGGCGTGGGTCGCCGGAGTTGGCGGTGACCCGGCCACCGCTCATGACCGTCAGGAACCAGTCGAGCTCGGTTCTGGCGTTGTTGTCGGTGTTGTCGCCGGTGGTCATGGCGAAGTACAGCGGGGAGCCGGTGACGGGCGCGCCCCGCAGCGCGTTGATCCGCTCCACGAGCGAGATGGCGCCGGGCACGGTGAGCGCCTCGTGCGGCCGCCAGGCGTGCGCGTCGGTGGAGCGCAGGTACTCCAGCCGCATCGGGTGTTGGACGTCGATCAGGTGCATGTCGGTGATCTGCACGAAGGAGGCCAGCGCGGTACGGCGGGCGGTACGGCCGGACTTGGGCGCCGCGAGCTCGCTGCGGACCGTGCGGCTCCAGCCGGGGCCGTCGCCGAGTCGGCGGTAGCCGGAGCCGGTGCGCGGGGCGGCGACCGAGGCGAGGGTGGTGCCGCGGGTGTAGGGGGCCAGCGGCGCGGCCGGGGCCTTGCGGCCCTCGGCCACGGGCGTCGCGGCGGATGCGGTGTCCGCGGCGGAGGCGGCCTGGCTGTCGGTGGGCCGCAGGGCGTAGCCGAGGCCCGCGGAGAAAGTGACCGCCGCGGTGGCGGCGAGGACGGTACGGCGGTGGGTCCCCAGTGCGGGACCGGCGACAGAGCGTGTGCGCGACATGGCGCGATCTCCCCGAGTGCGAACGCGTCGGCAGTGGTCGCGGGCGGTCGCTGTTGCGAACGTCCCGCTCACTACCGATCGTTGGCAGCGGGTATGACCTGCGCGTGAACGAGGCAGCAACGCACAGCGCCGATCACCGTACGTGGATCTTGGACTACCCTGCGCGCCCTCGACCGCTCCCCGGACGGCCCGGGGCCGGTTACTCCGCGTTCATCTTCCCGGGTAGGGGAGCTGTCCCCGGAGAGGATTCGACCGGTGCGAGGTGTCCGGTGGCCGGCCGTTCCCGCCACAGCCGCAGTCCGAGGTGGACCGTGCTCACCAGGTTCAGGGCGGGCACGGCGTCCAGGTCGTGCCAGGCGGCCATGTCGGTGGAGCCGCCGATCTCGTAGCGCAGCTCGCCGCCGGTGATCCGGGCCTCGTAGAAGAGCCGTACGCCGTGGTGGTCGACGTCGCGCCCGAAACGGCCGGGGAAGGTGCGGTGGCTGGAGTCCACACCGAGCAGGCCGGTGACCTCGATGACGTACCCGGTCTCCTCCTCCACCTCCCGCACGACGGTGTCGTAGGGATCCTCACCGTGCTCCATCCCCCCGCCGGGCGGAACCCACTCCGGCGGGCCGCCGTCCGGTGCCGGGGACCGGGAGAGCAGGAGCTGTCCGTCACGGACGCATATGGCGTAGGCCGCCACCCGCAGGTTCTTGAGCACCAACGGAAGTTAACCCGAACCGGGGCTTGCGAGGGGCGAGTTGCCCCATTCATGACTCATCTCCGCAAAGCGCATAGGGGGTTTTCCCCATGCGCCCATATCGTTTCGGTCAACTCTCCCTAAACATCCCTCCCATGGGTAAAGCTGTGCGATCGTCCGGGATCGAAATCCGGACCCCGGCGGCCAGGACCGATCGGTTCTGGTCGCGCACCGTTCGTTCCTTTACCTACAAGGGATGCCGATGACCCTCACCCCCCAGCGCGATCCGATATCCGGCGCGAGACGCTTGGCCCGTGTCGCCGCGGCCGCCGGACTGGTGGCCGCGCTCTGTGCCGCCGGGCCGATACCCATGGCCCTCGCCGCCGACGAAGCCCCCGTCGCCGCCGACCCGGGTGTGAAGTCCGCCCACGACAAGCTCGGCTCCGACGACGCCGACGCGCTCGCCGAGGCCAAGGCCGACGGCGACAAGAGCGTCACGATGATGATCGCGACCGCGCCCGGGCAGACCGAGCAGGTCGCCCGGCAACTCGACGCGGTCCGGGGCGGCCTGGTCGGCAAGACCTACGACAAGCTCGGCTACGTGCGGGCCACCGTCCCCACCGGCAGGGCGGACGCGGCCATCGCCGCCGCCGCGAAGCTGACCGCCGTGCACGGCATCGACCTGCGGCAGGAGATCCTGCTGGACGACCCGTCCCCGGCCGCGGACACCGCCAAGGGCGCCGCGGCCAAGGGCGAGACCCAGGGCACGGCCTCCTACCCGGCGCCGAACCGGAAGACCCCCGCCGAGAACCCGTACAACCCGTCCTTCGAGACGGGCGCCGTCGACTTCGTGAAGAAGAACCCGAAGGCGGACGGCCGGGGCGTCACCATCGGCATCCTCGACTCGGGCGTGGACCTCGCCCACCCGGCGCTGCGGAAGACCAGCACCGGTGAGCGCAAGATCGTCGACTGGGTGACCTCGACCGACCCGGTCTCCGACGGCGACGGCTCGTGGCGCCGGATGCTCACCTCGGTGACCGGCCCGGCGTTCTCCGCGACCCCGGCCGGCACCGGCGTCGCCGAGACCTTCAAGGCCCCGTCCGGCTCGTACAAGTTCAACTACTTCTACGAGTCCGCGACCGCCGGCGGCGACCAGGCCGGCGACGTCAACCGCGACGGCGACAAGACCGACGCCTGGGGCGTGCTGTACGACGCCGCGGCCGGCACGGTGCGGGTCGACCTCGACGACGACCACGACTTCGCCGACGAGCAGCCGATGAAGCCGTACAAGGACGGCTACCGGATCGGCTACTTCGGCACCGACGACCCGGAGACGGACGTCGCCGAGCGCATCCCGTTCGTCATCGAGATCCGCAAGGACGTCGTCTACAACGACGCCGGAGCCAAGGCCGACTACGTCAACATCGGCATGATCTCCAGCGAACACGGCACCCACGTGGCCGGCATCACCGCCGCCAACGGCCTGTTCGGCGGCAAGATGAACGGTGCCGCCCCCGGAGCGAAGATCGTCTCCTCCCGGGCCTGCGAGTTCGGCCCCGGCTGCACCAACGTGGCGCTCACCGAGGGCATGATCGACCTCGTCGCGAACCGCGGCGTCGACATCGTCAACATGTCGATCGGCGGCCTGCCCGCGCTGAACGACGGCAACAACGCGCGCGCCGAGCTGTACACGCGCCTCATCGACACCTACGGCGTGCAGCTGGTGATCTCGGCCGGCAACTCCGGTCCCGGCGCCAACACCATCGGCGACCCGGGCCTGGCCGACAAGGTCATCTCGGTCGGCGCGACCATCTCCAAGCAGACCTGGGCCGCCAACTACGGCTCGGTCGTGGAGAAGAAGTACGCGATGATGCCGTTCTCCTCGCGCGGCCCGCGTGAGGACGGTGGCTTCACGCCGACCCTGTCCGCGCCGGGCGCCGCGATCAACACCACCCAGACCTGGCTGCCGGGCGGCCCGGTCGCCGAGGCGGGCTACGCCCTGCCGGCCGGCTACTCGATGCTCCAGGGCACGTCGATGGCGTCCCCGCAGGCCGCGGGCGCGACCGCGCTGCTGCTGTCCGCCGCCAAGGCGAAGAACATCGACCTGACCCCGGCCACCCTGCGCACCGCGCTCACCTCGACCGCCGACCACATCAAGGGTGTGCAGGCGTACGAGGAGGGGGCCGGCCTCATCGACATCGTGGACGCCTGGAAGTCGATCCGCGACGGCGCCCTCGCGCACACCTACACCGTGAAGGCGCCGGTCGACACCGCGATCGACCAGTTCCTCAAGACGCCGGGCTTCGGCACCGGCCTCTACGACCGTGAGGGCGGCCTGAAGGCCGGCCAGAAGAAGACGTACGACGTCACGATCACCCGTACGTCCGGCGCCGACAAGGCGATCCGGCACGAGCTGTACTTCGAGAACGACGCGGCGGACACGTTCCGGATCGTCGGCTCGGACGAGGTGCGGCTGCCGCTGAACCAGCCGGTGACCGTCAAGGTGCAGGCCGCCCCGAGGTCCGCGGGCCTCAAGAGCGCCATCCTGGAGGTCGACGACCCGAAGACCGAGGGCATCGACCAGCAGGTCCTGTCCACCGTCGTGGTCTCGCAGCCGCTGAAGTACACCTACGCGGCGTCGGACACCGTGCAGCGCAACAGCAACCACTCGTACTTCGTGACCGTGCCCGAGGGCGCCAAGTCGCTGGAGGTCGCGATCGGCGGGCTGAAGGGCAAGAGCCAGACCCGGTTCATCGCCATCCACCCGTACGGCGTCCCGGTCGACAACACCTCCACCCCGTACTGCTACAACAACTACCTCGACGGCAACGGCTGCAAGCCCGACGTGCGCTCGTACGCCGACCCGGTGCCGGGTGTCTGGGAGATCGAGGTCGAGTCGCGCCGTACGTCGCCGCTGCTCGACAACCCGTACAAGCTGGACGTCGCCGTTCTCGGCGCGGCCTTCGACCCGGAGGTCGTGACCGTCCCCGAGGCCAAGGTCGGCACCCCGGCCGCCGTCTCCTGGAAGGTGACCAACCGCTTCGCCGCGATCGACGGCAAGCTGGTGGGCGGTCCGCTCGGCTCCGCCAAGGCGACCCGGCCGACGATCGCCACGGGGGACACGCAGACCACCACGGTCGAGGTGCCCGCGGGCGCCACGTCCCTGGACGTCGCCATCGGCAACGTCTCCGACCCGGCGGCAGACCTCGACCTGGTCGTGCGGGACGCGGCCGGCACCGAGGTGGGCACCTCCGCCGACGGTGACTCGGAGGAGGCGGTCTCCCTTCCCACGCCGGCCGCCGGCACCTACACCATCGAGGTCATCGGCTACTCGGTTCCGTCCGGGTCCACCACGTACGACTACCAGGACGTGTTCTTCTCCGCCGCCCTCGGTGCCGTCACGGTCGACGGGGCGGCGCCCGTCAAGCTCGGCACGGGCGCCTCGGCGACGGTCTCCGGCAGCGTCACCGCCGCCGCGGCAGCGCCCGAGGGCCGTGAGTTCTTCGGCCAGGTCCAGCTGGTGAACGCCCGCGGCACGGTCGCGGGCACCGGCAACGTGAAGATCGAGAAGGTCACGCCGTAACCCGTCCGGTACGGCTGACGGGGCGGGCGTTCGTCGTCATGACGGGCGCCCGCCCTTTCTCCTTCTCATGAGCAGGTCAGGGTGCGGGACTCGGGCAGCGAGGCGGTGATCCAGGCCCGTTCGCGGGCGACCTCCCGCTCGCCGACGGCCCAGTGGTCGGGGGTGGCGCTGTCGCGGGGGACGCCGAGCAGCACCTGATCCCCCTTGTGCAGTTCGGTGACGTCGTACCGGCCGATCACGAAGGTGAGCCGGTCCTCTCCCCGCTCCGGCTTGTAGTAGCGGGTCACCTGCACGGTGACGCGCAGCTGTTCGGTGTCCGGGAGCTGTTCGAGACGGGCGACCGTGCCCGCGACGACGGTGCGGGCGCAGGCCAGGTACCGGGGGCTGCCGAAGCGGACACCGGCGTCCTGCTTGGAGGCCGCGCTGCCGCCGGCGCTGTCCGACGCGTCGCCGATGCCGCTCCCGGCCTGGCTCAGCAGCCAGCCCATGCCCGACAGCACGACCGCGACGGCGGCCACCGCGAGGGTGCCGAAGGCGAGCCTGAAGGCTCGGCGGCGGGGCAGCGGCGGACGTACGGGAACGGTCCGCGGAGCCTCCGTGGGCTCGCCGAGGGCATCGCCGATGAACCCCAACTGCTCACGCAGCAGCGCGAGATCGGCCTCGGCGGAACGGTGCTCGGCCATGAAGGCGGCGTCCGCGCGGGCGGCTTCGGACAGCGGCTCGCCGGTGATCGCGACCATCAGCGCGTCCGCGCGGGCGGATGCGTCGTGTTCGGCGGGTTCGCCGTGGGCGGCGGATGCGTCGCGTCCGAGGGAGCCGTCCCGTCCGACGGAACCGCTCCGTCCGGCGGAGCCCTCGTGTTCGGCGAAGCCGTCGTGTTCGGCGGTCATGTCACACCACCTCGTCCTTGTGCAGGCGGACGCGCAGGGCCCGGACCGCCGTGTGCAGCCTGCTTTTGACCGTGCCCTCCGGGATGCCGAGTTCCGTGGCGATCCCGCGCACCGGCAGGTCGGCGTAGAAACGCAGGACGACGACCTGGCGCAGGGCGTCCGGCAGCTCGTCCAGGCCCTGCGCGACGGCAAGGGAGAGCACGCTGGTGTCCTCGCCGGAGGGGTGTTCCAGCTGACGCAGGGAGGCCAGGCGCTCGCCGATGCGCTCCTGGCGGCGCTTGGCCCGGTGCCAGTCCATGGCCAGGTTGGAGGCGACCACCGCCGCCCAGGCGGACACGTCACGCGGCGCCTCGTCACCCCGCGCCACCCGCTCCAGCAACCGCAGGCGGACCTGCTGCACCCCGTCCGGCAGATCCGCCTGCGGCACCCCGCCCAGGGCGAGCACCGCTCGCACCCGGCGTTCCTGAGCCGCGTCCAGGGGATCGGCGTGTTCGTCCCCCGGCGCGCGGCGGGCCTTTCTGCGCAGCACAGACACCCCTCCCCTCACCGCGTCTCCTCTACGACGCCGGGGCGCGCGGAAACGTTCGGTCCGGGCGTGGGAAAAACTTCAGAGGTGTACGTCACACCGTCGCGCGAGGCCGCACAGCTTGCGGCTCGAAGCGGCCGTGGGGCGAATTCCTGCAGCTCAGTGGGGGCGCGGACGGGAGTTCCGCAACCGTGGGCGGTCCTGGCGTGTCCTAGCTCTCGGCATGGCGGCCAAAGAATTGGACAGGTAGGCCCATGTCGGCCGCATCATGGAAAAGCCTCGGCCAGGCAACACGCACGCAAAGACAGACACAGGGAGTCACCGTGAGGGTCGGAATCGTCGGAGCCACCGGTCAGGTCGGCACGGTCATGCGCAGGATTCTCTCGGAGCGCGACTTCACCGTGACCGAGCTGCGGCTGTTCGCCTCGGCCCGCTCCGCGGGGACGGTCCTGGACGGCGTGACCGTGGAGGACGCGACCACCGCCGACTACACCGGCCTGGACATCGTGCTGTTCTCGGCGGGCGGCTCGACCTCGAAGGCGCTGGCCGAGAAGGTGGCCTCGCAGGGCGCGGTCGTGATCGACAACTCCTCCGCGTGGCGCCGTGACCCGGACGTACCCCTCGTGGTGGCCGAGGTGAACCCGCACGCGATCGCCAACCGCCCCAAGGGCATCATCGCCAACCCGAACTGCACGACGATGGCCGCGATGCCGGTCCTGCGGCCGCTGCACGCCGAGGCGGGCCTCGAAGCGCTGGTCGTCGCCACCTACCAGGCGGTCTCCGGCTCCGGTCTGGCCGGCGTGGACGAGCTGTTCGAGCAGGTCAAGAAGGTCGGCGAGGACGCGCCGAAGCTCACGCACGACGGCTCGGCGGCGGAGTT
The DNA here is from genome assembly GCF_040612855.1 of Streptomyces sp. NPDC006332. Classification (NCBI taxonomy): domain Bacteria; kingdom Bacillati; phylum Actinomycetota; class Actinomycetes; order Kitasatosporales; family Streptomycetaceae; genus Streptomyces; species Streptomyces sp. NPDC006332. The sequence goes on from NZ_JBEXRA010000025.1 coordinate 76,812, forward strand.
CCCCGAGCCGAACAAGTACGTCGCCCCGATCGCGTACAACGTGCTGCCGATGGCCGGCTCGATCGTCGACGACGGACTGAACGAGACCGACGAGGAGCAGAAGCTCCGCCACGAGTCCCGCAAGATCCTGGAGATCCCCGAGCTGAAGGTATCCGGCACCTGCGTCCGCGTCCCCGTCTTCACGGGCCACTCCCTGCAGGTCAACGCCCGCTTCGCCCGCCCGATCAGCGTGGAGCGCGCGAAGGAGGTGCTCGGCGGTGCCCCCGGCGTCGCCCTCACCGACGTCCCCACCCCGCTCCAGGCGGCCGGCCAGGACCCGTCGTACGTCGGCCGCATCCGCCAGGACGAGACCGTCGACAACGGCCTCGCCCTGTTCCTCTCCAACGACAACCTCCGCAAGGGCGCCGCGCTGAACGCGATCCAGATCGCGGAGCTGGTGGCGGCGGAGCTGAAGGGCTGACGCCGTTCCGTATGCGAAAGGGGGCGCCCATCGGTGTGACTGTGACCGGTGGGCGCCCCCTTCTTCGCGTACTCAGAGAGCCAGATGTCGCCGCAGCGCCGCGTCGATCTCGGTCATTCGCTGCCGAGGTACGGTCCCGATCGGCCGCAGCAGCCGATCGGGAGCGAGCGCACGGACTTGCTCGCACTGCACCTTGGAGTCCTTCGGAAGACCGCACTCCCCGGAAGGCAGCAGCACCTGGAACGGGTGGACGCGAGAGGTGTTGGTCGTCAGGGGCACCAACGTGACCACACCTCGCCCGGTCCGCTCCACCGCCGCGTTGGCACCGTCGTTCGAGACGATCACCGCTGGGCGCGCCTTGTTGGCCTCACTGCCGCGCGTCGGTTCGTAGTCGACCAGGTAGATGTCACCGCGCTTCATCAGTCAGCCCGTCCCCGGAGAACTGGTCCCAGAACCCCGCGTCCTCGCTCCCGTCCCAGTCGGCGAACGCCTCCGCGTACTCCTGCTCCAGCTGCGCCTGCCGTAGCAGTTCGATGGCTGCGTGTATGACGGCGGACCGGGAATCGGCGTCCGTGCGCGATGCGTACTCGTCGACGAAGGCGACATCCTCCTGCGGCAGGCTCACACTGATCTTCATACCTTCACGGTAGCAGGGTATGACCACTGTAGCTACCGTTCGCACTACCGCTTGGTAGCACTCCCCTGCACACCGCACCTCGAGCCTGTCTCATGCCCACGGCTCGTCCCCCCCGTTCCGGAGTGGTACGGAGCGGGGGGCGAGCCGTGTGGCCGGACTCGCGTCAGAGGGTGTTCGGCGGAAACCCGTAATGGGCTCCACCGCGAACGAAGACCCGCCATGCCTCTATGGCACCGGAACAGTCCGGGAACGCCACGAGCCTGAACGCAGGCGCCCAGTTCACGGTGAGCTCACCCGCGTCATCCACGGTCACGCCGTCCACGGAGGGCCGCAGCTGCCTGAGAATTCCGTTGAGCGTGGTGGCACGAGCGTCGAAAACCGTGCGGAATTCGCCGAAAGCCCCCTCTCATACGTGCCTGCGAGCGCCCCCTCGCTCGCGGGGATCGTCACGTTCGAGCGCAGGACGCGGTACAGCCGGTAATAGGCCACGATCTTGTTGGTGTAGGCGTCGGCGCCGACGTAGCGAGTGGCCTCGGCCAGCTGGCCCTTCGCACCGCTGACGGTGTCGTAGACCCCCTTGGCACGCAGCGTTCCGGTGGTGCTGGGCACCGGCCACCGTAAGCGCCAAATAGGCACAGTTGATCGAGTGGCGCGCACCCATACCCTTCAGCGGCGGACGCTCACCCAACGTCCTGGCGCACCTCGTAGTAGAAGCACCCGTATTCGACGGCCCGGACGTGGACGAGCGCCACGGACGGGTCGTCGAACGCTTCCGCGAAGGCCGCCTCGAAGTCGTCGGGACTCTCCACCAGCCGGCCGCCCAGGATGTGCCCCTCGGCCGAGTACCGGCGAACCGTGCGGTGTGCGTTGGTGAAGGGGAGGTCGTCTCCGTCCGGGCCCGCGCAGTCCTCCGCATGGATGAACACCGGCCCCTGTTCGTCGTACGCCCCCGGATCGGCGCCCGTTTCGGCCGCCCAGCGGCGCAGCGGGGCGTAGGAGACGAGCGCGACGCGCTCGCCCGGCGCGCTGCGGCGCAGGCAGCAGCGGAGGGGGGCGCCGCCCTCCTCGTCGGTCTTGGGAACCGTGGTCCGTCCCGCGTCGTCAACGGAGCGCAGGTCCTTCAGGGCCACCTGGTCGATGGGTCGTGCGGTGTAGATCGTCATGTCCTCAGGTTCGCGCGCGTCCGCCCCGCCCACCGGCGGGAAATGGACATCGCTTTCCCCGTACGTGCCGTGGAAGGATGACCGAACCGTCCCATAACGAGGAGATGACCGCGTGCCTGGCACAAACCTGACCCGCGAAGAGGCGCAGCAGCGGGCGAAGCTGCTCACCGTTGACTCGTACGAGATCGATCTCGACCTCTCCGGTGCGCAGGGCGGGGGAGGTACCTACCGGTCCGTGACCACGGTGCGCTTCGATGTCGCCGAACCCGGCGCGGAGTCCTTCATCGACCTGGTCGCCCCGACCGTCCACGAGGTCGCTCTCAACGGCGACCCGCTCGACCCCGCCGAGGTCTTCGCGGACTCCCGGATCGCGCTGCCCGGTCTGCTGGAGGGCCGCAACATCCTGCGGGTGGTCGCCGACTGCGCGTACACCAACACCGGCGAGGGACTGCACCGGTTCGTCGACCCCGTCGACAACCAGGCCTATCTGTACACCCAGTTCGAGGTGCCGGACGCCCGCCGCGTCTTCGCGAGCTTCGAGCAGCCCGACCTCAAGGCCACCTTCCAGTTCACCGTGAAGGCGCCCGAGGGCTGGACGGTCATCTCCAACTCGCCGACGCCCGAACCGAAGGACAGCGTCTGGGAGTTCGAGCCGACGCCGCGGATCTCGTCGTACATCACCGCGCTGATCGTCGGCCCGTACCACTCGGTGCACAGCGTGTACGAGAAGGACGGCCAGTCGGTGCCGCTCGGCATCTACTGCCGCCCCTCGCTCGCCGAGCACCTCGACTCGGACGCCATCTTCGAGGTGACCCGGCAGGGCTTCGACTGGTTCCAGGAGAAGTTCGACTACCAGTACCCGTTCAAGAAGTACGACCAGCTGTTCGTGCCGGAGTTCAACGCGGGCGCGATGGAGAACGCGGGCGCGGTCACCATCCGCGACCAGTACGTCTTCCGGTCCAAGGTGACCGACGCCGCCTACGAGGTGCGCGCCGAGACGATCCTGCACGAGCTGGCGCACATGTGGTTCGGCGACCTGGTCACCATGGAGTGGTGGAACGACCTGTGGCTGAACGAGTCGTTCGCCACCTACACCTCCATCGCCTGCCAGGCGCACGCGCCGGGGAGCCGCTGGCCGCACTCCTGGACCACCTTCGCCAACTCCATGAAGACGTGGGCGTACCGCCAGGACCAACTGCCGTCCACGCACCCGATCATGGCCGAGATCAACGACCTCGACGACGTGCTCGTCAACTTCGACGGCATCACGTACGCCAAGGGCGCCTCCGTACTGAAGCAGCTCGTCGCGTATGTCGGCGTGGACGAGTTCTTCGCGGGCGTGCAGGCGTACTTCAAGGCGCACGCGTACGGCAACACGCGCCTGTCCGACCTGCTGGGCGCCCTGGAGAAGACCTCCGGGCGTGATCTGAAGGCCTGGTCGAAGGCGTGGCTGGAGACCGCCGGCATCAACGTCCTGCGTCCGGAGATCGAGACGGACGCGCACGGCGTCATCACGTCCTTCGCGATCCGCCAGGAGGCCCCGGCGCTGCCGGCGGGCGCGAAGGGTGAGCCCACGCTGCGTCCGCACCGGATCGCGGTCGGTCTGTACGAACTCGACGATGACAGCGGCAAGCTGGTGCGGGACGAGCGTGTCGAGCTGGACGTGGACGGCGAACTGACCGCCGTACCGCAGCTGGTGGGCAAGCGCCGGACGGCCGTGGTGCTGCTCAACGACGACGACCTGTCGTACGCGAAGGTCCGCCTCGACGAGCGGTCCCTCGCCTTCGTCACCGAGCACCTCGGCGACTTCGAGTCGTCCCTTCCGCGTGCGCTGTGCTGGGCGTCGGCGTGGGACATGACCCGGGACGCCGAGCTCCCGACCCGTGACTACCTGTCCCTGGTGCTGTCCGGCATCGGCAAGGAGTCCGACATCGGCGTCGTGCAGACGCTGCACCGTCAGGTGAAGCTGGCGATCGAGCTGTACGCCGACCCGAGCGCCCGTGAGGCCCTGCTGACCCGCTGGACGGACGCCACGCTGGCGCACCTGCGTGCGGCGGCGCCGGGCAGCGACCACCAGCTGGCGTGGGCGCGCGCGTTCGCCGCGACCGCGCGGACGCCGGAGCAGCTCGATCTGCTGGACGCCCTGTTGGAGGGCACGCAGACGATCGAGGGCCTGGCCGTCGACACCGAGCTGCGCTGGGCGTTCGTACAGCGTCTGGCCGCGGTGGGCCGTTACGACGAGGCGGAGATCACCGGCGAGTACGAGCGCGACAAGACCGCCGCCGGTGAGCGGCACGCGGCCACCGCCCGGGCCGCCCGTCCGACCGAGGAGGCCAAGGCGGAGGCGTGGGCGTCGGTCGTCGAGTCCGACAAGCTGCCGAACGCCGTGCAGGAGGCGGTCATCGGCGGCTTCGTCCAGACCGACCAGCGTGAGCTGCTCGCCCCGTACACGGAGAAGTACTTCACCGTGGTGAAGGACATCTGGGACAACCGCTCGCACGAGATCGCCCAGCAGATCGCGGTCGGCCTCTACCCGTCGCTCCAGGTCTCGCCGGAGACGCTGCGCGCGACGGACGAGTGGCTGGCCTCCGCGGAGCCCAGCGCGGCCCTGCGGCGGCTGATCTCCGAGTCCCGCGCCGGCGTGGAACGCGCGCTGAAGGCGCAGGCGGCGGACGCGGCGACGGCCGAGTGACGCGGTAGTAGCAGGCTGTAGCAGGTAGTACGCCGATGGGGGCGCCCGGTGCCGAACCGGGCGCCCCCATTCGCCTTTCGCCGCGTCGGACAGGCCCTACGGGCGCGGCGCAGGGCCCGCCAGGTCCATCGAGTCCTTTCGCGCGTCCCTTCGCTCGTCCCTTCGCTCGTTCCTTCGCGCATCCCTCCGCGCGTTCCTTTCGGCGATACCGAACGATCGAGTGGGTGTGCGCGGCCCCAACGCCCCGAGCTGCCCCGCCACCGTCGCCCCGAAGGCCAGCGCCATTCCCGCCAGTTGCACCGGGGTGAGCGCCTGCCCGAGCGCCGCCCAGCCGACCACCGCGGCGGTCAGCGGCGAGAGCGGGCCGAGGAAGGTGACCTGGGTGGCGGTGAGCCGGCCGATGCCGCGGAACCAGAGCCAGTACGCGACCGCCGTGTTCGCCAGCGCCAGGTAGAGGTAGCCGCCCACCGCCCGGCCGTCCAGCGCGGGCGGCGCGCCCTCGACGATGAGGGCGAGCGGGGCGATGAGCAGACCGCCCGCGGTGAGCTGCCAGGCGGTGAGCGCCAGCGGGCCCACACCGTCCGGGCGCCCCCACCGCTTGGTCAGTACGGTGCCGGCCGACATCGAGGCGGTCGAGGCGAGGGCGGCCAGCACCCCGACGGGGTCGAGCGCGCCGGCCGCCTTCAGCACGACCAGGCTCACCCCCAAGGCGGCGACGAACCCGGTGAGCACGCTGCGGGCGGTCGGCCGCTGTCCCAGCAGCAGCGCCGACAGGCCCACGACGAACAGGGGGCCGACTGACCCGACGACCGCCGCCATACCGCCCGGCATCCGGTACGCCGACAGGAACAGCAGCGGGAAGAAGGCGCCGATGTTCAACGCCCCCAGCACCGCCGCCTTGCCCCACCAGACACCGCGCGGCAGCACCCGGACGATCGCCAGCAGGACCAACCCCGCGGGCAGGGCACGCATGAGGCCGGTGAACAGAGGGCGGTCGGCCGGCAGGAACTCGGTGGTGACGGCGTAGGTGGTGCCCCAGGAGACGGGGGCGAGGGCGGTGAGCAGGACCGCGGTGGGCCGCTTCATGACCGGAACCCTTCCCATAGGCAGCTTGACGGTGAGTAGCTTAGCGCTAAGCAACTTACAGTCAAGTTACTTTCTCGCGGGTGACCGGAACTGGCGGAATGACGGATACTCGTCGTATGAGTGCACAGCGCAAGGACCCGGTCGACGCGATCATCGAGCAGTGGGCGACCGTGCGGCCCGACCTCGACACCACCGCGATGGAGGTCTTCGGCCGGATCTACCGGCTGTCCCGCGCGATGGGCGACCGTGTGGAGAAGGCGTACGCCACCCTCGGCATCGCCCGCGGCGAGTTCGACGTGCTGGCCACCCTGCGCCGCTCCGGCGAGCCCTACACCCTCTCGCCCCGCCAGCTGTCGGCGACGCTCATGATCACCACCGGCGGGATGACCGGCCGCCTGGACAGGCTGGAACGGGCCGGACTGCTGCGCCGCTCCCCCGACCCGCACGACCGCCGGGGCCTGAAGGTGACGCTCACGGATACGGGGCTGGAGCTGGTCGACCGGGCCGTCGGCGCGGGCCTGGCCGAGCAGACCGAGGCCCTGTCCGCCCTACCCGCCGAACAGGCCGGCCAACTGGCCGACCTGTTGCGGGAGTTGCTGCTCTCGACGGAGACGGCGGAGAAGTAGGGCACTCGCCCCTCGCGGACGACTCAGCCGACGTGCGTGGCGAGGGCCGTCTCGATCACGGACGGGTCGGCGGTGTCGGCCGCCCAGGCCACGTACCCGTCGGGGCGCACCAGCACGGCCGTACGCCGGTCGCTCGCCCAGTGCTCCAACGAGAGCCGGTCCTTGCGGGCGGCGCCCTGACCCTCGTACGACTCGAAGGTCTTCGGTGTGATCAGGACGAACCGTCCGCCGCGCAGGGCCTCGTAGAGGCGGCCGCTCTCCAGGGCCACGTCCGGGACGCGGGTGCCGGTGAGACGGTGGGCACCCCGGGGCGCTCCATACGTGTAGCCGATGCCGCTGATCTGGCCGACCATCCTGCGGCGGGCCGGACCGACGGCCCGAAGGAAGCCGGTCAGGGCCGCCCGCAGTGCCAAAGTCCAGGGTCGCCTGGCCATGCCGAGCCGAACCAGACCACCGCTGCTGCGCAGCACGGACCTGCCGACGGGGTGCCTTTCGGCCTGGTAGGTGTCAAGGAGCTCCGGACCCGTGTGGCCGTGGAGGACCTGGGCGAGCTTCCAGCCGAGGTTGGCAGCGTCCTGCAGGCCGGTGTTCATGCCCTGACCGCCTGCCGGGCTGTGGACATGCGCGGCGTCCCCGGCGAGGAACACGCGGCCGACACGGTAGGCGGGCGCCTGGCGTTCGTCGCTGTGGAAGCGGGACACCCAGCGAGGGTCGTGCATCCCGAAGTCGTGGCCGAAGGCGATCCGGGCGATCTCCTTGATCTCGTCGAGGTCGACGGGCTCGCTGTCGGCGACGTCGCGGCCGTAGTGCCAGCCGAAGACGCGGTAGTACCCGTCCCCGAAGGGCGCGAGGAAGGCGAAGGCGCCACGGGCGGCGTTGGCCGTGAACACGACCTCGGGCTCCTCGGCGAGCTTCACGTCCGCGAGCACGATGGACCGGATGACGGAGCGGCCGGGGAAGGGCAGCCCGACGGCGTTCCGGACGGCACTGCGCATGCCGTCGGCACCGACGACGTACGCGGCCCGCAACCTCTCCGCCTTCCCGCCGCGGCCGCCGACCTCGACGGTGACGCCGTCCGCGTCCTGGGCGACGCCGGTCACCTCGGACTCGTACCGGAACTCCACGCCCGCCTCGACGGCCCGCCGCTCCAGCACCTTCTCCACCTCGTACTGCGGGATGACGAGCAGGTGGTTGAAGCGGGAGGGGAGCGAGCGCAGGTCGATGTCGAGGCGGGTGAAGAGGCGAAGGCTGTCGAGGGTGCGACCGGCGGCCTCCAGCCGGTCGGCGAGACCGCGGGCGTCGAGCTGTTCGAGGGTGCGGGCGTGCAGGACGAAGGCGCGGGAGAGGTTGCTGATCTCGGGGGAGCGCTTCTCGACGAGGGTGACGGGGATACCGGCGGTGGCGAGGTCGCCGGCCAGGAGGAGGCCGGTGGGGCCGGAGCCGACGACGATCACGCGGGCGGGGGTGGGGGTGCCGGTGGTGCCGGTGGTGCCGGTGGTGCCAGTGGTGCCGTCCATGGGGGCCTCCTGGAATGCCAACGACTGTGGGTCAACAACTGTTGGTCAACACTTGTTGGCAAAGCTAAGACAGCTCCATGTCAGTGTCAACACTTGTTGGCCAACAGATGTTGGCCTACGCTCGTTGGCATGCTTGAAAGCACCTCTCCCCCGCAGACGAGACGCTCTGACACAACCCGGAACGCGATCCTCGCCGCCGCGCGCGAGCGCTTCGCCGCAGACGGCTACGAGCGGGCCACCATCCGCGCCATCGCCAAGGACGCGGCCATCGACCCCTCAATGGTGATGCGCTACTTCGGCAACAAGGAGGGCCTGTTCGCGGCGGCGGTCGCGGTCGACCTGAAACTGCCGGACCTGGGTTCGCTGCCCCGGCAGGACGTCGGCCGGGTGCTGGTGACCCACTTCCTGGACATGTGGGAGGAGAACGAGGTGCTCACCGCGCTGCTGCGGGTCGGCGTGACCAATCAGGACGGGTCCGCGCGCATGCAGGGCATCTTCCGGGACCAACTGCTGCCGGTCGCCCGCCAGGTGTGCCCCGACCCCGAGCAGGTACCGGCACGGGCGGGACTCGCGGCGACCCAGTTGCTGGGGTTGGCGCTGACGCGTTACGTGCTGCGATTCCCGCCGACCGTGGCGCTGGCCCGTGAGGAGGTCGTGGCGTGGCTGGGGCCGACGGTGCAGCGCTATCTCACGGCGGCGAGTCCTTGAGGGGGCCGGCGGTGCCGGCCGCTTGGGCCCCGGTCGAGCCGGACCAGGCTAGGGACATGCCGAAGGCGCCGGTCTCGTCCACGTACGGCTGGGCACGTGGGCGGGGGCGGCGCCCCGGAGGAAGCGTGCGGGCGGCTGGAGCGGGGCTCGGGCCGCGACGCCTCGGTCAGACCTTCGACGCGGCCTCGGCCTTGGGCTTGGTCTTGATGTTGCGGGTGGTGACCCGGTGCGACTCGTGCGACTTGTCGAGGACGAGGACCAGGCCCGCGATGACCCCGAACAGCACGATGGGGGCCACGACGAAGAGGCCCAGCGTCTCGATGACGCTCAGGCCCGAGCCGGGGTCGTCGCCGTCGTCGCGGGTCACCGCGAGGGCGGGGGACGACATGAGCAGCATCATCAGCGTCGTTCCGGCAGCCAGGGCGCCGGCGCGCAGGGCGTTCTTCTTGTCCACGGTGCCAAAAGTACCGAACGCCGGTCGGGGGTGCTCGCCCGGGGTGCCGTACGAAGCGATCGGGGGCCGGGCGAGGCCGGTGCGCCGGGGGCGGGGACCGGGTGGAGCGGCTGCCCGAACTGGGGCCGTGTGGGGGGCGACTGCCCGCCAGGGGACCGCGGGCGGGCCGGTCACGAGGGGCCGCCTTCCACCGACTCCCGCAGCGCCCGCACCAGCGCGTGCAGCCTCGGTGACGCCGCCAGCTCCTCCAGCGTCACCGGCCTGCCCTCCGCGTCCGCGATCGGCAGGCGCCAGTTCGGGTACTGGTCCCACGTTCCCGGCAGGTTCTGGGGTCGTCGGTCGCCCACGCCGTCCGGGAGCCAGATGCCGAGCATGCGGGCCGGGGTGCGCCCCAGGAAGCGGTGGACGGCCTGGATCTCGGCCTCCTCCGAGGAGGGGTCCGTGCCGCCGGTCGTGGCCTGGAGGAGGCCCAGGCGGGTGAGCTCGGCCAGCCAGTCGGCGATGTCGGCGGACGCCTCGGCCCGTTCCTCGTCCAGGGGGCGGGTCAACAGACCCAGGCTGTCGCGGAGTTCGACGTGTTCGCCGGTGAGGCGGGACGCGGTGGGCGGCAGGTCGTGGGTGGTCGCGGTGGCGAGGCAGTCTGCGCGCCAGCCGTCGGGCGGGAGGGGGCGGCCGTCGCCCTCCCAGTCCCGCTCGAACCACAGCACCGAGGTGCCCAGCACCCCCCGTTCGCGCAGCGCCTCGCGCACCCCGGGTTCCACCGTGCCGAGGTCCTCGCCGATGACGACGGCCCCGGCCCGCGAGGCCTCCAGCACCAGTACGGCGAGCATGGCCTCGGCGTCGTAGTGGACGTACGTCCCTTCTGTGGGCGCCTCGCCCAGCGGGACCCACCACAGCCGGAACAGGCCCATGACGTGGTCGATGCGCAGGGCGCCCGCGTAGCGGAACAAGGCCCGCAGCAGCTGCCGGAAGGGCGCGTAGCCGGACTTGGCCAGACGGTCGGGGCGCCAGGGCGGCAGCCCCCAGTCCTGGCCGCGCGCGTTGAAGGCGTCCGGGGGCGCACCGACCGACATGCCGGCCGCGAAGTGCTCCTGCTGCGCCCAGGCGTCGGCACCCCCGGGGTGCACCCCGACCGCGAGGTCATGGACGACCCCGACCGTCATGCCCGCCTCACGGGCAGTGCGCTGGGCGGCGGTGAGCTGGGTGTCGGTGAGCCAGGCGAGGCGGCGGTGGAAGTCGACACGGTCCAGCAACTCCCCGCGGGCGCGGGCCGTTTCGGCCGAGCGCGGGTCACGCAGGCCGTCCGGCCACCGGTGCCAGTCGCAGCCGTGCACCTCGGCGAGGGCGTACCAGGTGGCGTGGTCCTCCAGGGCCTCGCCCTGTTCGGCGAGGTAGTCGCGGTAGGCGGCGAGGCGGCCCGGCCCGAGCGGCACGTCCCGCACCAGCTCCAGCGCCTCCCGCTTGAGCTCCCACACGGCGTCCCGGTCGATCAGCGCGCCGGCCTCCAGTACCGAGGCGCGCAGTCGGTCGGCCCGCTCCAGCAGGGCCCGCGCTCGCTCACGGTCCTCGACATGGGCGTACTCGGGGATGTCCGCCACTCGCAGATGGACCGGGTCCGGGAAGCGGCGCGAGGAGGGACGGTAGGGGGAGGGATCCGTGGGAGCGCCGGGAGCGCCGGGCACGGCCGCGTGCAGCGGGTTGACCTGGACGAATCCGGCACCGAGCGCGCGGCCCGCCCAGGAGGTCAGTTCGGCCAGGTCGCCGAGGTCGCCCATGCCCCAGGAGCGGCGGGACAGGAGGGAGTAGAGCTGCACGAGCAGGCCGTACGAGCGTCCGGGGGGCGTGGGCAGTCGGGGCGGGGCGACGATCAGGTGGGCGTCGGCGGTGCGGCCGTCGGGGGCGGTCACGGTCAACCGGTGTACTCCGGGCGGGAGTTCGTCGGTGTCGGTGCGGGTCTCGCCCTGTTCGGTGGTGATGCGCAGCCGGGTGCCGGCCGGAAGAGCGTCGAGGGCTTCGGGCGCGGCGCCGCTCCAGCCCACGACGGTCGGCGGCAGCAGCCGTGCGCGCAGTTCCTCTTCCCGGGCGGCGCGCGCGGCGCGGACCGCCTCGGGGCTGTCGGTGTCGACGCCCAGGGCGGCCAGGGCCCGGGTGACGGCGGTGGCCGAGGCCGTGACCGTACGGTCCGGGGAGGGGCTGTAGGAGGTGGCGACGCCATACAGCGCGGCGAGCCGGGACAGGTCCTCGGTGAGCGGCTCGACCGGCCGGGGTGCGGTCATCTACCCCTCCGCGTAGGCATCGGACTCGCTGGTCAGCGGGGCGGCATCGGCGAGCGGCGGCTCGCTGGTGAGGGGCTCGGCGTCGGGCAGGGGCGGTTCGCTGGTGAGGGGTGCCTCGACGCAGGCGCCCTCGGCGCTGAACACGCAGAAGTGCAGATCGGATGCGGCGGACGACTCCGCCCCGGACAGGACGGACAGGGCGGAGGGGTCCGCCTCGGGTTTGGAGAGGGGCGGGAGAAGAACGGGTGCCGATGTGGCCACGGGGGCCTCCTTGTCGAGTACGACTGGCGGATACCGCAGCCCTACCCCGTGGTCGCGACGGCAGACGTAACCGAGGGGGCAACGTGCGTCTCCTCACATCCCTTTCCGGTGCGGTATTCCCGAACTGGGGCAAACCGCACATGACGCATTCTGGCTCCCTGACGGGCATGTCCGCCAGGGCGCGGGGGCGCGCAGGGGCGGCGCGTCGCGTGAACCGCGCGGCCCGAGGTTGCCGATAGAGGGGGTGTGAGACTGTTCCGCCCCATGGGGGCCCACCGGGAGAAGGACGACGAGGCCGGGACGCCGCACTGTCCCACCCGGCCGAGGGCTCGGTGGGCCGGTCTGCAGGTGGAGGACCTCCACTATCGCCTGGGCGAGCGCGTGCTGCTGGACGGTGTCGGTCTGAGAGTGGAGCCCGGTGAGTCGGTTGCGGTCACCGGGCCGAGCGGATCCGGGAAGTCGACGCTCCTCATGTGCGTCCTCGGCCTGGTCGAACCGGACAGCGGGACCGTGCGGGTCAGCGGGCGGGAACTGACGGGGCTGTCCTCGGGGCGGTTGGCGCAGGTGCGCCGCGCACACATGGGGATGGTGTTCCAGTTCGGTGAGCTGCTGCCCGAACTCACCCCCGTGGAGAACGTCGCGCTGCCGCTGCTGCTCAGCGGCGGCGACCACCGGGCCGCGTACCGGCGCGCGACGGAACTGCTCGCCGAACTGGGAGTGCCGCACGACGGGACACCGACCGGCCTGCTCTCCGGCGGCGAACGCCAGCGCGCGGCCGTCGCCCGCGCGCTCATCACGGACCCCGCCGTTCTCCTGGCCGACGAGCCGACCGGTGCCCTCGACCCGGAGGCCCGGGAGGCCGTGGCCGACCTTCTGTTCGCGGTGTCCCGGGAGCAGGGCTGTGCCCTGCTGCTCGTCACCCATGATCTGTCGGTCGCCGCACGGGCCCAGCGGACACTGCGGCTGGAATCCGGTGTGCTGACGGACGTCCGGGACGGGGTGGACGCGTGAGCACGGTCACCGAGCGGACCCCCGGCACGGGGTCCGCCGCCCCACCGGCGGGGCGGGGCGGGCGGCTGTGGGGGCGGCTGCTCCGGATCGGGTTCGCGGCCGGGCGCGGCAGCCCGGGCGACCGGCTGCGCTTCTGGGCCCTGTTCGCGGCCGCGGCCGCGGTCGCCGTGGTCGCCCTGGGGTCGGTCGCCGCGATCGCCACCTACGACGGACGCGAGACCCGGGACCAGGCGCGCGGACCGATACTCACCGACCGGCGGCAGGACGCCGTCGCCCTGTGGCGGGAGAGTTTCGACGCGGTCGGCGAGGTCCAGCACTCCGTCATCTACGTCTCCCCCCTGAAAGCCGACGCCCCGCCCCCGCCCGGGTTGTCCCACTGGCCGGGCCCTGGCGAGGCCGTACTCTCCCCGGAGCTGGCCCGCGCAGGCAAGCAGGACCAGATCACCAGCCGGTACGGTCGCTACGCGGGCACGATCGGCAAGTCCGGCCTCGTCTCCCCTTCGGAGCACTTCGCCTACGTCCGGCCCGCGCAGACTCCGGGCGAGCTCCGAAAGAGCGACTCCTGGCAGTACGCGGAGGGGTTCGGACGGGCCTACCCCATGGGCGAGGACCTGTACGGACGCCCGCTCGGCCAGGTACTGCTCGCCCTCGGCGTACTGACCGGCCTGCCCGCGCTGTCCCTGCTGGTCGTCGCCGCACGCGTGGGCTCCCGCACCCGTGACCGCCGCAGCGGCCTGCTGCAGGCGCTCGGCGGGACCTGGCGGCACCGCGCGGTCGTCAACATCGGCGAGGCCGCACTGCCCATCGCGGCCGGAACGGCCCTGGCGATCCTCCCGCTGCTCGCGGCGTCGGCCACGGACCTCAGGATTCCGCCCACCGGCTACCTGTTGGACAGCGACGACCTGCGTACGGCCTGGCCGATGTCGGTCACCGCGCTGCTGGTGTCCTTCGTGATCAGCCTGGGTGCGGTGGTCCTCCTGCACCGCGTCGAACGCAACGGCACCGCCACGCGGCCTCGGTCCTTCACCTCGCGGATACCGCGATGGCGGCTGTACGGGTGCGGCGCAGGCATCGCCCTCGTGGCGGTCAGCCAGTACTTCAGGGGGACACCCGGCCTCCTCGGCTTCGCCTTCGGCACGGTGGCCATGTGGGCGTTGCTCCCGTCGGTGGCCGCCGCGGCCAGCCGTGCGCTGGGAGAGAAGTTCGCCGCGCGGGGCTTCCGCGACGGCCGTCCGGGCCAGCTGATCGGAGGACGCTGGACGGTCGCGCACCCCGGCGTCGTGGTCCGGCTGGCGATCGCCATGGTCATCGGACTCGGCCTGATCTGCCAGCTCCAGGTGTGGAACAGCCGACTGGGTGAGAAGGCCGCCGCGGCACGCGCCTCCGAGGCCCGCGTCGGCGACAGCGTCCTCACCGTCTACAACCGCGACATCACGCCGCAGGCGATCCGGGACCTCGTCGCCTCCCTCCCCACGGGAGCCGGGTTGTTCTCCCTGACCATGAATCCCGAGCAGCCGACGCCGCCGCTCCTCCAGGGATCCTGCGCCGCCCTGCGGTCGCTGGGCCTGACGTGCCCCACCGCGCCGGAGGCGGCCAAGGGCGGCGACCGGCGCCTGGAGGAGATCCGCCGGTGGTACGGACCAGAGCTCCGCATCCAGGTCGCCCCCTCGGACCTGCCGCTCGACAAGCTCTACGGCCAGCTCCTCGTGGTCCCCGAGACCACGGGGCAGCATGCCGAGGTGGAGCGTGCGGCCTACGCGGCGCTGCCGGCGATCAATGTCGAAACCCTCGGGGAGAACTGGCTGACCGGCGCCTCCAACAAGGCCCGGCTGAACAACTGGATCCTGCTGTTCGGCTCCGTGGGTCTCGCCCTTCTGCTTCTCGCCGGCATCATGAGCGCGGCCGCGGAGTTCGTACGGGTGCGGCACGTCCTGGCACCTCTCACCGTCCTGACCGGCAGCCACGGCGTCTTCAGATCGGTGGCACTGTGGCACCTGACCGTCCCCCTGTTGATCGCCACACTCATCACCGGAGCCGTCAGCGCCTGGCATTCGATGTTCTTCATCGCCGTCGTGCAGGAGGGCAGTTTCTCCTGGAGCGTGCTGGCCGGCGCGATGGTCGGATGCGCCGTACTGGCCGTGGTGGTGGGACTGCTGGCCGCCAGAACCGCGATCCGCGCCGCCCGCCACTGGCGCCCCGCGGCGGACTGACCCCGGGCCCCCTCATGAGCGCCGGCGGGCCGACCCACGTCGACTCGCCGGCGCTCACGCGTGTCCGACGGCCTGGAGAAATCCGCGTAGGGAGGGAGCCGTGAACCGGCTGACCCGAACGGGTCGATAGACGTGGTGTGAGACTGTTCCGCCCCATGGGGGGCCACCGGAAGAAAAACGCGGGGGACGCGGAGGGCTCCGACGCGGCGCTGCTGCGGGCGGTCGCGGGCGGGGACTCGGCGGCGATGGCCGCGCTGTACGACCGGCACGCGGGATGGCTGCACGCGCGGCTGACCCGGCGTTGTGCGGATCCCGAGGTCGTGCGGGAGGTGTTGCAGGACACCTTCGTGACCGTGTGGCGGTCGGCGGCCGGGCATCGCGGCGAGGAGGCCGGCGGCTGGCTGTGGACGATCGCCGCCCGCCGCCTGGTCGACGCGCGCCGGGCGCAGGAGCGGGCGTCGCGGCTGGCGACGACGCCGATGAACTCGCCGGCGGACGAGGCGGGCGCCGGGCCGTCGGTCCCGTCCGCGGAGGACCGGGTGCTGGCGGCGCTGGAGTACGGCGACGTGGGCACCGCCCTCGACCGGATCTCGCCCGAGCTGCGCGAGGTGCTGCGCGCCACCGTCGTCGACGGCCTGACCACCCGCGAGACGGCCCGGCTGCTCGGCATCCCGGAGGGCACCGTGAAGTCCCGCGCGATGCGCGCCCGCGCCGAACTCCGCGCTGCTCTCGCCCAGTTGAACCCGTCACCGATGGGAGACCCGGCATGACCGGCTGGCACGCGTCCGACGACCTCGTCACCCGCTACGGCGACGGTTCCCTCCCGGAACCGGACGCCTGGTCCCTGGAGAAGCACCTCGAAACCTGCGGCCGGTGCGCCACCCGGGTGTCCCGTGCCGTACGCGAGACGGCGGCGGGAGCGGCCCTTGCGGAGATCCGGGAGGCAGTCCTGGCAGCCGCACCCGCCCTGCCGACCACTGCGTCGCCGACCCCAACTCGGCCTCGGCCCCGCGCCCGCCCGCTCGCTCTCCCCTCCCCCGGCCCCCGCCTCGCCCACCTGCTCTGGGCCGCCGGTCCCGCCGTGCGCGGGGCCTGGCTGCCCGCCGTGCTGCTCGTGGCCTGCGGTGCCGTGGCGCTCGCGTACGGGGCCGACGTCACCGGCGTACGGCCTCTGCTGCTGGCCGTCGCCCCCGTCGTACCGGTCGCCGGAGTGGCCCTGTCCTACGGGGCGCACGCCGACCCGCTGCACGAGATCGCCGCTTCGACACCGTCCGCCGGGTTGCGGCTGGTGCTGACGCGGACGGCGGCCGTGCTGGCGGTGAGCGTGCCGCTGCTGACGCTGGCCGGGCTGCTGGTGCCGTCCGCGAACGCCCCGGGCGCGGCCGCCTGGCTGCTGCCGGGCCTGGCGCTGACGCTGGCCTCCCTGGCCCTGGCCGGCTTCGTCGGCGTCCGGGCGGCGACGGCCGTGACCGGCGGCGGTTGGCTGTGCGCCGTACTCGCGCCCGTGCTCGCCGCGCCCGGCGGGCGGTTGACGGCCCGGCTGGCCGAGCAGCTCCAGTACTGCCTCGACGGCGCCCCGGCGCAGGGCGGCTGGGCCGCGGCGGCCGTCCTGTCCGCCGCCCTGCTGGCCGCCCGGCGGCCCGCCTACGACCACTTGGAACAGCGTTGAGCGCGGTCGACTCGGCCGACCCGCCCGGCGCGGCCCATACGGCTACGAGCGCACGAACCGTGTCCGCCTCCCACCCACCCCTGGAGAACCGTTGAGCACGATACGAGTGACCGGTCTGCACGTCCGGCACCGCAAAACCGTCGCCCTCGACTCGGTGGACCTCGACTTCGGTCCCGGCGTGCACGGCCTGCTGGGGCCGAACGGCGCCGGCAAGACCTCGCTGATCCGGGTCCTCGCCACGGTCGCCACGCCGACCGGTGGCCGGGTGGAGCTGCTCGGGGACGACGTCCGCGAGCACCGCAAGCGGGCCGCGGTGCGGCGACGGCTGGGTTATCTGCCGCAGGAGTTCGGCTACTACCCGGGCTTCACCGTGCGGGAGTTCGTCGCGTATGTGGCCTGGCTGAAGGAGATGCCCGGCGCCGAGGTCCCGGCCGCCGTGGAACGGGCCGTCACCCGCGTCGGTCTCGCCGACCGCATCGACGCCAAGGTGAAGACGCTGTCCGGCGGCATGGTGCGCCGCGTCGGCATCGCGCAGGCCATCGTCAACGAACCCGACGTACTGCTGCTCGACGAACCGACCGCGGGGCTCGATCCGGAGCAGCGGGTGGAGTTCCGGCAGTTGCTGCGGGAACTGGGCGGTTCATCCACCGTCATCGTCTCGACGCACCTGGTCGAGGACGTGGCGGCGGCCTGCACGCAGGTCACCCTCGTCGAGTCGGGCCGGGTCGCCTATCGCGGTACGCCCGAGTCGCTGAGCGCGCTCGGCGAGGCGGCCGACGGTGTCGGCGACAACCCGATCGAGCGCGGCTACACGGCGGCACTGCGCGCCCACCGCACGTCCGGCGTCGAGGCCTCCGCGCTGGAAGGGACGTCCCGATGACCGTGGTGACGGAAGGCAGACGGGACATCGCAGCACGCCCGCCACATCCTCTGCGCGCCGAGGTGGTCCGCGGTTTCGGCCCGTGGGCCGGTGCCGCCGTCCTGTTGACGGTCGCGGTCGCGTTGGGGGCCGACGCCGACCAGTGGCAGGGCGGCTGGGCCGAGACCCGCGAGCGGTTGCACACGGCCGCGGGACTGCTCGGGGTGCCGCTGGCGCTGGCCGCGGGGTGCTGGCACGGCGGGCGCGAAGGCAGACGCCGTACCGAGGAGCTGCTGGCGTCGGCCGCGCGCGGCCCGCTCGCCCGGCTGCTGGCGTCGGGGCTGCCGCTGGTGCTGTGGGTGGTCGGGGGGTACGCGGCGGCGGCCGGCCTCGCGCTGCTCGCCACCTGGTTCGACGCCACGGGGGACAGCCCGTACCTGGTCGCGCTGGTCACGGACGCGGTCGTCCTGGCGTCGGCGGTCGTGGCGGGCCAGGTGGTGGGTCGGCTGGTCGCCTGGCGGCTCGCGGCACCGCTGCTGGCGGTGGGCGGGTACGTCGCCATCGGCATGCTCACGTACGGCAGCGTCAACAACTCCTACGCGCCGCTGTCGCCGGTCGCTGACTCGATGACCGACTCGGTCCCGGTGTGGTGGCAGCCGCTCGCGATGGTGGCGTGGGCCGGCGGTCTCGCGGGCACCGCGGTGCTGGCGTACGCGGCCCGCCGCCGGGCCGTCGCGCTGCTGCCGCTGGCCGCCGCCATCGCCGCGGGCACGCTGCTGGTGCAGACCGGGGACGGACTGTGGCACACCAGCCCGGTCGCCCGCCGTCAGGTCTGCGACACCTCCACCACCCCGCAGATCTGCGTGAACGCCCGCTTCGAGAAGCTCCTGCCGCAGATCACGGACGCCCTGTCCGGGATCACCGGCCGGCTGGAGGGTGTACGCAATCTGCCGGTGCGGTTCGAGGACAGGGCGGGCCGGCCGGCCCGGGACGAGGTCGAGCTGCCGATGCTCGCGCCGATCGGCCGGGCGGTCGTGCGGGGCGAACTGGCCGATCCGCGGGAGTACGCGTGGGCGGCCGGGTGGGCGTTGTACGGGCGCGGTGAGTGCGACAAGCCGGACCCGCGGCTCGACCCGGTCGACAACGCCGTGGAGCACTATCTGGCGGCGAGCCCCCTGGAGAAGGTCTTCGACGAGCAGCTCGCCGAACGGGGTGGGGCCGACCGCGCGAGGCTCCGCGCCAGGGTCGCCGCCCGCGCCCGGCTGGAGGCGATGGGCGAGGAGCAGCGCCGCGCCTGGCTGTCGGAGTACTTCGCGACCACGGACCGGTGCGACACGAAGGGGGTGCCGACCCTGTGAACGCCTACTTTTCCTCGCGCGCCCGCGCGAGCTCCGGCACCGCACTCCACGGCCCGCTTCTCTACGCCCGCTCGCGTACCGTTCCGCGCGCCCTGGTCGTGCTCCTCACCACCGCCGCCCTCGCCGTCTGGGCGGCGGACGGCCTGGACGCCTACCTCGATCCGGAGCGGCGGGTGCCGATCGTGGCGCTGGCCCCGCTGTTCGCCGCCGCGGTGATCGGGGCGAGCCTGTACTCGGCGTCCGAGGAGCTGGACCGTACGGCGGTCAGCCCCTGGTGGCGGCGCCGCCTGGTCCACCTCCTGGCGCTGACCGCGCTCACCGCGGCCCTGCTGTCCGTGGCGGTGCTCGGACACACCTCCGTGTTCGGTCCCCCCGCGATGATCCGCAACACGCTCGGCAGCACGGGCCTGACCGCGGCGGCGGCCGCCCTGCTCGGCGCCCGGCTGAGCTGGCTGCCGGCCTTCGGTTATGTCAGCGCGGTGTACCTGGGGTCGGCCGGTGCGCACGGCCGCTCCAGCGCGGTGTGGGCGTGGCCGGTGCAGCCGGGCGGCGGGACCGGAGCGTGGACGGCGGCGGCGGTCGTCTTCGTGTTGGGCGGGGCGCTGTACGTCGTACGGGGGGCGCGGGCGGAGGCCGGGCGCTCCTGAGGGACCGCCTCACGCGGGCCCCACGCCACAGGCCATGGACGGACATGGGGCCCTGGCGGTCACCGGGGATCACCGGGTGCCGCCGATTGGCGCCGATTGCCGCCGGGTACGCAAAAGCCCGGATCGTGGTCAGGCGGAGATGCCGTCGATCCGGGCCATGGCGTCGTCGGCGCCGTACGGTTGCAAGTAGGGCAACCAGCGCGGGTCCCGGTGCCCGGTCCCGATGATGCGCCAGGCCAGGCCCGTGGGCGGGGCGGGTTTGTGGCGCAGCCGCCAGCCGATCTCGACGAGATGGCGGTCGGCCTTGACGTGGTTGCAGCGACGGCAGGACGCGACGACGTTGTCCCAGACGTGCTTGCCCCCGCGACTGCGCGGGATGACGTGGTCGACGCTGGTTGCGACGCCACCGCAGTACATGCACCGGCCCCCGTCACGGGCGAAGAGAGCCCGCCGGGTGAGAGGAACGGGCCCCCGGTAGGGAACCCGTACGAATCGCTTGAGCCGGACCACGCTGGGTGCGGGGACTGTGACGGTCGCGCTGTGCATGAAGGCGCCGGACTCCTCAAGGCACACGGCCTTGTTCTCGAGAACGAGAATGAGCGCGCGGCGGAGCGGTACGACGCCGAGAGGCTCGTACGACGCGTTCAGGACCAGGACATGCGGCACGGATGGCCTCCTTGGACGCCGGCGGCGCGTGGCTCGCGCCGGGACGATTCGTTAGTCAGTCTCCCCTCATGCCTGGTGGAAGCGCCACCATGTCCCGGTAACGGGCTGGGAGTGTTTTCGACCACATCTGGTACATCCCCAGAATCACGAGCGGTTCATCCCACCTGTTCATCCCCAGGTGGGCGCGTTCTCTCCCCCGAACATCGCAACGATCCACACACGATGCCCCGATAGTGTGGTGGGTCTGCCCCACCGGTGACCTTTTCGTGACCTTGAACACGACGTACGACCAGGACGTACGACCCTGACCGCGACCGGAGGGGCGGACCGCCGCACTGGAGGTAGCTGCCGTGTCCTTGTCCGCCGTCCTACTGGCCGCCGGTCCGTCGCCGACCCCCTCCGGGACGCCGACCGCTCCGGCGGTGCCGTCTCTCCAGGACGCCCAGGAGAGCGCGACGAACGCCGCCAGCTGGGTCCAGCAGAACTGGTCCACATGGCTGGCGATCGGGCTGAGGGTCCTGCTGATCCTGGTGATAGCGGCGGTGCTGCGCGCCGCGGTTCGGCGGGCCATCACCAAGCTGATAGACCGGATGAACCGCGCGGTGAACCCGGTCGACGGCAGCGCGCTCGGCGGCCTGCTGGTGAACGTGGAGCGCCGCCGCCAGCGTTCCCAGGCGATCGGTTCGGTGCTGCGTTCGGTGGCCAGCTTCCTGATCCTGGGGACCGCGGCGCTGATGATCCTCAGCGCCTTCGAGATCAACCTCGCCCCGCTGCTGGCGTCCGCCGGTGTGGCCGGTGTGGCGATCGGTTTCGGCGCCCGGAACCTGGTGACGGACTTCCTCTCCGGCGTCTTCATGATCCTGGAGGACCAGTACGGCGTCGGCGACACCATCGACGCGGGGGTCGCCTCCGGCGAGGTCATCGAGGTCGGCCTGCGGGTGACGAAGCTGCGCGGCGACAACGGCGAGATCTGGTACGTCCGCAACGGCGAGGTCAAGCGCATCGGCAACCTGTCCCAGGGCTGGGCGACGGCCGGGGTGGATGTGACCGTCCGCCCGAACGAGGACCTGGACAAGGTGCGGCGGACCCTCAACGAGGTCAGCGAGAAGATGAGCAAGGAAGAGCCCTGGAACGAGCTCCTGTGGGGCCCGATCGAGGTCCTCGGCCTGGACAGCGTCCTGCTCGACTCGATGGTGGTGCGCGTCTCCGCCAAGACCATGCCGGGCAAGGCCCTCACCGTCGAGCGCGAGCTGCGCTGGCGCATCAAGCGGGCCTTCGACGCGGCGGACATCCCGATCGTGGGCGGCGCGGCCGTCGCGACCCAGGACGAGGCGGCCGCCGACCCTACGGCCGCGGTGGCGGCCCCCTCGGTGTACGCCAACACGGCGTCTCCGCAGGCGGAGGCGGCTTCCCCGATCGTCCAGCCGAGGCCGACCCCCAAGTAACCGAAGTAGCCGGAGGAACCGAAACCGGGGGTACGACACGCCCCCGCAGGTAACGCTCACGCACAGCCGCCGCCCCCGCAGGTAACGACTCCGTTGCCGCGGGGGCTCTCTCTTGACGACTCCTCGACACCGGGCCTATGGTCCAGGCCATCAGATAGGAAACCTTCCTAACAGTCATCGCCGGATGGACTTCCCGGCTCGATCACTGGGAAGCTGTACGGCCGAGAGGCAGGTGTCGACCCCATGGCAGGAATCGCCGGTACGCCGGGCACCCCGCGCGTCCTGCGCGCCATGAACGACCGTGCCGCGCTGGACCTGCTGCTGGAGCACGGGCCGCTGTCCCGCACCCGGATCGGCAAGCTCACCGGCCTGTCCAAGCCGACCGCCTCCCAGCTGCTGGCCCGACTGGAGTCCTCGGGGCTGGTCCTGGCGACCGGCACCACCGAGGGCCGCCCGGGCCCCGGCGCCCAGCTCTACGAGGTCAACCCGGCCGCCGCGTACGCCGCCGGACTCGACGTCACCCCGGAGCGCATCCTGGCCGCCGTCGCCGACGTCACCGGCCGGACGGTGGGCACGCACGAACTGCTCACCCCCGGCAGGCGGTCGGCGAAGTCCGTCGTCCAGCAGGTCACCGACGCCCTCGACGGCGCGGTCAAGGCGGCCGGGCTCGCCCGCGACGACCTGCACCGCCTCGTCATCGGCACCCCCGGCGCCTTCGACCCGGGCACCGGCCGGCTGCGCTACGCCTCCCACCTCCCCGGCTGGCACTCCCCCACGCTGCTCGACGAACTGGCCGCGGCGCTGCCGATGCCGGTCGAGTACGAGAACGACGTCAACCTCGTCGCCGTCGCCGAGCAGCGGCTCGGTGCGGCGCGCGGGTACGGCGACTTCGTACTGCTCTGGAGCGAGGGCGGCCTCGGTGCCGCCCTGGTCCTCGGCGGGCGGCTGCACCGGGGCTGGACCGGCGGCGCCGGCGAGGTCGGTTTCCTGCCGGTGCCGGGAACCCCCCTGGTCCGCCAGGTGGCCAAGGCCAACAGCGGCGGCTACCAGGAACTGGCCGGCTCGCAGGCGATCCCCCGGCTGGCCCGTGAACTCGGCGTCCAGGACATCCCCTCGGGCCCTTACCCCGAGGTCGCCGCCGCTCTCGTGACCCGTGCCGCGGCGGCCGACGACGACCTCCACCGGCGTCTGCTGCAGACCTACGCGACGAACCTCGCCACCGGTCTGGCCTCGCTCGTCTCCGTCCTCGACCCCGAACTCGTCGTCCTCAGCGGCGCCTCGCTCACCTCGGGCGGGGAGCCACTGCGCGCCCTCGTCCAGGCCGAACTGGAGGAGCTGGCCGCACCCCGGCCCCGGCTCGTCGTGGGCGACGTCCGTGAACACCCCGTACTGCGCGGCGCGCTGGAGAGCGCGCTCGCGACGACCCGCGACGAGGTCTTCGACACCTCGCGCTGAACCGCGTCACCCCCTCGCACCACCCACCATCACCTCGCCCTGGCCCTAGGGAGATCCCGTCATGCCCACAACCATCCCCTCGGTCGCCCGAAATGCGGCCTTCGCCCTCACCGCGTCCCTCGCTCTCCTCACCACGGCCTGCACGGGCCAGTCCGCGTCCTCGGCCTCCGACGACGCCTCCAAGGACACGACCATCACCTTCTGGCACGCCTGGAGCGCGCCGAACGAGGTGAAGGGCGTGAAGGCACTGATCGCCGGCTTCGAGAAGGCCCACCCCAACATTCATGTGAACGTCGTTGGCAACATGACCGACGACAAGATCAACCAGGCACTGCGCGCGGGCGGCAGCAAGGCGCCCGACGTGATCTCGTCGTTCACCACCAACGGCGTCGGGAAGTTCTGCTCCTCGGGCGCGCTGGTCGACCTCAACCCGCTCTTCAAGAAGTCGAACATCGACCCGGCGACCACCTTCCCGAAGGCGATGGGCGAGTACACCCAGTTCGACGGCAACCGCTGCGCCGCCCCGCTGCTGGGCGACGCCTACGGCCTCTACTACAACAAGACCGCGTTCAAGAAGGCCGGCATCGCCGCCCCGCCGAAGACCTGGTCCGAGTTCGAGTCCGACGCCAAGAAGCTGACGATCACTCAGGGCGACACGTACAAGCAGCTCGGCTTCATGCCGGACTACCACGGCTGGGAGACCACGACCGAGCACTACATGGGCCAGTTCTCCCCGACGTACTTCGACAAGAGCGGCAAGTCGACGATCGCCACCGACCCGGCCGTCACCGACGCCTTCACCCTCCAGAAGAAGCTGGTCGACGACCTCGGCGGCTTCAAGAAGCTGGAGAAGTTCCGTTCCGGCCTCGGTGACGAGTGGGGTCCGAAGCACCCCTTCCAGACCGGCCAGGTCGCCATGCAGCTCGACGGCGAGTGGCGCCTGGGCATGGCCATGGACGCCAAGCCCGACTTCGAGATCGGCGTCGCCCCGCTGCCCGTCCCGGACGACCAGGCCGACCAGTACGGCAAGGGCTACATCACCGGCACCATCGCGGGCATCGCCGCCACCAGCCAGAAGCAGAACGCGGCCTGGGAGCTGCTGAAGTACATCACCACGGACACGGACGCGGTGGTCGGCTTCTCCAACGCCATCCACAACGTCCCCTCCACCCTCGCGGCCCTGAAGTCCCCGAAGCTGACGTACGACCCGCGCTTCAAGACCTTCCTCGACATCGCCGCGAACCCGCACTCCACCACCTCCCCGGCCTCCGTCAACGGCGGCGTCTACCTCACCACCATCCAGGAGCTCGGCTACGACTACGAGAGCGGCAAGGTGACCGACCTCAAGGCCGGTCTGAAGAAGGCCGCCGCGCAGATCGACACGGACATCGCGCAGGCGAAGTAGTCATGGCCCTCCACACCTCGCGGGCGACGCGGCCCCCCGGCCTCGTCGCGAAACAGCGGAAACAGGCGCTGCGCACTCTCGCCTTCCTCTCGCCCTGGCTGATCGGGTTCACGGTGTTCTTCGCGTACCCGATGCTCTCGACGGTGTACTTCTCGTTCATGCACTACGACGGCTTCAAGCCGCCGACCTGGAGCGGGACGAAGAACTGGACGTACGTCTTCGAGCACTACCCCTTCTTCTGGCCCGCGCTGCGCAACACGCTGTGGCTGGTGGTCGTCATGGTGACCCTCCGTGTCCTGTTCGGGCTCGGGATCGGCATGCTCATCACAAAGATCAAGACGGGTACGGGCGTCTTCCGCACCCTCTTCTACCTGCCCTACCTCGCCCCACCGGTGGCCGCGACCATGGCGTTCGCGTTCCTCCTCAACCCCGGCACGGGGCCGGTCAACTCCATACTGGAGAAGATCGGCATCCCGGCACCGGGCTGGTTCAACGACCCCACCTGGTCCAAGCCGGCGCTCACCCTGCTCGCCCTGTGGGGCGTCGGCGACCTGATGGTGATCTTCATGGCCGCGCTGCTCGACGTACCGAGGGAGCAGTACGAGGCGGCCGAGCTGGACGGCGCGTCGGCGTGGCAACGGTTCCGGTACGTCACGCTGCCGAACATCTCGCCGATCATCATGTTCGCCGTCGTCACCGGCGTCATCGCGGCGATGCAGTACTACACCCAGCCACTGGTCGCCGGGAAGGTCGCCTCGGGCGTGATCCAGGGCGCGGGCACCATGTTCCAGCCCGGCTACCCCGAGCACTCCACGCTCACCCTCCCCCAACTCGTCTACAACCTCGGCTTCCAGCGCTTCGACTACGGCTCCGCCTGTGTCGTCGCCCTGGTCCTGTTCGCCCTGTCCATGGCGTTCACCGCGCTGTTGATGCGGCGCCGGGGCGGCCTCATCCAGGCAGGTGACTGACATGACCCAAGTACTGGACCGTCCCGTGGAGGTGCGGGCGCCCGCCTCGCCCGCCGAGCGCACGGCCCGCCGCAAGGCGCTCCTGGAGTGGATCGCGGTCCACTCCCTGGGCGTCGCGGCCGCGCTCTTCTTCACCCTGCCCTTCGTGTTTGTCTTCCTGACCTCGCTGATGAGCGACTCGCAGGCACTCAGCCGGGACCTGATCCCGCACACCTGGGAATGGGCGAACTACCGCAAGGTCTTCGACACCCCCGGCTTCCTCACCTGGTGGAAGAACACCCTGATCTACGCCGGACTGGGCACGGTCCTGACCGTCGTCTCCTCGGTCCCCGTGGCGTACGCGCTGGCCAAGTTCCGCTTCCGGGGCCGCAATCTGACGCTCATGCTGGTGATCTCGATGATGATGCTGCCCCCGCAGGTGGTCGTCATCCCGATGTACCTGTTCTGGGCCAAGCAGCTGGACCTGTCCGGCACACTGTGGCCGATGATCATTCCGCTGGCGTTCGGCGACGCGTTCTCGATCTTCCTGCTGCGCCAGTTCCTGATGACCATCCCCAACGAGTACGTGGACGCGGCCAAGGTGGACGGCTGCGGTGACCTGCGGACCCTGCTGAAGGTCATCCTCCCGATGGCGAAGCCCGGCATCGCGGCCATCGCCCTCTTCCAGTTCTTCAACGCCTGGAACGACTACTTCGGCCCGCAGATCTACGCCTCGGAGAACCCGGGCGCGTGGACCCTGTCCTACGGCCTGGAGTCGTTCAAGGGCGCCCACCACACCGACTGGAACCTCACCATGGCCGCGACCGTGCTGGTCCTGGCCCCCGTGCTCCTCGTGTTCTTCTTCGCCCAGAAGGCGTTCGTCGAAGGCGTCACTCTTACCGGCGTAAAGGGTTGATCCTGCTATGCAGCAGTTCCCCGGGGGCCCCTCCCCTCAATTGCCGCCGCGCGGCGGGCCGGACCCCCGGCCGATGAACACCGTCCCCACCGCCCCGAAGCGAGGCACCTCTCAGTGAAACTCACCGTGGTCGGCGGAGGATCGACCTACACCCCCGAACTCATCGACGGTTTCGCCCGGTTGCGAGACACCCTGCCCATAGCGGAACTGGTACTCGTCGACCCCGCCGCCGAACGGCTGGAACTGGTCGGCGGGCTGGCCCGGCGCATCTTCGCCAAGCAGGGGCACCCGGGGCGGATCGTCACGACCGACGACCTGGACAAGGGCGTCGAGGGCGCCGACGCCGTCCTGCTCCAACTGCGCGTCGGCGGCCAGGCCGCGCGTCAGCAGGACGAGACCTGGCCGCTGGAGTGCGGCTGCGTCGGCCAGGAGACGACCGGCGCGGGCGGCCTCGCCAAGGCGCTGCGCACGGTCCCGGTGGTCCTGGACATCGCCGAACGCGTCCGCCGCACCAACCCGGACGCCTGGATCATCGACTTCACCAACCCGGTCGGCATCGTCACCCGGGCCCTGCTCCAGGCCGACCACAAGGCGGTCGGCCTGTGCAACGTGGCGATCGGCTTCCAGCGGAAGTTCGCGGGCATGCTCGGCGTGGCGCCCGCCGACGTCCACCTCGACCACGTGGGCCTCAACCACCTCACCTGGGAGACGGGCGTGCGCCTCGGAGGCCCCGAGGGCGAGGACGTCCTGCCCAAGCTCCTCACCGCCCACGGCACGGACATCGCCGCGGACCTGCGCCTCCCCCGGCCCCTCCTGGACCGTCTGGGCGTGGTCCCGTCGTACTACCTGCGCTACTACTACGCGCACGACGAGGTGGTACGGGAGCTGCGCACCAAGCCGTCCCGGGCGGCGGAAGTCGCCGCCATGGAGCGGGAGTTGCTGGACCTGTACGCGGACCCGGCGCTCGACGAGAAGCCGGAGCTGCTGGCCAGGCGCGGCGGCGCCTTCTACTCGGAGGCGGCCGTGGACCTGACCGCGTCCCTGCTCGGCAGGGGCGGCAGCACCTATCAGGTGGTGAACGCGTACAACCGGGGCACCCTGCCCTTCCTGCCGGACGACGCGGTGATCGAGGTGCAGGCGGCGGTGGGCCCCAAGGGGCCGGCCCCGCTGCCCGTGCCGTCCGTGGACCCGCTGTACGCGGGCCTGATGGCGAGCGTGACGACGTACGAGGACCTGGCCCTGCGAGCCGCCCTGCACGGCGGTCGCGACCGGGTCTTCCGGGCCCTGCTCGCCCACCCGCTCGTCGGCCAGTACGCGTACGCCGAATCCCTCACCGACCAGCTGATCGCACACAACCGGGAGCACCTCGCGTGGGCCTGACCGCAAGCGTCCTCGCCGTCGACGCGGGCAACAGCAAGACCGACGTCGCGGTCGTGGCGGCCGACGGAACCGTCCTCGCCACGGCCCGCGGCGGGGCGTTCCGGCCGCCGGCGGTGGGCGTGGAGACGGCGGTGGACAAGGTCGCGGACGCGGTGACGCGGGCGTTCGCCGCGGCGGGCGTCGAGTCGGCCGACCATGTCTCCGCCTGCCTCGCCAACGCCGACTTCCCCGTGGAGGAGGAGCAGCTGACGGTCGCGCTGCAGGCGCGCGCGTGGGGCGCGAGCACGGAGGTCCGCAACGACACGTTCGCGGTGCTGCGCGCGGGCGTCACCGAGCCACGCGGGGTCGCCGTCGTCTGCGGCGCGGGCATCAACTGCGTCGGCATGCGCCCCGACGG
Organism: Streptomyces sp. NPDC006332; assembly: GCF_040612855.1. NCBI lineage: Bacteria > Bacillati > Actinomycetota > Actinomycetes > Kitasatosporales > Streptomycetaceae > Streptomyces > Streptomyces sp. NPDC006332. Next base: position 105,057 of record NZ_JBEXRA010000025.1, read on the forward strand.
CCGCACCGCCCGTTTCCCCGCGCTCGGCCGCATCTCCGGCGACTGGGGCGGCGGCTGGGGCCTGGCGGAGGAGGCCCTGTGGCACGCCTCCCGCGCGGAGGACGGCCGCGGCGCCCCCACGACGCTGGCGCGCACCCTCCCCGCCCACTTCGGCCTCCCCTCCATGTACGCCCTCGTCGAGGCCCTGCACCTGGAACACGTCGAACCCGTCCGACAGCACGAACTGACCCCGGTGCTGTTCGCCACCGCGGCCGACGGCGACCCGATCGCCCGGTCCATCGTCGACCGGCTGGCCGAGGAGGTGGTCACCATGGCCACGGTGGCCCTGGACCGGCTCGACCTGCTGGAGGAGGAGACCCCGGTCCTGCTGGGCGGAGGCGTCCTGGCCGCCCGTCACCCCCAGCTCGACGACGCCGTACGGGACCTGCTGGCATCCCGGGCCCCCAAGGCGGTCCCCCGCGTGGTGACCGCGCCCCCGGTACTGGGAGCGGCCCTACTGGGACTGGACCGAGCACAGGCACGGAAGGAGGCCCACGAGCGCCTGCGGGCCCACTTCGTCACCTGAGTCCCAGGCCGACGGCGCTCCTGAGACACAGCCCAGCTCCCCCAAGCCCCCGGTGCTCTTGGGGCACAGCCCAGCTCCCCCAGGCCCACGGCGCTCCTGGGACACAGCCCAGCTCCCCCAAGCCCACCGCGCTCCTGGGACACAGCCCAGCTCCCCCAGCCCGTCCGGCGTTTGAGGACGAGGCCCTTCAGGCCGACGGGGGGTCTGGGGGCACAGCCCCCAGGGACCGCGACCACAACGCACCCGCACACACCCCCCACCCGGCAGGGAACCGAACACATTCCCAGGGCGTATACATGGGCAAGGGGTGGTGAAGGGGGCGCGTCAAGCCGCCGGCAGGCATTCCGCACTGCGATCCGATCAAGATCCAGCCAAGGCCGATGCGGATGTCAGTCCCGCCAGCGATACTTGCGGCGACGGATGACCATGGGGGAGGTCAAACAGTGACACACCCGCCGAAGAGCAGCGCGGCGCCACCACCGGCACCGGGCGTACCCACCGTGCCCGCGATGCCTGCGCAGCCGGGGCCGCCGGGCCGACCGGACCAGTACACCCGCCCCGCCCCCCAGGGCGCCCCCGGCCGCCCGCTACCCCCCGCGCCCCCGCCGCAGGCACGCCGTACCGCGTTCGCCGAGGGAGCCGACCGCCTGCGCGCCGCGGCCACCACGGAGCCGGGCCGGCTGCGCGTCATCGGCGCCCTCCTCGCGCTCCTGGTCGTGGCCTTCGGCGCCGTCACCGCCTGGCAGACGGCCGACCGGTCGGCCGCCGCCGACGACGTCCTCAACAACAGCCAGCCGCTCAGCTCGGCCGCGGCCGACATCTACCGCTCCCTCGCCGACGCCAACACCACCGCCTCCAGCGGCTTCCTGGCCGGTGGCCAGGAGACGGCGGCTTCCCGTGAGCGGTACGAGAAGGACATAGACAACGCTGCCGAGGGCCTCGTCGAGGCCGCCGCCAACTCCGACCCCGGCTCCCCCGCGGCGGCGACCGTGGCCGATCTGAACCGGCTGCTGCCCGAGTACAAGGGCCTGGTGGAGCGCGCCCGGACGTACAACCGGCAGGGCTTCCCGGTCGGCGGCGCGTATCTGCGGTACGCCAACGAGAAGATGCAGAAGGAGATGCTCCCGAAGGCCGAGGATCTCTACACCAAGGAGAACCAGCGGCTGCGCGCCGACTACGCGGACGCCACGCCCTACCCGTGGGCGGCGATCGGCCTGGGCGTCCTCGCGCTGACCGGCCTCGCCTGGGCCCAGCACCGCAACTACCGGCGTACCAACCGGGTGTTGAACCACGGCCTGGTCGCCGCCACCGCGACCGCCACGGTGGTCCTGCTCTGGCTGGTCGTCGGCCACAGCGTCGCGCGCGCGGAGCTCGACGCCTCCTACGACGACGGTGTCCGCTCGCTGAACGTGCTGCACGACGCCCGGATCGCCTCCCTCAAGGCCCGCGGCAACGAGAACCTGACGCTGGTGGCGCGCGGCGCCGAGACCAAGAAGGTGGGCGACGAGAGCGTCGACGCCTACGACTACGACTTCAAGACCAACATGGCCACCCTCGGCAAGGGCCTCACCGAGGCGGAGAAGCTCGCCGACGACACGAGGGGCGAGCAGCCGGTCACCAAGGCCGTCGGCAACATGGCGGAGTGGAAGAAGCGCCACACCGCCGCCCGCGCGAACGACGAGAACGGCAACTACGCGGCCGCGCTGGCGGGGGTGATCGGCGCCCAGGGAGCGACCGGTGAGTGCTTCGACAGCGTCGACGCCAACCTCGCCAAGGCGATCGACCACGAGACGGCCCAGTTCGAGCAGGCGGCCGGTGACGGTCTGGACGCGATGACGGGGCTGTCGGTGGGCGCCGCCGTCCTCGCGGTCCTGGGTGCCGCCGGCGCGGTGCTGGGCATCGGGCGCAGGCTTTCGGAGTACCGGTGAAAGGGGGCGTGACGATGCAAGGACGACGACTGCGGGCCCGCCTGAGGGGCTGGGGCGGCGTGGGGGCGATGGCTGTCGTGTGCGCCGTCGCACTGGTCTTCGCGCTGCTGCTGCCGCTGGCCGAGCCGCGTGACGGCTCCGTCGGCACCGGCGGGTCGGGCCTCGCCCGGGTCACCCAGGCCAAGGCCGAAGACGGCTGCCCCACACCGGCGATGCGCGAAGCGCCGGAGAAGCAGACCCTGTCCCCGTCGGGCGCGGACGGCAGCACCATCGAGGCGATCAAGAACCGTACCGGCGAGAAGCGCAAGCTGATCGTCGGTGTCGACCAGAACAGCTACCGCTGGGGTTACCGCGACCCCAACAGCGGCGGCACCGGCGACCTGGAGGGCTTCGACATCGACCTGGTCCACCGGATCGCCAAGGACATCCTCGGCGACGAGAACGACGTCCAGTTCAAGGCCATCCCCACCGACCAGCGCATCCCCGCCATCCGGGACGGCCGCGTCGACATGGTCGTCCGCACCATGACCATCAACTGCGCCCGCCTGGCCGACGTCGCCTTCTCCGCCCCCTACTTCGAGACCGGCCAGCAGGTCCTCGCCCCCAAGTCCTCGCCGATCACCGGGTACGACGAGTCGCTCGCGAAGAAGAAGATCTGCACCGCGACCGGCTCCACCGCCAACACCAAGCTGACCGACGACCAGCAGGAGCACAAGCTCGTCTCCTCGGCGGACCTGAGGACCACCGTGCCCAACCAACTCGACTGTCTGGTCAGGCTCCAGCTCGGTGAGGTCGACGCGGTGGTCACCGACGGCGCGCTGGCCGCGAGCCAGGCCGCGCAGGACCCCACGGTCGAGCTGAAGGGCGACCCCTTCACCGTCGAGTACTACGGGGTGGCGATGAAGAAGGACGCCGACGACCTGGTACGCCGGGTCAACCAGATACTGGTGGACTACCGCCAGGACAAGACGAACGGCTGGCAGGCTTCGTACGACAGGTGGCTGTCGGCGACACTGGGCAAGGACTCCTCCACCTCCGAGCCGCCACCACCGCAGTACCTGCGCAAGGGTTGACGCATCATCAGCACTGTCGGAACACAACGCAGCGAGGGGTGATCGATGGGCGTCACGGACCCCGCCGGGCCGGTGATGGACCGGGACGAGGTGGACCGTGCGCTGGCTCGGCTCGGCGCGGAGCACGAGGCGATCGAGACCTCGCTCCTCGCCCTGCAGGACCACGCGGGCCGCAGACTCCTGGAGGGCGCCGACCTCACCGGTGTCACCAAGGAGCGCTGGACGGGCGCGGAGGCGTCGATCACGCTGCTGTGGGCGTACTTCGACGCGTACACGGACGCGTTGCGTACCGGCCGCGAGATCCGCTCCCGGCGCCGCTGGTCCAGCCGCGAGGACCTGGTGGAGCTGACCGAGCTGCTGCGCGGCGAGGCCGTCACCGTCGCCGGTTCCGCCACCGCGACCGCCAACGCGCCCACGCTGCACGGCGGCCCGGGCAAACTCAGCGAGCGTTTCTCGCTGGTCACGCTCGTGGAGCGGATGAACGAGTTGTACGCGTCCTCGCTCGACATGGTCGTCACCGCCGACACCGTCTGGTCGGCGCTGCCCGCCCGGATCGATCTGCTGGCCGCGGAACTCCAGCGCACCCGCCGGCTCGCCCACTCGGTCGGCGTGCGCCCGGGCGAGCACCCGGCCGGCGACGACCTGGAGCGGATCACCCGCACGCTGACCCGGCTGCGCGAGCAGGTGATCTCGGACCCGCTGGCGTTCTGGGTACCGGCGCAGGGCAGTTCGGCCCCCGGCGGCGGCAGACCGGACACCACGGTCTACGACCGGGAGGCGCGCGCCCTGGAGGACGTACGCCGGGAGATCGACGCCGTGCTCACGGTCCGGCAGGACGCCGAGGCCCGGCTGATGAGACTGCGGGACGTGCTCTCCCGCGCGGACCGCACCCTCGCCGAGGCGCGTACCGCGCGCGGGGAGGTCCTGGCGAAGATCGCGGCCACCGAGGTACCGGTGGTCAGCGGCCCGCCGACCGCGTTGCAGGAGCAGCTGTCGACCGCCGCCGAGTACCGCAGACACGCCCAGTGGAACCGCCTGTCCCCGCTCCTGGAATCCCTGGAACAGAAGGCGGAGGACGAACTGCTGCGCGCTCGTGAGTCGTTGACCGCGGTCACCCAGCCCCTGGCGGTCCGCGCGGAACTGCGCGGCCGCCTCGACGCGTACAAGGCGAAGGTCGCCCGGCACGGCCTCGCGGAGGACCCGTTCCTGGTGGAGCGGTACGACGCGGCGCGCCGCATGCTGTGGAGCGCGCCCTGCGACCTGCGCGTCGCCGAACAAGCCGTCCTGCGCTACCAGCGGGCGGCCGCCGAACTGCTCGGCGCACCACGGGTGCCCGGTCAGGACGGATCCGAGGACCGTAGGGGGGAGCCGTCATGAGTCAGGCGGAGCAGAGCCGAGCGGAGCAGCGTCAAGCCGAGCAGAGCCAGGCACAGCAGAGCCGGGCGGAGCCGAGTGAGGCGGAGGGGAGCCGGACCCCGCGGGCCTGTCAGCGGCCCGGCTGCGGCGGGGCGTACGAGGATGTCGGCGGTGGCGAGCTGTACTGCGACACCTGCGGTCTCGCCCCCGTCGTGTCGGCGACCGGCATGGTCGGCTCGCCGCCCACCGGGATCACCGTCGGCGCCCGGGGCTCCCGGGGGACGTCGGGCAGCAGTTCCCGCTCCAGCAGCCGCAGTTCGCGTACGTCCTCACACTCGTCGAAGTCCCGGCGCTCGGTGTCGGGGCGGCTGTCACGGTCCGTGTCGGGCAAGTCCACGGGCCGCTCGGTGTCGGTGCGCAGCTCCGGTTCGAGCACGGGCTCGTCCAGCCGCGGGCGGCTCGGCGCGGGACTGGTCGAGGTGCCGGGTGTGCCGCGGCCCGATCCGCGCGCGATGGTGCTGGACAACCCCGAGGTGCCCGAGCGCAAGCGGTTCTGCTCGCGCTCGGACTGCGGGGCACCGGTGGGGCGGGCCCGCGGGGACCGGCCGGGGCGCACCGAGGGTTTCTGCACCAAGTGCGGCCACCCGTACTCGTTCGTCCCGAAGCTGAAGACCGGCGACGTCGTACACGGGCAGTACGAGGTGGTGGGCTGTCTGGCGCACGGCGGCCTGGGCTGGGTCTACCTCGCCGTGGACCGCGCGGTGTCGGACCGCTGGGTGGTCCTCAAGGGCCTCCTCGACACCGGCGACCAGGACGCGATGGCGGCGGCGATCTCCGAGCGGCGCTTCCTCGCGGAGATCGAGCACGCCAACATCGTCCGGATCTACAACTTCGTCGAGCACCTCGACCAGCGCACCGGCTCGCTGGACGGGTACATCGTCATGGAGTACGTCGGCGGCAAGTCCCTCAAGGAGATCGCCAACGCCCGCCGCGGCCCGACCGGCAGGCGGGACCCGCTGCCGGTGGAGCAGGGGTGCGCGTACGGCATCGAGGCCCTGGAGGCGCTGGGCCACCTGCACAGCCGCAACCTGCTGTACTGCGACTTCAAGGTCGACAACGCGATCCAGACCGAGGACCAGCTCAAGCTGATCGACATGGGCGCGGTGCGCAGGATGGACGACGACGAGTCGGCCATCTACGGCACGGTCGGCTACCAGGCGCCGGAGGTCGCGGAGGTCGGCCCGTCCGTGGCGTCCGACCTGTACACGGTCGCGCGTACGCTGGCCGTCCTCACCTTCGACTTCCAGGGCTACACGAACGTCTTCGTGGACTCCCTGCCGGACCCGGACAACATCGAGGTCTTCCGCCAGTACGAGTCCTTCTACCGTCTGCTGGTCCGGGCCACCGACCCCGACCCGGCCCGACGGTTCGCCTCCGCCCAGGAGATGTCGGAACAGCTGACGGGTGTGCTGCGGGAGGTCGTGTCGCTGCAGACGGGCCGGGCCCGGCCCGCGCTGTCGACCCTGTTCGGGCCCGAAGTCCGCGTCACCGACACGGTGTTGTTCCCCAAGCTGGACGGCGAGGTGTCCCGGTTGGGGTCGCGGGCGACGCGCCCCGCCCGCGCCTCCGCTGCTGCCGGTTCCCTCCTCCCCGCCTCCACCGGCGCCGCTCCCGGCCTGGTCAGGACGGTCGACGCCGCCGCCGCGGGACTCGCGTTGCCCGTCCCGCACGTCGACCCCGGCGACCCGAACGCCGGGTTCCTGGCCGGGCTGATGACGACCGCTCCGGCCGAGCTGCTCGGGGCGCTCGCCGCCGCGCCCGCCCCGTCGACCGAGACCCGGCTCAGGCAGATCCGCGCCTGGCTGGAGAACGGCGACACGTACACCGCGCACGAGGCCCTGCTGCGCCTGGAGGGGGAGCGGCCCGACGACTGGCGGGTGGTCTGGTACCGGGGCGTGGCCGCCCTGGTGACCGGCGACCAGGAGGCGGCCGCGCTCGCCTTCGACGCGATCTACGACGCCTTCCCGGGCGAAATGGCCCCCAAGCTGGCGCTGGGGCTGTGCGCGGAGGTGCTGGGCCAGTTGGACAACGCCGCCGAGTACTACCGGCTGGTCTGGGCGACCGACCCGAGCTATGTGAGCGCCGCCTTCGGCCTGGCCCGCGTCCAGCTCGCGACCGGGGACCGTCGTAGCGCCGTGAGAACGCTGGAATCGGTACCGGAATCGTCCATCCACTACACCGCCGCTCGCGTGGCGGCCGTACGGGCGAGGCTGCGACAACGCACCGCGGCCGCTTCCGACGTACCCTTCCTGGACGATCTGACCGCGGCCGCCGGTCAGGTCGAAGCCCTGGACGCGTACGGTCTGGATCCGGCCCGGCGTGAGCAGTTGTCGGCGGAAGTCCTCGGCTGCGCGCTGGACTGGATACTCTCCGGTGGCCAGGGTTCCGTGCCGCCCGGGGCCGCCGGGGGACGGATGCTGCTCGGCAGCGGCCTGGACGAGCGAGGCCTGCGTTTCGGCCTGGAACGTTCGTACCGCACGCTGGCCCGGCTGGCGTCGGGCGGCGAGGAGAGGATCGACCTGGTGGAACGTGCCAACCGTTACCGCCCCCGGACATGGGTGTAGTTGATGTCGCAGATGCCCCAACTGTCCGCCTGCCCGAGCTGCGAGGAACCCCTCGACTCGGGTGACCGTTTCTGCGGTGCGTGCGGATACGACCTGTCCGCCGTGCCCGCACGGCCGGACGACAACCCGACCATCGCCATGAACGGCGGCGCGCCACCCCCGCCGGGCGGCGTCGCCGGCGTGCCCTGGCCCGCGGCCCCCGAGGCCGGCGGCGCGGGGTCACCCGCCCCGGCGCACCTGCCGACGGATCTCCCGGGCACCGACTCGGGCGGCGGCGCCCTGCCCACGGTGCCGCCCCAGCCGCCGCTCACCGGTTCCCCGGTGCCTCCGGCGTCCCCGGCCACGGGGGGTGTCCGCTTCGACCATCCGGCGGAGCCCGACGACTACCCGCTCCAGGCACCGGACCCGCGGGTCACGCCGGGTGTCCCCACCCCGGCCGAGGGCACCCAGGTGTGTGTGGCCTGCCGGGCGGGCCGTGTCGACAGCGACGGCTACTGCGAGAACTGCGGGCACGCCCAGCCGCGCGAACGCGACCACATGGAGCAGGAGTACGGTCCGGTCGCCGCCGTCAGCGACCGGGGCCGGCGCCACCACCGCAACGAGGACGCGTTCGGCCTCGGGTACGCCACGCTGCCCGACGGTTCGCCCGCGGTGCTGGCGGTCGTCTGCGACGGCGTGTCCTCCGCGACCCGCCCCGACGACGCCTCCATGGCCGCGTCCCGGGTGGCGAGCGAGGCGCTGCTGGCGGCCCTGCCGCGCGGCACGCACCCGCAGCAGGCCATGCACGACGCGATCGTCGCCGCCTCCGGCGCGGTCAACTCGCTGGCCGACGAGCCCGCCACGGCACGCGAGCACGCGCCGCACCAGAACGCCCCCGCCTGCACCCTGGTCGGCGCGGTGGTGACATCCGGTCTGCTGATCGTCGGCTGGGTCGGAGACAGCCGCGCCTACTGGGTGCCGGTGGACCGCAGCGCTCCCCCGGCCCGGCTCACCGAGGACGACTCGTGGGCGGCGCAGATGGTCGCCGCGGGCCTGATGAACGAGGCGGAGGCGTACGCCGACGAGCGCGCCCACGCGATCACCGGCTGGCTCGGCGCGGACGCGTACGAACTGGAGCCGCACACCGCCTCCTTCAAGCCGGACCGGCCGGGAGTGGTCGTGGTGTGCACGGACGGCCTGTGGAACTACGCGGAGGCGGCCGAGGAGATGGCGGAGGTGCTGCCGCTGGACGCGGCGGTACGCCCCCTGCACAGCGCCCGGGTCCTGGTCGGTCACGCCCTGGACGGCGGGGGCCACGACAACGTAACAGTGGCCGTCCTGCCGTTCCCCGCCCCGCCGCAGGGGGCAGGATCGGCCTGAGGGGTCGCGTACGCCTCGCGCAGCAACGGGGAAGTCTGACGGACCGGAGGGGACCGGTCCGTCCACAGTCATCGCCCCGCCCGGCGGGGTTCGAGGGGGAGTCGATCAGGCATGGCCAATTTCTCGAAGTCGAACGCGCCACGGTTCTCGGTGGACGTGTACCAGAACGAGTACCTGCCGGAGGGCGGCCGCGAGGTCAACGCGATCGTCACGGTGACCTCCACCGGCGGCGGCACGGTCGGAAGCGCGGTCTCGGCGCCCCACCTCTACGCGCCGGGGCAGGGCCCGTCCGCCGCGGTGGCGATCATGGTGGACTGTTCGGGCTCGATGGACTATCCGCCGACCAAGATGCGCAACGCCCGTGACGCGACGGGCGCCGCGATCGACACCCTGCGCGACGGTGTGCACTTCGCGGTGATCGGCGGCACGCACGTCGCCAAGGAGGTCTATCCGGGCAACGGCCGCCTCGCGGTGGCCGACGCGACCACCCGCGACCAGGCCAAGCAGGCCCTGCGCAAGCTCAGCGCGGGCGGCGGCACCGCCATCGGCACCTGGCTGCGTCTCGCCGACCAGCTGCTGTCCTCCGCGGACGTCGCCATCCGCCACGGCATCCTGCTCACCGACGGCCGCAACGAACACGAGTCGCCCGAGGACCTGAAGGCCTCCCTGGACGCCTGCGCCGGCCGCTTCACCTGTGACGCCCGCGGCGTGGGCACCGACTGGGAAGTGAAAGAAGTCACAGGGATCGCCTCGGCGCTGCTCGGCACCGCCGACATCGTCGCCGACCCGGCCGCGCTCGCCGCCGACTTCACGCGGATGATGGAGACGGCCATGGGCAAGGAGGTCGCGGACGTCGCTCTGCGGCTGTGGACCCCCGTCGGCACCACCGTGAAGTTCGTCAAGCAGGTCGCGCCGACCGTCGAGGAGCTCACCGACCGTCGCACGGAGGCCGGCCCGCGCGCCGGGGACTACCCCACCGGATCCTGGGGGGACGAGTCCCGTGACTACCACGTCTGCGTCGAGGTCCCGGTCGCCGACCTCGGCCAGGAGATGCTCGCCGCCCGGATCTCCCTGGTGGTCCCGCAGGCCGACGGGACGGTCCACAACCTCGGTGCCCAGGGCCTGGTACGGGCCGTGTGGACCGACGACATGGTCGCCTCGACCTCCATTAACCCCCAGGTCGCCCACTACACCGGCCAGGCAGAACTGGCACAAGCCATCCAACAGGGTCTGGACCTTCGCAAAGCGGGAGATATGGATGGAGCAACGGCCAAACTGGGCCGGGCCGTTCAGCTCGCGAGCGACTCCGGGAACGCGGATACTGCGAAACTGCTTGCGAAGGTGGTGGACGTGGTCGACGCCACGACAGGTACTGTGCGACTGAAGGCGAAGGTCGCGGACGCCGACGAGATGACTCTCGAAACACGGTCGACCAAGACTGTTCGTGTGAAGAAGTGACACAGCACGATCATGTGAAGCACCGAAAAACAGCGAGCCTGACCCCTTGGGGTTGGAGAAATCCGGTCGTCGCGACCGGACAAGGAGAGGGGGAAGCGCCGACATGCCGACCTGCCCGAACGGACACCAGTCGGGTTCCGACGACTGGTGCGAGGTCTGCGGTCACCGCATGGCCGGTGCCGCGCCCCCACCGCCCCCTGGCGGGGGGTACGGCTTCCCGCCGCCCCAGGCCACCCAGCCCGGTCAGCCCGGCGGACGCCCGCCGCACCTGTCCGCACCGGACCCCGAGCCGGAACTCTGCCCGCAGTGCCGTACCCCCCGCGAGGGCGGAGCGCCGTTCTGCGAGGAGTGCCGGTGGAACTTCCTGACCAACACGGCGACCTCGTACACCCCGGCCGCCCCGCCCCAGGCCGCGCCCGGCCCCAACCCGGCCGGCCGCTTCCAGCAGCCGCCGGGCCAGTCGTACGGCGGCGGTGACGGCTACGACTACCAGAGCTCGCGCCCCTCGCAGGTGAACCGGCCTGCCGAGCCGATCCCGCCGGGTCCGGCGTTCGGCAACCCGCCGGGGCCGGGCGGTCCGGGCGGGCCCGGTTCCGGTGGTCCTGGCGGGCCTGGTGGCCCTGGCGGTCCGGGCGGGTTCGGTGGTCCTGGCGGTCCTGCGGGGCCGGGCGGTCCGGGCGGGTTCGGTGGTCCGGGTGGTCCTTCGGGTCCTGGTGGGCCTTCGGGTCCGGGAGGCCCCGGTGGTCCTTCGGGTCCCGGTGGACCTTCTGGTCCGGGTGGTCCTTCGGGTCCCGGTGGTCCGGGTAATCCCGGTGGTCAGGGCGGTTACGGCGGTCCTGGTGGCCCGGGCGGCCCCGGGCCCGGTCAGGCTCCCGGCGGCGGTTACGGATACCCGCAGCCCGGTTCTCCGCAGGGCCCCGGTCCGAACGGTCCCGGTGGCCAGGGCGGCTTCGGCGGCCCCGGCGGTCAGGGTCAGGGTGGTCCGGGCGGTCCCGGCGGTGGTCCGGGCGGTCCCGGCGCGCCCGGTCCCTTCGGCGACCCGTCGCGGCCCGGGCCGAGCCCTTACGGCGGACCCGGTGGTCCCGGCGGTCCCGGCAACGGACCCCAGGCACCCCAAGCTCCCCAGGCGTTCCAGCAGCCCGGCCCCGGCCCTTCGGCACCGCCCGGATACCCGCAGGAGAACCGGCCCCAGCAGGGCGGCCCGTCCTTCGGCGGCGGCAACGACGACTGGGTGATCTCACCGCCGTCGACCGGCCCCGGCGGCCCTGGTGGCCCGGGCGGCCCCGGGCCCGGTCAGGGTCCCGGCGGCGGCTACGGGTACCCGCAGCCCGGTTCTCCGCAGGGCCCCGGCCCCGGCCAGCAGCAGCCGTCGACGTGGACGGCGACCATCGGCCCGGACCGCGACTACTTCATGGCGATGATGCAGCGTTCCGGCCCCGAGGCCGCGGGACTCAACCTGCCCGCGTTCTCGCCCGAGCAGCAGCGGGCCCTGTCCGGCAACCAGGTCACCATCGGCCGCCGCCGTCACTCCACGGGCGACACCCCCGACATCGACCTGTCGGTGCCGCCGGAGGACCCGGGCGTCTCGCACCAGCACGCGGTCCTGGTGCAGCAGCCGGACGGCACCTGGGCGGTCGTCGACCAGAACTCGACGAACGGTACGACGGTGAACGGCTCGGAGGAGCCGATCCAGCCCTTCGTGCCGGTGCCGCTGCAGGACGGCGACCGGGTGCACGTGGGCGCCTGGACAACGATCACCGTCCGGCGCGGCTGAGCCCGACCGGCTTACCGCTGTCCGCCTGGCACCTTCACCTCACGTGAGGGGCCAGGCGTACGGCCCTTCCGGGTCGTCCAGCCACGCCCACTCGCGCTCGCCGCTGACCGTGATGCCGTACCGCTCGCGCTGCGGTCGGCCCTCCCGCTCCCACAGCGCGTACGCCTCCTGCGGAGCGAGGCTGCCGCGGGTCAGGGTGAGCAGGAACCGGAACAGGTCGTGGTCCCTGGCGTGGCGCGGTACCCCGCCCAGCGGGGCCGGCTCCGGCTCGGGCCTGGCGCCGCGCAGCGGCACGAAGAAGGCGGACGTGTGCAGGAACCGCCCCTCGGCCTGACCCGCCTTCCCCGCCTCACCTGCCTGACTCCCGTGCCGGGTGAGCCCCGTAGCCCCCGGCTCGTGGACCGTCAGCGCGATCAGACCCGTGCCGAACGGGGTCAGGATCCGGGCGCCCGGACGGCACTGGGCGAGCCAGGCGCGCGGGATCGACGCCAGGGTGCAGGTGGCGATGATCCGGTCGAAGGGAGCGCGCTCCGGCACCCCGCGCGCCCCGTCGCCGGTGACGACGACGGGGTGGTACCCGGCGGCGGCCAGATGCTGCCGGGCCGCCTCGGTGATCTCCGGTTCCAGGTCGACCGTGGTGACGAGGTTGTCGTCGCCGAGTCGGTGCGCGAGCAGGGCCGCGTTGTAGCCGGTGCCCGCGCCGATCTCCAGGACCCGGTCGCCGGCCGTCACCCGCAACTCGGTCAGCATCATCGCCATCAGCGACGGCTGGCTGCTGGAGGAGAGCAGCTCGCCGTCCCGGAGCCGGGTGGCCAGCGGGATGTCGGCGTAGGCCCCGCGTACCCAGCGTTCACGCGCGCTCTGGTCGGGGCTCTCGCCCCACCGGCGTTCGCACCCGCCCCTGACGCCGACGTAGTAGTACGGCACGAAGAGGTGTCGGGGGACCGCCTCGAAGGCCTGCCGCCACACCGGGTCCGCGGCCCAGGCCCCGCTCGCGTCGATCTCCCGCACCAGCGCCGACCGCGCCGAGTCGGCGAGGTCGTCCAGATCCTTGCGGAGAAGGTGCGCGCCCATACGTCCACTCTCCTGCGGCAGCCGTCGGGACGCGAGCCGCGCCACCCGCGGTCGGCCCAACCGCGTCGCCCCCGGCGCGGGACCGGGACGGCCGTCTCGAACCTGCGGGGGTCCTAGGCCTTGAGTCCTGGGCCCCCCGGTCTGAGAGCATGGAGGGCGTGAAAGAGATCCGGCGCGGCACACTTCAGACGCAGACCTTCTACGAGCAGGTCGGCGGGGAGGAGACCTTCCGCCGCCTCGTCCACCGTTTCTACGAAGGGGTCGCCGAGGACCCGCTGCTGCGGCCCATGTACCCCGAGGAGGACCTGGGCCCGGCCGAGGAGCGCCTCACCCTCTTCCTGATCCAGTACTGGGGCGGCCCGACCACGTACAGCGACAACCGCGGCCACCCGCGTCTGCGGATGCGGCACGTCCCCTTCGCCGTGAACCGCGCGGCGCACGACGCCTGGCTGAAGCACATGCGGGACGCCGTCGACTCCCTCGGTCTGTCCGAGGAGCATGAGCACACCTTGTGGAACTACCTGGAGTACGCGGCCGCCTCGATGGTGAACACACCGGACTAGGACGGGCCTGGGCCCGGGCCGGACCCGGACCGGTCCTGTCGGTCGTCCGTCAGCCTCCGGATTCCGGTCGGCCGACGCCGGAATTCGATCACGATCCGGTCAAGTCCAGCCCACAAGCGCTTACCCACGGTCCGTTCCCTCTGACAAGATCCCCCCGGGGCTGGGACGACGACGGGGAACGGCGGGGGCCGGGTGGCGGGGTGGGGCGGGAGCGCGAGGTTCGTCCTGCTGCGCGCACGCGCGCATCGGCTGCTGCTCGCCGCCGCGACGCTCACCGTCCTGCTGACCACGGCGGTCCTGGCGACCCTCGCCGCGTACTCGGGCGCGATCGGTGACGCGGCCCTGCGCCACTCCCTGCTCGACCCCCGCAACGCCGCCGACACCGCGCTGATCGTCCGGGCCGACGTGCCCGCGGCCGGTCGCGAGGACGCCGACAGCGCCGTACGCGAGGCCGCCCGGACCACGTTCGACGGGCTGCCGGTGACGGTGCGCACCCTCGTGCGGTCCGGCCCCTACGCCCTGCCCCGTTCGCTCGGGCCGCGCGCCGAGCGGTCCGGGGAACCGGACCTGACCCACTTCGCGGCACTGGACCGGACCCAGGTACGGATCGTCGCCGGGCGGCTTCCCCGCGCGGCGAACCGGGGCGTGGAGGCGAACCGGGGCGTCGAGGCGGCCCTCCCGCAGACCGCCGCCGACCTCCTCGGACTCGGCCCCGGTGACCGTCTCACCGTCACCGACCGGCTGGGGGGCCCGAAGGTCTCCGTCACGGTCACCGGTGTCTACCGGCCCGCCCGCGCGGACGCCCCGTACTGGCGGCTCGACGATCTGCGCGGCCGTGGCGTCAAGAAGGTCGACTTCACGACGTACGGCCCCCTCCTTGCCGATCCCGGAGTGCTGACCGGCGGGAAGGTCAGCGCCGGGCAGTCGGCCTGGCTGGCCTCGGCCGACTTCGCCACGCTGACCACCGACCGGATCGACGCGTTGCGCGAGGCGGCCCGCGACGGCAGTGCCGCCCTGCGCGCGCGGTCCGTATTCGGCGGCTCGACCGCGGTGACCACCGGGCTGCCGGACGTCCTCGACCGCGTGAACCGTTCCCTGCTGGTCTCCCGTTCCACGCTGCTGATCGTCGCCCTCCAGCTGGTGCTGCTCGCGGGCTGTGCCCTGCTGCTGGTGGCCCGGCTGCTGAGCGCCGAACGCGCGGGCGAGACCCGGCTGTTGCGGGCCCGCGGCGCCTCCCGCCGTGGCATCGCCGGACTCGCCCTGCCCGAGGCGCTGCTGCTGGCCGTCCCCTCGCTGGTGTGCGCGCCTCTCCTGGCGGGCCCGCTGGCCCGTCTGCTGGCGGGGCAGGGGCCGCTCGCCCGGATGGGACTGCGGCTGGACCTGCCGGCCGGCGGGCGGCCCGGGGTGTGGCTGGTGGCGGCGGCCGTGGCGCTGGGATGTGCGCTGGCGGTGACCCTGCCCGCGCTGACCTCGTCCGCCGAGGCCGGATCCGTCGCCGCCCGCCGGGCCCGCGCGCTGCCCGGCCCGGTACGCGCGGGCGCCGACCTCGGGCTGCTGGCCGTCGCCGGTGTCGCCTACTGGCAGCTGAACCGGCAGACCTCCGGCGCGGTCACCGACGACCTGTCGGGTGCCCTCGGCGTCGACCCCCTGCTGGTGGCGGCGCCCGCGTTGGCGCTGCTGGCCGGGACGGTGCTGACGCTGCGGCTGCTGCCGCCGGTGGCCCGCCTCGCCGAACGCCGGGCCACCGGCGGGCGCGGGCTGACCGCGGCGCTCGCGGGCTGGCAGATCGCCCGCCGCCCGATGCGCGGCGCGGGCCCGGTGCTGCTGCTGGTCCTCGCCGTGGCGCTGGGCCTGCTGGCGATCGGACAGGGCGCCTCCTGGGACCGATCGCAGGACGACCAGGCCGACTTCCGGGCCGGTGTGCCGCTGCGGGTGCTCTCGGCCGGCGAGGACGGCCCCGGACGCACCGAGCAGTACGCTGCCCTCCCGCACGTCACACAGGCCGCCCCCGCGGTCCGTACGTCGCTGCCGCTCGCCGACAACCGTACGGCGACGGTGCTGGCGCTGGACACCGCGTACGCGGCGGACGACGTGCTGATGCGCGCCGACCTGGCCCCCGGGCCGGTGCGTCCCCTGGTGGCCGGGCTCGGCCGGGACACGCGGACGAACGGCGCGCGGGTACCGGCGCACACCGCCCGGCTGCGGCTGGCGGTGACCCTGCGCTCCTCGTCCCCGCCCTCGTCCTCCCAGGCGGCGGACGTGGCCGTCACCCTGGAGGACAGCCACGGCACCCCGTACCGCCTGGGGGCCGGAAAGCTCCCCGCCGACAACCGCCGGCACATCCTGGAGGTCCCCGTCTCCGGCGGCCCATGGACCCTCACCGGCCTGCGCCTGGTCACCACCCAGCCGACCGGCCGGCCGGACCAACAGCGTTTCTCCCTGGACGAGTTGACGTCCCTGCCCGTCGACGGGGCCGCGCGCCCGGTGTCGCTGCCCACCGCCTGGACGGCCGTCTCGCGGAGCGACAGCCGGGCGTCCTCGCCGGACGCGCGCACCAACCCGACCCGGCCACGGGTGAGCGCCTCGGGACCGCCCGCGGTCGAGTACGGCACCGGCTACGTCCCCGTCGAGTCCTCCTGGGACAGCACCTCCCTGACGGTCCGTCTGCAGGTCGCACAGCCCGAGCCGGCCGAGGTCACGGCCCTGGCGACCGACCGGTTCCTCGCCTCGGCGGGCGCGCGCCCCGGGCAGCGCGTCGATGTGACGCTCGGCGGCGAGACCGTGCCGGTGCGGATCACCCACGCGATACGGGCGCTGCCGACCACCTCCGACGAGTCGAGCGGCGGGGCGCTCCTGGTCGATCTGCGGTCCGTGAACCGGGTGCTGCAGACCCGTCACGGCGAGAGCGTCACGCCCACCGAGTGGTGGCTGCGGACCACGCCGGGCCAGGCGGCACGGGTCGCCGCGGCCCTGCGGTCCGACCCCGACATGGACCCCACGCGGGTGGTGGTGCGGGACGAGATCGCCGAGCAGCTGCGCGACGACCCCTTCGGCGCGGGCCCCGAGGCCGCGTTCACCGCCGCGGCGGGCGCGGCCGCGGCGCTTGCGGCCGTCGGGTTCGCGGTGAGCGCGGTGGGGTCGCTGCGGGAGCGGGGCGCCGAGTTCGCGGTGCTGCGTGCCCTGGGCGCCCCGCGCCGCCGGCTGGCCCGGACGATCGCGGTCGAGCAGGGCGTCCTGGTGGCGCTGGCCCTGCTGGTAGGCGTGGCCCTGGGCACCGTGCTGACCCGGGCGGTGATCCCGCTGGTGGTGCTGACCTCGGATGCCGCCCGGCCGGTCCC
This sequence comes from Streptomyces sp. NPDC006332, assembly GCF_040612855.1. Classification (NCBI taxonomy): domain Bacteria; kingdom Bacillati; phylum Actinomycetota; class Actinomycetes; order Kitasatosporales; family Streptomycetaceae; genus Streptomyces; species Streptomyces sp. NPDC006332. The sequence continues at coordinate 122,169 of NZ_JBEXRA010000025.1, forward strand.
CTACGTGCTGGTCGAGCTGCCCCTCACCCGGGTGGCCACGCTGCTGACGGCCGTGACCGTCACTCCGCTGCTGGTCACGGCGGCCCTCGCGGTACGCCGGGCGGATCCGGCGACCTCCCTGCGGGAAACGGGAGGTGAGTGAGGTGACCCCGGTCGTGGCCCCCTGGATCCGCACCCGGCTGCGCGCCTTCCCCGGTGCAACCTGCGCTCTGGCGCTGCTGGTGGCACTGACCGCGTGCCTCGCCGCCGTGTTCCCGCGCGCCGTGGACCGGTACGAGGACGCCGGCCTGCGCACCGCCGTCGACCGGGCGAACCCGGGCCGGACGAGCCTGCAGTTGTACGCCCCGCAGCCCGACCTCGGGCTGCCGCAGCCGCGCCGCGAGGACGCCGTACGCCCGGGGGTCCTGGGCCGCCAGTACGCCAAGGTGCTGGCCGCCGTCCCGGCGCCGCTCGTCGTCGACCGCGCCCAGTCGACGTACGGGGTGCGCACCACCGACGACCCGGAGACCTCCGATCCGTGGCTGCCCCGGCCCAGCGGGCTGCCCGCGCGGGTCTCCCTCGTCGCCCAGCACGGCCTCGCCGACCACGCGCGCGCCCGTGAGGGGCGTCTGCCGCGCGCCACCGGTCCGGTGACCGCCGCGACGGCTCAGGTCGAGGCCGCGGTGACCGTCGAGACCGCCGAGCACCTGCGCATCGAGGTCGGTTCGGTGATCCACGTACCGGGGGTGTCCCGCGACCCGCTCGCCGTCCGGGTCACCGGCATCGTCGCCCCGCGCGACGCGTCCGGCGCGTACTGGTCCACCCGGTCCCTGCTGCGCACCCCCGCCCTGGTCCGGTTGCCCAGATCGGAGCTCACCTACTGGCTCGGCGCGCTGCTGCTCACCCCCGAGGCGGCCCCCGCCCTGCTCGGCACGGCCGGACAACCCGAACGCTACTGGCAGTTGGCCCCCGCCCCCGAGGCTCTGCACGCCCACCGGACGGCGGGCCTGAAGACGGCCGTCGCCTCCCTCGAGTCCGGACCGGGCCTCCGGGCGGTCCGCACGACCGCCGACGGACTCATTCAGGCGAGCAGTGAACTCGACGACGTGCTCACCTCCTACGACGGGCTGCGGGCCGGCGTCCAGCCCCTGGTCGCCGTCGCCGCGACCGGGGCCGGCACGGTCGCCGTAGTCGTCCTGCTGATGGCGGGCGGCCTCGCCGCGGACCGCCGCCGCACCGAACTGGCCCTGCTGCGCGCCCGCGGCGCGTCCCTGCGGTCCGTGGTGGGACGGCTGTGCGCCGAGACGGCGATGGTGGCGCTGCCCGCGGGCGCCGCCGGCCTGCTGGCCGCGCTGCTCGCGGTCCGCACGGACCGCGCCGGGTACGCGATCGCCGCGGCCGCCACGGTCACGGCCGTCGGCTGCGTCGCCCTGCCGCTGCGGGCGGCCGCCGCGCACCGGGTCGTACGCGTCCACGGCCACCGCGCGGACGTGGTGTCCGTACGCCCCTCCCGACGCCGTACGGTCGCCGAACTCACCCTGCTGGTGCTGGCGACCGGAGCGGTCGAGACCCTGCGCCGACGCGGCACATCGGGCTCCGCGGGGGACCAACTGGTCTCCCTGGCACCGGTGTTGGTCGGAGTGATCGCCGCCCTGGTCCTGGTCCGGCTGCACCCGCTGCCGTTGCGGGCGCTGGCCCGCCCGGCCGGCCGGCTGCGGGGCGCGGTGGGACACCTCTCCCTCGCGCGGGCGGGCCGTACGTCCATGTCCCCTGTACTGCCCCTGCTGGCGCTGCTGACCGCCCTGACCACCGCCGCCTTCGGCGGTTCGGCCCTGGCGGGCGTGGGTGAGGCCCGCGACCAGGCGGCGCTGCGGTCCGTCGGCGCGGACGCACGCGTCGACAGCGACGATCCGCTGCCGGCCGCCCTCCCCGACCGGATCCGCAGCTCACCCGGCGTCCGCGCGCTGACCGAGGTCGGCATCGACTACGAGGCCAAGCCGGACGACGGCCCGACCGCGGTCCCGCTGGTGGGCGCCGACCCCGCCGCCTACGCGGCGCTGGCGGCCCGGACGGGCCTCGGGGCGTTCGACTCGGGGGAGTTGGCGGGCGGAGGGGCGGCAGGGCGGGACGGGGCGTCGGGGCGCCCCGCGTCCACCGGGGCACCGCTGCCCGCCCTGGCCTCCCCGGCCACCGCCCGGACGTACGGCACCCGGCCCTTCCCGGTGCGCCTGGCGGACGGCAGCTCGATCACCGTCCGGATCGCCCTCGTACGGGAGCGGACCCCGGCGGTGTCGGGCACCGGGTTCCTGGTGGTGGACCGGGCCGGACTGAGCGCCGGGGCGGCCCGGCCGACCGCGCTGCTGGTGACGGGCGAGCACCTCGACGCGGGCCAACTACGCCGGACGGCAGGGCACTTCGGGTCCGTGCGGCTGCGGGCCGAGGAACGCGCACGGTACGTCGACTCACCCCTGCAGTCCGGCGGCGAACGCGTCTACGCGGCCGCGGTGGCCGTCGGCGCGGGCTACGCCGTCCTGGCCCTCCTCCTCACTCTCCTGCGCGCCGCCCCCGAGCGCGCCGCCCTCCTCGCCCGCCTCCGCACCATGGGGCTCACCCGAGCCCAGGGCCGCCGCCTCCTCATCCTGGAGTCCCTCCCCCAGGCGACCCTGGCGGCGGTGGGCGGCATCCTGACCGGGTGGGCCACGATCCGCCTCCTGTCCCCCGGCATCGACCTGACGACCATCGCGCTGGCATCGGCCGGGTCCCCTTCGGGAAACACCGAGTTGCGGGCGGACGCGGTGTCCCTGGTGGTACCCGCCCTTTCGGTGCTGCTGCTCGCGACGGGGGTCGCCGCGGCTCAGGCGTGGTGGTCCGGACGGCGGGGATCGGTACGGGAGTTGAGAGCGGGAGGCGAGCGATGACACAGCCCACCGGCGTACGGACCGTCGCGCGGATGGACGCGCGGGCGGAGTGGCTCCCGGCACGACGAGAAGGCACGCCCCTCAGCCGAAACCCAGGGCACCGGCCAAGGAGACCCCGATGACGACGAACCCCACCCTCACCGACCTGGCCGACCGAGCCACCTCCGCCCGCAACGCCCCCGCCTACGGCCACGACGCCCTGATCACCTGCGACCGCCTGGTCCGCGTCTTCAGCACGGACGGCGTGGAGGTGCAAGCCCTCCAGGGTCTCGACCTCCTCGTGCGTGCGGGCGAGCTGATGGCCCTCGTAGGCGCCTCCGGCAGCGGCAAGTCCACCCTCATGAACATCCTCGCAGGCCTCGACACCCCCACCGCGGGCGCGGCCCGGGTCGCCGGCCGCGACCTGCTCACCATGACCGCCAAGGACCGCCTCGCCTACCGCCGCGACGTCGTCGGCTTCGTCTGGCAGCAGACCGCCCGCAATCTCCTCCCCTATCTGACCGCCGCCCAGAACATCGCCCTCCCGATGCAGCTGTCCGGCGCCGCCTGCACCCGCGGGGCCCGTCGCGCCCGCTCCGAACGCGCCCTGGAACTCCTTGAGTTGCTGAAGGTGGCGGACTGCCGGGACCGCCGTCCGTACCAGATGTCCGGAGGTCAGCAACAACGCGTCGCCATCGCCGTGGCCCTCGCCAACAACCCCGCGGTACTCCTCGCCGACGAACCCACCGGCGAACTCGACTCCCACACCGCGGAACAGATCTTCGCCGCCTTCCGCGGCGCGAACGAGCAGCTGGGCACCACCATCGTGATCGTCACCCACGACCAGGCGGTCGCCGACGAGGTCCGCCGCACGGTCGCCATCCGCGACGGCCGCACCTCCACGGAGGTCCTGCGCCGCAGCGAGGTCGACGCGACCACCGGCGACGAGACGGTCGTGGCACGGGAGTACGCCATGCTCGACCGCGCGGGCCGCCTCCAGCTGCCCGCCGACTACACCCGCGCCCTGGGCATGCGCGATCGCGTGGCACTGGAACTGGAACCGGACCACATCGGCGTCTGGCCGGACGACGACGCCCGCGACTGATCAGCGTCCGCGACCCCTGCTCGGTGAACCAAGGCCTGCTCCGTGAACCAAGGCCTCCCCGCCCTCAGCGCACGCTGACGTCCAGCGCGCCAAGCCCCGCCCTGCGTACGGCGATCGAGCCGTACGGCGTGCGCAGCCTCAGCCACGCGCCCGACGAGATCAGCGCCGGCGCCCCCGCGCTCCCCGTCGGCCGCAGGAACCCCAGCGACTGCGCCGCGTGCACGGCCCGCACCGGCAGACCGGTCGTCCCGACCGTCCGGGACCAGATCTCCCGCCCGATCCGGTCCAGCTCGGCCCGCGTACGCCGCTCCTCGGCCAACTCCTGTGTACGGGAACGGAATTCGGCGACTCCTGCGGCCACCATGGCCCGCAGTTCGTCCGGCTCCGGCAGTCCGGGCTCGGCCCGCCAGCCGCCGCGCGGCGGCAGCACGCCGGCCCACGGCGGGCCGGTGACCGGGGCGGGCACCACGGCCGTGCCCGCCGATTCGTCGACGGACTCCAGGAACTCCCCCGCGGACACGGTCACGTCCAGCGTGACATCGAGCCCGTTCTCGTACGGCTTGTCGAGCCGCACCGCACGGATCGCCAGCACCTCGAAGGACGGTGGTCGGCCGAAGACGGCGAGCGCGGTCCCGGCGGCCTGGAGACGCACCGCGGCCCCACGGTCGTAGTGGATCAGCCGGGAGAGGAAGGCCGCGAGGTCCGCGGCCTCCCCTTCGTCGGCGAGGTGGAGCACCGTCATGCGGCGACGGCCTCCCCTTCTGCGTCGTCCCGGTACTCCTCCAGGAACTCACGTTCCTCCGCGGTGATCCGCCGCGGACGCTGCGCCTCGAAGTCGAAGGGCACTATCACCGTCGAGGCCTGCACGTAGACCTGGTCCGGGTCCTTGACCTCGTAGGTGAGCGTGAAGGAGGCCGCCCTGATCTGGGTGACCCACAGCTCGATGTCCACGGGCGCGTGCCGGTGGACGAGCTGCCGCTTGTAGTCGATCTCGTGGCGCGCCACCACCGACCCCTGCTGGAAGTCCTTGTCCGGGCGGAACAGGAAGTCGATACGGGCTTCCTCCAGGTAGCGGAGGAAGACCACGTTGTTGACGTGCCCGTAGGCGTCCATGTCCGCCCAGCGCAGCGGGCAGCGGTAGATGTGCCGCAAGATCGATCAGCCCCGGGTCAGCTTCTTGTAGGTGGCGCGGTGCGGACGTGCGGCGTCCGCGCCGAGCCGGTCGATCTTGTTCTTCTCGTACGACTCGAAGTTGCCCTCGAACCAGAACCACTTGGACTCGCCCTCGTAGGCGAGGATGTGCGTGGCGACCCGGTCCAGGAACCACCGGTCGTGGGAGACGACCACGGCGCAGCCCGGGAACTCCAGCAGCGCGTTCTCGAGGCTCGACAGGGTCTCGACGTCGAGGTCGTTGGTCGGCTCGTCGAGGAGCAGCAGGTTGCCGCCCTGCTTGAGGGTGAGCGCGAGGTTGAGGCGGTTGCGCTCACCGCCGGAGAGCACCCCGGCCGGCTTCTGCTGGTCCGGGCCCTTGAAGCCGAAGGCGGAGACGTACGCCCGGGAGGGCATCTCCACCTGACCGACGTTGATGTAGTCCAGCTCGTCGGAGACGACGGCCCACAGCGTCTTCTTCGGGTCGATGTTCTCGCGGCCCTGGTCGACGTACGCGATCTTGACGGTCTCGCCGACCTTGATCGAACCGGAGTCCGGCGTCTCCAGGCCCTGGATCATCTTGAACAGGGTGGTCTTGCCGGCGCCGTTCGGGCCGATCACGCCGACGATGCCGTTGCGCGGCAGCGTGAAGCTCAGGTCCTCGATGAGGACCTTCTCCCCGAAGGCCTTGGAGAGGTTGTTCACCTCGACCACGATGGAGCCCAGGCGCGGGCCCGGCGGGATCTGGATCTCCTCGAAGTCCAGCTTCCGCATCTTGTCGGCCTCGGCGGCCATCTCCTCGTACCGGGCGAGGCGGGACTTGGACTTGGCCTGGCGCCCCTTGGCGTTGGACCGCACCCACTCGAGCTCTTCCTTCAGACGCTTCGCACGCTTGGCGTCCTTCTGGCCCTCGACCTTGAGACGGGTCTGCTTGGTCTCCAGGTAGGTGGAGTAGTTGCCCTCGTAGCCGATGGCGCGACCGCGGTCGAGCTCCAGGATCCAGCCGGCGACGTTGTCGAGGAAGTACCGGTCGTGGGTGACGGCGACGACGGTGCCGGGGTACTTCGCGAGGTGCTGCTCAAGCCACTGCACGGACTCGGCGTCCAGGTGGTTGGTGGGCTCGTCGAGCAGCAGCAGGTCAGGGGCCTCGATCAGCAGCTTGCAGAGCGCGACGCGGCGGCGCTCACCACCGGAGAGGTTGGTGACCGGCCAGTCGCCGGGCGGGCAGCCGAGGGCGTCCATGGCCTGTTCGAGCTGGGTGTCCAGGTCCCACGCGTTGGCGTGGTCCAGGTCCTCCTGGAGCTTGCCCATCTCGTCCATGAGCGCGTCCGAGTAGTCGGTCGCCATCAGCTCGGCGACCTCGTTGAAGCGCTTGAGCTTGCCCATGACCTCGGCGGCGCCGTCCTGCACGTTCTCCAGGACCGACTTGGACTCGTCCAGCGGCGGCTCCTGCTGGAGCATGCCGACCGTGTAGCCGGGCGACAGGAACGCGTCACCGTTGGACGGCTGCTCGAGACCGGCCATGATCTTGAGAACGGTGGACTTACCGGCACCGTTCGGACCGACCACACCGATCTTCGCGCCGGGAAGGAAGCTCAGCGTCACATCGTCAAGGATCACCTTGTCGCCGTGCGCCTTGCGCGTCTTGCGCATGGTGTAAATGTACTCAGCCAAGAGAAACCGTCCGGCAGCTTGAAATCTGGCAGTGGGCAGATACACCCCATCTTGCCCGACCGCCACCCCTGGGTCCTAACCCGTTTGGCCGGGGGGCTGTGAGCTGGGGGTTCACCGATGACCGTGACAGCTCGACCGTCACGGTCGGTCGTCGTCGAGTGGCCGCAGGGCACCTGGGACGGCCCAGGGCGGCCCGGCTCGCGGGCCGGACGGGGCGGTGGCGGGGACGCACCCCAGCCCCACGCCCCTGCCCGAAGCCCCCGCCCGTGATCGTCTGGCGCTCAGCCCCGTCCTGAGTTCAACCCCGTCCCTGCGTTCAGCCCTGTTCCTGCTTCTTGCGTACGACGATCAGCGCCGCGCCGCCGAGTACGACCAGGGCGATGGCGACACCCACGATCACCGGGGTCGCGGAGGTGCCGCCGGTCGCGGCGAGGTTCACGTCCGCCGCGTTGCCGCCCACCGTCGCGGGGCTCGGCTCGCTGAGGGTCTGCGTGACGTCGCCGGCCGCACTCCCCTGTGTCCGGCAGTCGAGGACGCCGGCGAACCGCTTCTCGAAGCCGCCCGCCTCGATCGTGAAGTCGTACGCCTGGTCCTCCTGGAGCGGGACCGTCACCGTGCGGGACTCACCCGCCGCGATGGTGTACTCGGTGCCCAGCAGCTCGAAGGCGAACGGCTCGTCGCCCTCGTTGCCCGCGGTGATGTCCAGGCCGTTCTTGGTGCAGTTCTTCACCGCGGAGAGCGCGGGTATCGCGCCCGTCGCGGCCCAGCTCGCGCTCGCCGTCGCCGAGACCGTCGACTCGCTGGAGCCGGCCAGGATCTGCGTCTGACTGCGGCTCTCGGAGGTGAAGGCACGGCCGACCGGGACCGTCGTGGAGGCCTGCACGGTCAGGTCGGCCGAGCCCGCCTGCGCGTTCTCGGGCACCTCGAAGAACAGCTGGCTGCCGTTGACCGCGGAGGTGACGTCCCGGCCGTCCTTGCCGATGACCCGCACCCCGCTCGAGACGGCGTCCGCGGGCGGCGTCACCGTCACCGTGGCCGCGTTGGTGCGCACCGTCACCGGTCCCACCAGCGCGCCGGGGCGGCCGGAGACGGCGGGCGGGTCGAGTGTCAAGGACGCCGTGGGCTCCGCCACGTTCCTCGCGCTCTTCTCCAGATGATCCGCGAGCTTCTCGGCCTGCGGATCCACCGCGTCCACGTCCGCGCCGTCCGAGTAGCGCCAGATGGCCACCTGGGTGGCGGCTGCCGCGTCCTGCTCGGTGAGGCCGCCGCGGACGCCCGCCGAGGCGGCCAGCGCCGCGAGGTCGTTGACCTGCGGGTAGGAGTTCTGCAGGATCCAACGGATCTTGCCCGCGTTCTTGTTGGCGCCGAGCGAGGTGCCGCTCCACGGGGTCTCGTGGTACTTGGCCTCCCGCTGTGTGGGGTTGTGCAGATCGACGCAGTACGTCTGCAGGGTGCCGCCGCCGTCGACGGACATCTCGAACAGGCCCGCCGACACGGTCAGGTCACCGGCCGCGTCGTGGATCACGGCGTCGCCGTACGTCTTCAGGCCGCCTATGGTGGCGGTCGCCCCGCCCTGGTTCTGGATCGTCTCGTCGGCCGACGCCGTACTGGCACCGGCCATCACGCCGACGGCGACGAGACCGGACACCAGCGTCGCGGTGACGAGGCGGGCCGCGCCCCGCCTGCGCGGCGACGGCGCGAAGAACGAAGAAAACACAGAATTCCCCTTCGAGCAGGACCCGTTGACGTGGGGGGTTACGGTCCCACCTGCAGAATCAGAAGCCCCGAGAGCTACGTTCGGCATCCTAGGTACCTGACGCACCACGCTTCCCGGTGATGCACTCGGACCACTGATCCGAATCGGAATTGTTATCGCCGACAGTGGATCCGAACAGAGTTTGTCGACAAATCCACCGTGGCCAGACGGCGCACATTCGTCGATAAGGCACAGTTCGGTCGGACGTGTGCGGTCCGCTGACGTCACGTCACGGCTGCGGGAACCGGAGGCCTTTGGGCGGCCGACTCGGCGGGAGGTGTCTCCCAGCTCGGTTCCGGCTGCTGCGGCCCGCCGACGCCGGCGACCGCCGCCTCCCCGTGTTTGGCGCGCCGGAAGGCGGAGGTGCCGCGGGCCAGGTCGTGACCGATCGACACCGCGTCGATGTCCGCGGAGGTCCAACTCTGCCCCTCGCGCACTTCCGTACGCACCTTCAGCCTGCCCTGCACGACGACGGGATCGCCCACGTTGAGCGACGCCGCCGCGTTGGTGGCGAGCTGCCGATTGGCCCACACCGTGAAGAAGTTGGTGTGACCGTCCGTCCACGTGCCCTTCTCGCGATCCCAGTAGCGAGCCGTCACCGCCAGCCGGAACCGCGCCGACGCACCCGACGCCAGCTCCCGGTACACCGGCTGCGTCGCCACGTTCCCCACCGCGCAGACCATCGTCTCGTTCATCATGAACCCCTCCCTCGCCCGGCCGCTCACGCCGGGTGGACACGCCTACGGGCCCGTCCCGTACGGCTGCTTCCGTCTTCCGCCACGATCACGTCCGCCGTGATCGCGCGAGATCAGACTGCCTCCGCCGGACCGAGCCCGCTGAGCGCTGTGCATTACCCACCGCCTGTGGAAAACTCCGTCACCCGGTCGAGGGACCCGAGGGCGGGAACGAAGGAGCGGGACTCACCTCGCCCCCGCACTCACCCCCACGACCCGCCCGTACTGCTCCCGAACCTCCCGGTAGCGCAGCAGTTCCGCCGCCACCGGATCCAGCACCCGGGCCCGTCCGCACCCGGCCGCCGCCTCCCGCAGCCGCCGCTCGGCCTCCGCGCCGTACCGCCTGGCAGGCCCCCGTGCCGCGATCCGGCAGCTCCACTCGACGAGCGGGCCACCGATGATCCCGGCCACCATCAGCAGCACCGGCACACCGAGGTTCGGCGCCATGAGACCCAGGATCTGACCCAACAGCCACAGCCCGCCCACGACCTGGAGGATCGTCATCGACGCCTGCGCGAGCACGGCCGCGGGCCACCAACCGGGCCGCGGCGGCCCACTCCCGCGACATGCGCTCGGTCACGCCCGACGAGAGCCGCGCCCCCTTCACCGCCACCGAGTACCTCC